>DATMDV010000378.1:0-6708 GCA_035557475.1 Ilumatobacteraceae bacterium
GGCGACGTCGACGCCGCGACAGCGCGCCACGCGTCGGCGGTGACGAATGGTTGGTCGGCAAGCCCGACGACGACCGCCGTGGCGCCGAGCTCACGGGCGGCGTCGATGCCGCGCCGGACCGACGTCATCTGACCGTCAGCCCAGTCGGGGTTGTGGACCTCGGTGGCACCCGCTGGGAGCGCGATCCGGTACGCCCCGGTGACGACGAGAACCGGTCCGATGCCGGCGTCGAGCGCCGCGGTGATTGCCCGGAGAGCGACGGAACGACCGCCGATCGTCGCATCGAGCTTGTGCCCGGCGCCGCCGAAACGGCTTCCCGCACCCGCCGCAAGCAGGACCGCGACCGTCATATCGGTGATTCTGTCCGTTCTCAGCTGAACAACAGATGACGAAAAGGTGACGAAGGACTTCAGTGTTGCGGTTCGGTGACGATATGTTTACCGCTTGTAATGGTGGGAGCCCGACAGTTCGGGTGACCGCGGGCGCTTCTCATGTCAGCACTTCTTCCCGAGCATCCCGGTTTCTTGCGCCGCCGCGCCGCGGTCGCGATGCTCGTCCTCGGTTCGCTCGGTTCGCTCGGTGCCGTCCTGGCGCCGGCTCCCGCCGAAGCGGCGGGGCCGCGGTCGATCTCGCCGGCACTGGCCCAGATCTCCGCTCGTGCGGTCAACTCGGCGGCGGAGCTCGACGTCTTCGACGACACCCGTAATGACGGCGCATACATCCTGACGTTCAACCGCTACGTGCGGCTGCGCGACGAAGCCGCCAACCTCGCGGCGACCGAGCTCGGCATCCCGGCCGCGATGCTGCGCGACGCATGGGCGCTCAGTGATTTCGACAAGCAGATCGCGCTCCTCGCCGCGATGTCCCAACTCGGGGTGCCCTACCGATCGAACTCGTCGGAGCCCGGCGTCGGTTTCGACTGCTCCGGGCTGACGACGTACGCCTGGGGCGTCGCCGGGCTGCAACTGGCCCGCCAGAGCCGGGCCCAGATCAACGCGTCGACGAGGGTCGAGCGCGTCGCCGCCGAAGCGGGCGACCTGATGTACTACCCGGGTCACGTGATGATTTTCCTCGGCATCGGTGATGCGATGGTGCACTCGCGACAACGCGGCAGCGAAGTCGAGATCACGTTCCTCACGGAGCGCCACTCGCGCAACATCGTCTTCGCCGACCCGACGCTCTAGGCGTGGATGGGGCCCTCGCCGTCGCGGAGGCTGGGGGGATGGCGACCGGTGCGGTTGGCGATGATCTCGCCGACGATCGAGATCGCTGTTTCCTCCGGGGTGCGGGCGCCGATGTCGAGCCCGATCGGTGACATCAGCCGGGCGAGGTCGGCGGAGTCGTCGATGCCGACCTCGGCGAGTCGTTCCATGCGCTTGGTGTGGGTGGTGCGACTTCCCATCACGCCGATGTAGCCGACCGCAGTGGCGAGCGCGCCCTGAACCGCCGGGACGTCGAACTTGGGGTCGTGGGTGAGGATGCACACCGCGTCGCGCGGGCCGAGCGTGGCACCGCGATCGTCGAACATCGGGCCCGGCCACGTCACCCGCACCTCGTCGGCCATCGGGAACCGGCGCCGGGTGGCGAAGATCTCGCGGGCGTCGCACACCGTCACGCGGTACCCCAGCACCTTGGCGACCTTGGCGAGGGCGGCCGTGAAGTCGACCGCCCCGAAGATCCACATCTGGGGCGGCGGCGACCAGCTCTCGACGAACACCCGCACGACGGGGGTGTCGACGAGATCCTCCGGAGTGGTCTGACCCTCCGGGCCGTAGTGACGGACGCCTGATCGGCCGGCTTCGAGCTCGGCCCGTGTGTCGCGGGCAACGACGCGATCGAGCTCGGGATTCCCCAGCGAACCCTGCACCCCACCGTGCGGCTCGACGTCCGGCTCGACGAGCAGCTTGCTCCCGACGTGGGGCCCGTCGATGACCGTGGCCAGCGCGACCGGTGACTGGGCTCGGATGCGCGCGGCCAGTTCGGTGTAGATGCTCACCAATCGAGCTCCTCGATGAACAGCCGAATCGTGCCGCCGCACGTGAGGCCCACCGCGAACGCGTCGTCGTCGCTGTAGCCGAACGTGACGATGCCGGGTTCGCGGTCGCCGTGGAGGATCGACAGCGCCTCGGTGACCACGGCGCCCTCGACGCAGCCGCCGCTGACGCTGCCGACGACCTCACCTTCGATGCTCACGGCCATCGCCGCGCCGGGATCGCGGGGCCCCGAGCCTTCGATGTCGACCACCCGCGCGAGCGCCACCCGCTTGCCGTCGGAGCGCCACCGGTCGAGATCGTCGAGCAGTTCCTTCATGGCGTTGATTGTGCCACGGCGGTCGGCGATTTCGCGGGGCCGCGCCGACGCCGCGATGTCGTTGCCCGATCCCGGATGCTGTCAGCGGATGTAGGCGGTGTTCTCGCCGATCGTCAGCATCTCGAAGCCCTGCGGTGCAACCGCACGTTGGACCGCAACGCTCGTGTATCTGCCGGGGAGCATCCAATCGTGGATCTCGATGAACAGCACCGCCGGCTGGTCGATCCACTTTTCGGCGGTCTCGAAGACGTCGCTCTCGAAGCCTTCGATGTCGATCTTGACCATGAACAACGCTGAGCCTTCGCCTTCCTGCTCGAGCAGTTGGGGCACCGTGACCAATTCGGTGGAACCCTCGGTCGATCGTTCGGTCGTGATGCTCCACGAGCCGTTCTCGCCGCCCAGGAGTTCGACCCGGCCGATCTCGCCGCCCAGGCCGGCTCTGATCACCCGCACGTTCGGACAGCCACGTGTGTTCAGTCGGCACATCTCGATGTTCTCGACATCCGGCTCGACGGCGAGGACGGTGGCCTCCGGGTAGGTGGTCGCGAAGAACAACGTGCTCGCCCCCACGTTGGCACCGGCATCGATGATGATCGGCCGCTGACCCGCCGCCAACATCGCCTCGTAGGCGGTGCGGATGCGTGGCCATTGCCCGGTGCCTGTCAAGTCGTACTCGCGGTATCGGAACACTTGGCGAAAGACGTTGGCGTCGCTGTTGTCGAGTCGGAGCGTCACTTGGCCCACACCGCGGAGAGTGGTTGTGCACCGGCGCTGACCCACAAGTCGCCGGACGCAGCACATCGGGAACGCGAGCCCGAAACGACGCGCATCTCGATAGAGCTCTCCGATTCTCATGCTCAGTTCCGCCTCAACCGCCCAGGAGTGTGCCGGAATGACGATCCGTCGTTCGCCGCCAACTTCTCTTTGAACTCACAACGATATCTCAAAAGCTTGCAAAGGTCGCCCTCGGCGTCACCAATGTCGGGACGAAGATGTTCACGCGGTCCCGCACCCGTCAGTGCGCCCCGATGTCACTGCCAGTACTGCGATCGGATCTCGCGTTTGAGGATCTTTCCGGCGCCCGACTTGGGCAACGGCTCACCGCGCAACGCGATCGATCGGGGCACCTTGAAACCACCGATCGACCGCCGACAGTGGTCGACCAGTTCCTCCTCAGTGACGTCGAACCCGTCACGCACGACGACTTCGGCGTGCACGGCCTCGACCCACTGATCGTGGGGCACGCCGAACACCGCGACTTCGAGCACGGCCGGATGGGTCGCGAGCGCGTTCTCGACCTCGGTCGTGTAGACGTTCTCGCCACCCGACACGATCATGTCCTTGGCGCGGTCGACGATGAAGATGTATCCGCCGTCGTCGACCGAGGCCAGGTCACCGCTGCGGTACCAACCGTCGGAAGTGAAGGCATTGGCCGTCTCGTCGGGACGGTTCCAGTACCCGGGCATCACGTTGGGACCGCGAACCACGATCTCGCCGATCTCGCCGATCTCGCACCGGGTGTCGTCGGGCCGGCGGATCTCGACGTCGACGCCGATGCACGGGGTGCCACAGCTGGCGAGTCGCCGGAGCGCATCGTCGTCGCCGGTCAGGCCCAGCCGGTGGTCGAGCGCGGAGAGCTGGGCGACGTGCGGGCAGGCCTCCGTCATGCCGTAGCCCTGGACGAAATCGCACGGCAGTTCGTCGAGCGCCCGTCGCAGCAGAGCGACCGGCATCGGCGAGGCGGCGTAGATGCAGAGTCGCCAACTCGACAGATCGCGGTCGGCGGTGCCCGGGTGGTTCAAGAACATGTTGATCATCGTCGGCACGAGCACGCACACCGTGATCTCGTAGCGCTCGATCAGGCGTCCGACGAGGTCCGGTTCGAAACCCGGACAGATCACGTGCGTGCCGCCGACGAGGGTGAGCGCATAGATGTTCGACACGCCGGCCGAGTGGAACATCGGCGTGATGTGCAAGAAGCGGTCGTCGGAGTACACCGGGTTCGCCCACAACAGGTGCTTGGCGTTGACCATCAGGTTGCCGTGGGTCTGCATGACGCCCTTCGGGAGCCCGGTGGTGCCACCCGTGTACGTGATGCCGGCCACGCAGTCGGCGTCGAGGTCGGCCGGGAGGCCGACGGGTGTGGTGGCGCACAGCTGGTCCCACGTCGCCTCGCCGTCGGGGGCAGACCCATCGCTCAACCAAACCAGTTGCTCGACGCAGTCGCACTTGGCGAGCAGCGCGGTCGCGGTGTCCCAGTGCCGTTCGTCGGCGAGCAGCACCCGGGCGCCGGAGTCGTTGACGATGAACTCCAACTCGGGAAGGGCGAGACGGAAGTTCAGATCGTTCAGTACGAGGTTCGTGGTCGGGACCGCCATGCACGCCTCGAGGTGACGTGACGAGTTGAGCGCCAGCCCGCCGACCCGATCGCCCGATCCGAGGCCCAACTCGCGAAGCCCGGCCCGGGCACCGGCGATCCGCCGGTCGAGCTCGCTGTAGGTGAGCCGAACGTCGCCATCGATCACTGCCACGTGGTCACCGCGCACCGACGTGGCGCGGCGCATCGGTGTGTCGAGCGTGCCGTGCCGGTAGGGGATGTCGATCGGGCTCACGGGCCCTCGCCGCTGATCGCCCTGGCGAGCTCTTCGAGCGCGGCCACCGAGTGGCCCTCGACGAATGCGTCGACGTACGGCAACGCGGCTGCCATGCCGCGGGCGAGCGGCGCGTAGCCCGGCGTGACCTTCAGCGGGTTGACCCAGATCACCCGGTGGGCGACACGGTGGAGCCGAACCATCTGCTCGGCGAGCACGCTGGGATCGCCGCGGTCCCATCCGTCGGAGAGGATGACGACGATCGCTCCGCGCGCCATCCCGCGCTGCCCCCAGGCGTCGTTGAACTGCCGGAGCCCGTCGCCGAGGCGGGTGCCGCCGCTCCAGTCGACGACACGCGTCGACGTCTGGCGGAGCGCGATGTCCGGATCACGGCTCGATAGCTCACGGGTGATGCGCGTGAGCCGCGTGCCGAGCGAGAACGCCTCGACCTTCTGGCGTCCGGCGACGGCGGCGTGGACGAACCGCAACAACGCCCTTGCGTACGGCTCCATCGATCCGCTCACGTCGAGCAGGAGCACGAGCCGGCGGTTGCGCGTGGTCGGCTCGCGCCAGTGGCGCCGGAATGGCTCACCGTTCGACTTCATCGCCGCCCGAACCGTCCGGCGCAGGTCGGGTCGCGCGGTGCGCCCCTTGCTGCCGGAGAGCCGGCGCGACTCGCGGGGCGAACCGGCCAGACGGAGGCGGGACATCAGTTGTTGGGCCTCGGTCAACTCCTGTTCGGAGTAGTCGGCGAAGTCCTTGTGCCGTAGCACTTCGGTGGCGCTGAAGCGCAACTCGATCGTCTCCTCGTCGGACGCGTCGGCGGAGTCGGGCTCGTCGGGTGACTCGTCGTCCGTGTCGTCGTCGATGGCGAGTGTGATGTGCACCGGTTCCTCGGCCGGCACCTCCTCGCCGACCGTCCGGCGTCCCTCCCAGAACACCTTGAACGCCCGGTCGTAGGTCTCGTGGTCCTCGGGCCGGCGCACGAGAGTTGCCCGGCCGGCCCAGTACGTGTCGTCGCGGTCGCCGATCCCGGTCGCCACGAGCGCTTCGGTGAAAGCGATCGTCGAGCTCATCGGCACCGACAGGCCGGCGCCGCGCAGGAGCCACGTGAACGCCACGGCGATCTCCCCCGCGTCGGTGGTCGTGTCGAGGTTGTTGTCGGTGGACCCGGACACGTTCAACCGGGGAGGAGGCCGCGCTCGAACGCCTGCTTCACGATGTCGGCGACGCCGTGTTGTTCGACACGCTGGTGGTCTTCGCGGTACTTGAGCACGGTGCCGAGCGTCGACATGACGCTGCGCTCGTCGAGCCGCGTGACGCCGAGCCGCCCGAGGGCGGTCGCCCAGTCGATGGTCTCGGCGACGCCCGGTGGCTTGTAGAGCTTCATGTCGCGGAGGACCTCGACTGCGGCAGCCACCTGACGGGCGAGCTCCTGGCCGACCTCGGGGACCCGCAACCGCACGATCGCCACCTCGCGCTCGAACCCCGGGTGTTCGACCCAGTGGTAGAGGCAGCGGCGCTTCAGGGCGTCGTGGACGTCGCGGGTGCGGTTCGACGTGAGGATCACGATCGGCGGACGGCTGGCTTGGAACACCCCCAGCTCCGGCACCGTCACCTGGAAGTCCGACAGCACCTCGAGGAGGTACGCCTCGAACTCGTCGTCGGCCCGGTCGATCTCGTCGATCAGCAGCACCGGCGGCGGACCCTCGCGGTGCTCGATCGCCCGCAGGAGCGCCCGTTTGACCAGGAATCGCTCGTTGTACAGATCGGCTTCGAGGTCGTCGGCGGTCCGGCCGGCAGTCTC
>DATMDV010000379.1:0-8689 GCA_035557475.1 Ilumatobacteraceae bacterium
GTTGGACGTGATCGCCGACGAGGCCGAACTTGGCGAGCAGCGTCCGCACGTCCGACACCGTGAGACCGGTGGCATCCTGCATCGCCCGTTGCACCACCGCGTCGTCGGCGAGCTGGTGGCGGGCCTGTTCGACCTCGCCGATCCGCACGCCGGCGCCGAGCGTCGCCGTCCCCGAATCCGGTTCGCGCCGCCCGAGGATCAGGTCGATCAACGTCGTCTTCCCGCTGCCGTTGTGGCCGACGATCGCCAGCCGCTCGCCGTATTCGAGCAACAGGTCGATCGGTCCCAGCTGGAACCCGTCGCGCTCGACGACGGCGTCGGTCAGGCGCGACACGATCTGCCCGCTGCGACCGACGTCAGCCACCTCGAGCTTCAGCTGCCACGGCTCGCGTGGTTTGTCGGCCACGTCGAGGCGCTCGATCGCCCGCTCGGTGCGGGCGGCCTTGCCGGCGAGCTGCTCGGTCTGAGCCTTGCGGAAGGCGCGGATGTTCTTGTCGGGCTCGCTGTCGAGCGACCGCCGGACCCGAGCCAAGCCCTGGCTCGCCCACTCCCGCTCGCGCTGCGCCCGACCGGCGAGCGTCTTGCGCTTCGTGTCGTACTCCTCGAACTGCTCCCAGGCGTGTTGGCGGGCGAGTTCCCGCTCGTCGAGGTAGGTCTGCCAGCCGCCGGCGTACTCGGCGGTGCGGTGGCTGAACTCGTCGAGCTCGACCACATGGGTCACGACCCGGTGAAGGAAGCGCCGGTCGTGGCTCACCAGCATGATCCCGGCCCGCTGTTGGAGCACCCATGTCTCGAGCCGTTCGAGTCCGTCGAGGTCGAGGTCGTTGGTGGGCTCGTCGAGCAGGTAGGCGTCGAACCGGCTGAGCAGCAGGGCTGCCAGCGACGCCCGGGCCGCTTCGCCGCCCGACAACGACGACGTCGTCTGGCCGAGCAGCCGGTCGGCCAGTCCGAGCGAGTGCCACACCTCTCCGACGCGCGCCTCGAAGTCGGTGGCGCCGACCGCCAGCCACCGTTCGAGAGCGATCGAGTACCGGTCGTCGGCACCCTCCTCGGACCCGGCGAGCGCGTGCGTCGCCGCGTCGAGCCGTTCCTGGGCGGCGGTCACGCCCGCCCGACGCCGCAGCAGATCGTGCACCGTCTCGTCGTCGCGCCGTTCGGGCTCCTGCACCAGAAAGCCGACGTTTGCAGTCGGCGGGGCCGCCGTGACGGTCCCCCGGTCGGGCACGACTTCGCCCGCCAACACGCCGAGCAGCGTCGACTTCCCGACGCCGTTCGGTCCGACGAGCCCGGTGCGGCGACCAGGGATGACCGACACATCGACGCGGTCGAGGATGGTGCGGGCGCCACGTACGACGGTGACGCCACGGGCGAATAGGGATGCGGACATGCGGAACTCCAAGGTTCGAGACGGATGGGACCGAGCTCAACGCGTGTCTGTCACGACCGCGACACTATCGGCCCTCCCGTCGAGCGCGGCGCCTCGATTTGCTCCCCCATCCCGCCATCATCCGCCCGGGTAGGCTGTGCTCATGCCTGCACCCGGAGAGCACCATCCTGCGTTCGAGGAGTACTGCGAGTGCATCTTCGAACTCGCCGAGGACGATGTCGACATCATCCAAGCCCGCATCGCCGACCGGCTGCTGGTCAGCCGCCCGGCGGTGAGCGAGATGATCAAGCGGCTCGAGGTCGAAGGGCTGCTCACCAACGATGGCGCCATCGTGCTCACCGCAGCTGGGGTCGAGCTCGCCGAACGCGTCGTACGCCGCCACCGGCTCGCCGAACGCTTCTTGACCGACGTCTTGAAGTTGTCGTGGGCGGAGGCGCACCATGAGGCCGGCAAGTGGGAGCACGTGATGAGCGACCACGTCGAACAGGCGATGGACCGGTTGCTCGGCAGTCCCACGACCTGCCCGCACGGCAACCCGATCCCCGGCTCCGCCTACGTCGAGACCGACGCTCGGCCGTTGTCCGGCATCGCCATCGGGTCGGAGTTCACCGTGGCTCGGATCCCCGAAGAGCTCGAGTTCACGCCCGGACTGCTCGAGTTCCTCGAGGAGAGCTCGATCCAGCCGGGTCATGTCGGCGTCATCACGGCCGCGTCGCCAGACGGCACGATGACCCTCGAGATCGACGGCCGCCACATCGGTGTCGGCGCGTTCGCGAGCGATCGCATCCTCGTCACCACGTGAGCCGCGGCGCACTGGTGGCAGCCATGGTGCTGTTGCTGACGGCGTGCGGAACCACCACCGTCGACCAATCCATCGTCGAGTCGGCCGACACGAGTGTCACCACCACGCTGCCCCCGATCAGGTCGGATGCGTCGCTGGCCGAGCTCGTGCGCGACCTCGCCGACTCGATGCGACATCTCGACGAAGAGGTGATCGAGGGCGACATCGACGACGCGACGCTGGCACGGATCGACGAGATCTGGGTGATCGCCAAGCCACTGGCGCGCGAGCACAGCATCGATATGGAGTTCGGCCTGGAGCAGTCGGTCGACCTGGCTCGCACGTCGGTCGAGCGGCGCCGCCCGGCCGACGCGAGCAAGGGCTACAAGATCGTCGCCGACCTCCTCGCGACGCTCGTCTGACGCCTCACCGAGCTGGCCTGAACTGGAGGCCCTCAACGCCGGGACCGGGCTGCTCGGGTTCAGCTGGTCCGTCAGACGGGGCGGCGAACGTTGACGCCCGGCAAATCCACGAAGCCGGCCCGGTCCGATGTCACAACAGTCCGACGCGTTGCCCGCGCCGTCGCCGCGATGATGAGATCGTGTGCGCCCTGTGGCGTTGCGTGCTTGCGCACTGAGACGAGGAGGGCTGTGTGTGCGCGACACTCCGCCGAGCCGGAATTGATACGCCCATCGCAACCCGTCGAGAACTGGCCGGAGCAGGTCCTCGTTGAGGTCGACCGGACGTCCGAGTGCCTCGAGGATCTGCTGGCGATGAATCCACCTCTCGGAGAGCTCTCTGGCGTGGTCCAACCACCTCGGGACCGATCCGTGCCGGCCCACGACACATCCGAGTCGTTCACACACGGGTCATGCGCATCGACCGCGTCAGCCATCGGAGCGTCCAACCACTCCAGCAACTCGATCACCAGCCGCGGGCTCAGCCGGCGCCGAACGAGTGATCACCAGAGAAGCTTGACCGACGCCAGCTCCCGTTCCCCCGGCGATTTGCACCGCCGCGGCAGATGAGCCAGCGGTCGCGCCGAGGCCGGACTGCACTACCGCTAATGATCGCGGGGCTTCACCCAGCACAGACAGAAGGGATGGCCGGCGGGGTCTGCATACACCTGAAAGTCGTCGGGCGAGTCACCGTTCTCGGCCTCCTTCAACACCGTCGCGCCTAGAGACATGACGAGGTCGTGCGCCGCGGTCGGGTCATCGACCCACAGGTCGAGGTGGATCTGCTGCGGCGCGCCGCCGGGCCACTCGGGAGGCACATGGTTCGGTGCCAGCTGCACGCCAACCCGCGGTTGACCATCGACCAACACCATGTGCCAGTCGTCTTCGGCGTCGATCGTCCCGCCGTACACACCGGCCCAAAAGCTGCTCTCCGTGGCGAGATCGGCTGCGTCGAACACGACAACTTGGGCTTTGATCTTCACGCCACCAGTGTTGCAGCCACATCCTGCGCAGCAAGTCCAGCCGAGCGGCAGAGTCAGTTGTCTACTTCCCTTCCGTGCCTCGTTCCGATCGGCGATCGGCGCGAGCGGGTCAGCTGTCCCGTGCAACGGAGACCAGTCGTCCCGTCATCACCTTTCCGCGTGTAGATCTTCACCGATCTGAGACGACGACGGCCTCCGACTATGGACGATCGCCAAACCACTGCACACGGCGGACGTCGTACGGCTCCTGCTTGCCCTTGAGCACGACCTGCTCGGGCACACCGATCGGAGTCGGAAGGAATCGAGCGAGCCGAGCGGACAGGACGACCTCGCCCGCCGCCGCATGGCCCTGGAGGCGCGAGGCTGTGTTGACGACATCGCCGACCGCGGTGAAGTCGTGCACGGCGGTGTCGCCGATGTTCCCGATGAACGCCTCCCCGAAGTCCGCACCGATGCCGATCGCGAAGTCCGGAACACCCGCGGTGCCGTAACCGACGCGCTCGAGGAGTTCACGAGCGTGCTCGAGCATCACGTGGGCGACGTGCCGGCGGACGTCGTCATCGATCGAGGCCGCGAGCGTCATGATGGCCGGCACATACAGCGCCATGACCTCGTCGCCGATCAGCTTGTCGATGAGTGCCTCGGGGAAGAAGACCTTCTCGGCGTGGGCGTAGAAGCGTCTCAGTTCGACGCTCACCTCGGCCGGCGTGCGCGACTCCGAGTCGGACGTGAACCCGCGAAGGTCGGCGAACAAGACGCCGATCTCCAACGTCATCCCCCCGGGCGGGGCCAGTTCGACGCACGTCGAGCAAATGTTCGGGTTCTTACGCGACGGGCGGTAGCCGAAGGGCCGCACGAGCCGGGCGCCGACGCCGGCAAACGGCGCGCCGCAGTAACCGCAGCGAGGTGTGCTTGGCAGCATCCGGAGAACTCGTTTGAACGCCCGAGTGCGGGGTTGGGACCCGAACCTCCAGTACGACTCCCAGTCATCGGGAGTCAACGGTTCGTCGGGGTGCTTGCGGGCCTGCTTCAAGAGCCCTTTCAGCGCCTGGCGCTGCACGAAGGAGGGACGCCGCGCCGACCCGTTACGGTCGTCGCCCGAGATCTCGTCGCCCTTCACCCCGGACAGGATGGCTGTTCGTCGCTCATGACCGCAAAGCTCCCGCGGGCGCTGAGTGCACAAGCGCATCACGGCAGTGATGTGCGACGCATTCGTCGACGGATGAACAGCACCGCGCCACTCAGCGCAGGTGCGACCCGGCCGACCCAGCCGGGCACCCAACCGCTCGCCCAACCGGTCGCCTCGATCGCCGCGACCTCACCCACTGAAGCCTCGTCGGCATCGTTGACGGCGCGCTCTCGGGCGATCGACTCGTCGTACCGGTGTTGCCAGGCACTTCGGGAGTCGCGGTCCACCATCCAGGCAGATTGCCCGAGCGTGGCTGACGGCGCAACGACCGTCGGGCGCACAGACTGCCCGCTCGTAGCTCACGAAGCAACGACAAGTAGGGGCGCAGATCGTTCGAGCGCGGGCAGCGCCGCTGCGCCCTGGCCTGCTACTCGACGGTCACGACCGGCGGCTGCTGTGGTTCGCCGACGAGATGTCTCCCACGAACTCAGACGTGCTCGCACGAGGGGAGGTAGGGGAGTTCAGTCCTCGATCTCGAGCTGACGATCGAGCGTGACGATCTCGGTGCGAGTCGGGACGCTCCTCGCCAGTTCGGCGACGAAGTCGTCGTCGCCTCCGATGTAGAGCGACCAGAAGTCGATGTCGGTCGCGACGAACCATCGTCGATCGTCCGGCCAGAAAAGGTCCGGGTTGCGCCACTCGCCCATCGGTTCCGGGTGGGACAACTGGGTCGCCGCCGAGACCGGTCCCTCCAACAGGTAATAGGTGCGGTTCGGCAGGTCGAAGCGCGGAACCTGAACCAACGCAGCCCGGATGGCAGCGTTGCGACGTTCGCCCTCCTCGCGCACCCGTGATCGCTCCGCCTCGCGTGCCCGGCGGGTTTCCTCGTCGAGCGGAGGATCGCGCCACGCGACATGGGTCGTGGCGGTGTCGAAGCCGTGGCCCTCCCACACGGCGAACCACGCCCGATCAGGGCTGCAGGTGTGCCGTTCACCGATCGAAGCGACGATCTCGTACAGGTGGCGGTACGCCGTCCACCAGCCGTCAGGGCGCGGGCTCGGTGCGCGCACACGTAGCACCGACGGGTACTGATTCGGCACGAGCGCACCGACGGTCCACCACACACCCCGACACGCTGCGGCGATCCATCCCGCTGACGCGACCGTGTCGGGCGACCTGACGTGGTCACCGAAGATCATGCCGACAGGCTCGCACGATCAGCCCTGCAACACATCGTCGCTTCGCCGCGATGCGCGACTCGTCGAGGCTTCGTCGAGCCGCCGAAGAAGGCGACAGGACAGCCTGCCATTCAGCGCAGGATCGACTGTCAACTCGCTCGTCGGACTGCCGGGGGAGTCGCCGGGTCCGCACGTCCCGCCGTTCGACGGCCGAAAGCTTGTTCTCACTGTGACCCGCACGATGGGTTTGGCCCCCGAGTGATCGGTCACGCTGACAGGCTCGCGATGAGTTTCGGCGAGAGAAGGAGTCTCAAGGACTATGAAAGCAACAAACCTTGGTGAGGGCGATGGGCTGCCGACGATCGAATGGTCTCAAGTTGAACCCCAGCTCGCCGACCTCTTGATGCACGACGACCCTCGCTCGCCCAACCGCTCGACGTTCTGGCTGACAACGCTGAACGCCGACGGCAGCCCGCACGTGACGAGCGTGGGCGCGGTTTGGCACGCCGGTTCATGCTGGTTCCAGACCGGCGATCGCACCCGCAAGGCAAAGAACGTCGCACGCGACCCGCGCTGCACGATCAGTGTCGCCACGCAAGGCTTCGACGTGATGATCTCAGGCGAAGCCCAGCGCGTGACCGATCCGGCGATCGTGGCCGAGATCGCGGCCCTGTGGGCCAAGAGCGGATGGCCCGCGCAGCCCGACGACTCGGGAACCGGCATCACCGCACCGTTCAACGCGCCGGCGCTCGGACCACCGCCGTGGTTCGTGTACGAAGTCAAGCCGCGCACCGCGACCGCAGTCGGTACCGCCGAAGAGACACCGGGTTCAACGCGCTGGCGGTTCTGATCGGCACTCTGTTTACGCGTCGTGCTCGAACTCGTCGACGTCCGGCTCTGGCGTGTGATAGTCGCCGTGCTCGGCGATCCACCACGCGTTCGAGGTCCGCAAACCGGTGGGCTGATCGAGAGTCCCGGCGCAAATCGACAGGTGGTCCGGCTGCGCGGCGGCACGCCAGAACAACGACGAACCGCAGGTGGAACAGAATGCGTACGACACGCTGGGGTCAGGCGAGTACCACGTCAGGGTCGTGTTGCTCGAGAACCGGACCATGCCTGTCGACGATGCGGTGGCAGCCATGGGAACGGCGGACCCGCTCCGACGAGATCGAGTGCTGGCAGCGGCCTGGCGTCGCCGTTGGACATCACCCGTTGCAGCCGCCACGCGTGCGGTGAGGACGTTCACGCGGAACGCTGTCGAGCGACGCCCGAGCGACGCTGTTACGCGCTGGCCGAAGGCGGCGAATCGTCGAACTCGTCGTGACGTCGGAACCAGAACGAAAAGGGGGCCTGCGGCCAACCCTCGGGTGCGTCCTCGTCGTCGGACTGCGCGCCGTATGGCGTGAGGGAGAGCAGGCTCCACACACTCCCGATGCTCTGGACCATCGCTCCGTGTTGGAGGAAGTAGGTGCGGTACACGTCGTCGCCGTCGCGCAAGAAGACGTTGAAGGCGAACCACTCGTCGACGCCGAAGTCAGCCGAGAAGCGCTCCGTGCAGATCGTGTACCACGGGATGTCAGTCCAACCCATTCGCTCGGCGTAGCCGCGCAGGTTCGCCTGAGGTGCCGGCGATGCCATGGCGAACGTGATGTCGCGAACGTGCAGGAGGCCGAGGTTGGGAACGCCGTCGGCGACGGACGAGCAGCCCGGACACCCGGCGTCGGGCCAGCCGTTTACGCCCTCCTCGAAGAAGAACCGGTAGAGGATGAGCTGGCGTCGACCGTCGAACAGCTCGGGCAGCGACCGTTCCCCGTCAGGACCCTCGAACCGGTAGTCGTGCTCGACGCGCACCATCGGCATGCGCTTGCGGGCCGCGGCGAGTTCATGCAGCGCGGTGGCAACCGTCTTTTCGCGCTCGGTGATGGCAGCCAGCGCCGCGTCCCACTCGGTCTGGCTGACAACAGGGGGGCGAGCGGGTGCCATCGACTGCGGAATCTACCCCGACGGTGCGACCCCCAACGGCCGCGATCGTTGCGCGCCAAATTGCCCGCTCGTCGCTCGCGACGCAACGACGAGTCCGAGCGCGGATCGTCGAGCGACGATCGAAAGATATGCGCGCTCGACCGACCTGGCACGTGCGCAGCTACGGACGCTCGCAGCGGTGGTCGCAGCGAGCTCGCAGAATCAGTCGCACGTGATTTGGGGTTCAGCGAACGTGGTCGGCTTGAATCTGGCCACCAACCCTTGGTCCGTCGTGAAGACGGCGAGGTCGTCTCTGTAGAACGTCATCGTTCCGGGTTGGGAGGGGGTCCGCCCAGCCTTCGGGTGGTCCACCGTCGCCGTCTCCGAGTGCAGGGTTGGCGCGCCACCACACGCCGTTGATCATCGTGCCGTAGATGCCGCAATGTGTGTACAGGTCGAAGGCTTGGACGAGGCCGATGTCTCCTCCGGCGAGCCAAATGAGGGACACATCCGGTTGGCAGGTGGCCAGTGCCTCGGCAGCCGATTGACCGTTGGCCCAGTACGTCTTGATCTCTTCGATAGAGATTCCACCACCGCCGAGTACGACGTCTGTTCCCAGCGTCAGTCGTCGACCGTCTGGGAACACGACCGCTTGTGTACTCAGACCGCTCGAACTTCGGCCAGCCGCTTGACTGCGTAGTCGTCGTCCCAGCAGACGGCGGCTTCCCATGCGGCCGAAGCTTGCGCGGCGATGTCGTGCGCGCCGTCGTCGAGACCGGCGGCGTTGTGGGGCAGCGCCAGGTCGAGATCG
>DATMDV010000380.1:0-7056 GCA_035557475.1 Ilumatobacteraceae bacterium
CGCCGGCTCCGCTACGCGCTTTCCACGCGCCCGATGGCGGTCGACGTCGGGCTCGGCGTGCTCGGTTGTGTGACCGTCATCGCCGCGATCGGGCTGGTCGCCAACGGCTACACGTCGCCGATCAGCGGGAAGCCGACCGGCGTTGCATACCCGGTCGTCATCCTGGTCGTCGTCACGCTGCTGATGACCTATCTCGCCAAGCGCCGGCGTTTCGGCCGCTACGTGTACGCCTACGGCGGCAATCCCGAGGCCGCCGATCTCGGCGGCATCAACACGCGTCGCACGCTCATGTTCACGTTCGGCCTGATGGGCGTCCTGTGTGCGATCAGCGCGGCGGTGCAGACGGCGCGCCTGAACGCCGCCGTCACCAACCTCGGCGTGCAGAACGAGCTCGACGTCATCGCCGCCGCGGTCATCGGCGGGACGTCGTTCTCCGGTGGCATCGGAACCATCCCGGGGGCGGTCCTCGGAGCGGTCGTCATGCAGTCGTTGCGCTCGGGGATGGTGCTGCTCCGGATCGACTCCCCCTCGCAGGACATCGTGGTCGGCGTAGTGCTCGTCACCGCCGTCGCCGTCGACTCGGCCCTCCGGCTCGGCCGCCGATCCGGCGCGATCGGTGCGGTCCTGGCCGGAATCATCCTGTCGGCAATCGTCATCCAGACCGGGCGGCCGTGAGTCGGAACGAAAGGATCGCACTGTGAGCGAGGTCCCCACCGCTGCGGCACCGAGCAATGCCGGCCGCGTCCCGCTCGTCGAGCTGCGCGACATCCGCGTCTCGTTCGGCGGCATCCACGCCGTCGACGGGGTGACCGTCGACCTGTTCCCGGGCGAGGTGGTCGCCCTCGTCGGTGGCAACGGGGCCGGCAAGTCGACCCTGATGCACACGCTGTCCGGTGCACACGGGGCCGACTCCGGCGAGATCCGCATCAACGGTGAGCCGGTCGTCATCCACAACCCGCGCGACGCGAGAGCGCACGGGGTCGAGGTCATCTACCAGAAGCTCGCTCTGGCCGACAACATCGACGCGACCGGGAACGTCTTCCTCGGTCGGGAACTGCTGGCCCGCGGCGGCTCGCTCGACGACGATGCGATGGCATCGGCCACGCAGAAGGTGATGCAGCGGCTGAACCCGAGGTTCAAGAACCTCAAGACGCCCGTGCGGTCGCTGTCGGGCGGGCAGCGCCAGTCGGTGGCGATCGCCAGGGCCGTCCATTTCAACGCCACGATCCTCATCATGGACGAGCCCACCGCGGCCCTCGGGCCGGCCGAGACCTCGCAGGTGCACGAACTCATCTCCCGGCTGAAGTCGGAGGGCATCGGGATCTTCCTCATCAGCCACGACATCCACGACGTGTTCGACCTCGCCGACCGGATCAGTGTGATGCTCATGGGCAAGCTCGTTGGCACCGTCAACAAGGACGACGTGACGAAGGACGAGGTCCTCGCCATGATCATCATGGGCAAGAAGCCCGACGAGGTGTCGGGCGAGGAGCTCGCCGAGCTCCACGGCTGAAAATTGTCAGTCGCTGCTGGCAAGCCGGCCAACACACCGACGAGGCACCACACCCCGCTCGTGTACCCCTCCCACGATCCACCACTCGTGATTTGCGGACGGATCGGCGGTCAGATCACCGGTCCCGCCCGACGGTTCACGCCGAGGTTCGTTGGTCGGGCGGCAGGACGTCGTCGAGCGGCTCGCTCAGTGCGTCCAGAAGCCTTCGGCGAGCTCGATCCAGGCGGTTGAAGCCGTACCCCTCGACGACCGCCGCCTCGAACTGCTCCATGGAGCCGGTGAAGCCGGCCTTGCGAGCGGCACCGGGGGTGACGTCGATGAGGCTCTCTCGAGCGATTCGCGCTGATCGCATTGCCAGCTCGAGCGGCCCGACCAGACCTTCCAACACTTCGGCCGCCTTGTTGACGGTGGCGATGTCGTCGTCCTGCGAGCTCATCGCCTCGACCGTAGCGCTGCCCTCGCGTTCAGGTGCCGGTCTTGTCCCACACGGACACGTGCCACGTGCTCTCGGCGGTGAAGGGTGTGCGGCGCCAACTGCTCCACCGCTCGCGCAGTGTGAGGCCGGCGATGCGCGCCATGAGGTCGTACTCGGCCGGCCACGCGTATCGGTGTGGCGAGTCGAACAGCTGGGCCTGACCGGCGGAGCTGCGGTAGTGATGGGATGTCAGGGTCTGGCTGACGACGTCGTACTCGTCGACGCCGACGTGGCTGTCCGACACGTCGAACGCGATCAGCCGCTCCCCCACCGGGAGACGCTGCAGCGCCGGGACGAACACCTCGACCACGAAGTGGCCTCCGATGTCGAGATGCGCAGCAGCGTTGCAGAAGCAGGCGACCTGCTCGCCTTGGGTGAGCAGGTTCGTGATCGTGTTGAAGACGAGGTAGACGAGCCCGAACGTGCCGTCGACTCGGGTGGTCGCCATGTTGCCGATCGTGACCGGGACTCGTTCGGCGCCCGGCTTCACCATCATCTCGTTCATCATCGCTCGCGACAGTTCGATGCCCGCAACGTCGACGCCTCGCGCGCTCAACGGGAGCGCGACCCGACCCGTACCCACCGCGAACTCCAGCGCCCGGCGATCACCGGCGAGTTCGGCAAGGAAGTCGACGGTCGGCCCGAGGACCTCGGGAGCGAACATCTCCGCATCATCCGCGTCGTAGGTGCGAGCGATCTTTTCGTCGAACACTCCATCGTCAGACATCGACCAAGGCTCCCATTGCCCTCGAAGCAGCACAGCACCGGTTTCGGCGGGGACGCTCGGCCAGGATGTTCGCGTGATCGCTTCCCAGTACGTGGCACACGTCATGGACGAGGTTGGCGTGTGGTACGCCGTGGCGGGTGGTTGGGCGATCGACCTCTGGTTGGGCGGCCAGACTCGGGAACACCACGACGTCGAGGTCGTCGTACGTCGAAGCGACCAGGCCGCGGTCCATGCCGCGCTCCGCGAGCACTGGGACCTCTACTGCCTCGATCCGCCTGGGAGTGGCTGGCGGAGTTGGAGCGGTGACCCGATCGAGTTCCCCGCGTTTCAGCTGCAAGCGCGCGCCGCGTCGTACGAGTTCGATCTGTTCACCGAGAACGTTGACAAGACGTTGTGGCGCTTCCGTCGGGACAGCCGCATCGAACTCCCACTTGGAGACGTCTGGACGTTCAGCAGCTCGGGACTTCCGATCGTTCGTCCCGAGGTGCAGCTGTTGTACATGGCCGCGTCGGTCGAACCGAAGGCCGTTCACGACTTCGAGGTGGCCAGGCCGACGCTCGATGACGACGCCCGAAGATGGTTGGCCGGCGCACTCTCGGTGACGCACCCGGGGCACCAATGGCTGCCACGGCTGTAGCGCACAACTGCCGCCTCGAACGTCTCCTCGGCTAGGTGAGCGTGGCGCACTGACCGGCGGGACGCCCCCGCACCGTGTTCGGTGTTCCGCCGTCGGTCGGTGGTGGCGTGTTGCCGAAGCACATCAGCAGACCGGTGATCCTGTTCCCGCCGATGACGATCGGACCCGCCGTGTGGTTGTCGAGGATCGCGACCAGGCCGCGCATCGTGTTGCTGGTCAATTCCAGCGAGCCGCGGACATCTCCGATGGCCACGGCGCCGCGGAGATCGCTGCCGTCGATCGTCACCACACCTGCTCCGTCGACGAGGACGGCTCCGTGCACGTCGCTGTCGACGAACGACGCGACGGCTGCCCCGTCGACCAGGACCGCGCCGCGGATCGATGCCCCGTCGACGTAGAGACTCGCCCCAGGTCGGACCTCGACGACACCGCGCACTTCCGCCCCCGGCATCACGCACGTCGTCCCGTTGGCGACCACCAACCGCGACCGTCGACCGGTCACGATCACGTCGCACGCGGGCCCGCCTTCGACGAGCTTGACGACGCCCCAGCGGGCCGTCGTCTGATATCCGATACCGGTCGGGTCGGCCCAGGCGCGGATCGACGTGCGGACGCCGCCCGTCCCGTCGTTGACCTGGAAGTCGAGCCCGTGGAACGTCCCGATGCCGCCGTACTCGAGCAGGCTGATCGATGCCTCTACGACATACCCGGCGGGTGTGCTCGTCGTCGCGCTCTCGAGCCGAGCCTGCTGGAACGCGACGTCGCCGGTGCCGAACGACACGACGTTGGCCGAGTTGATCCGGATCTGGGTGTCGTCGAAGCGGTACGGCCCGTTCTTGAAGTTGCCGCCATCGAGGAAGATCTCGAGCGAGTCCTGGACCCACGGATCGGACCCGCTCAGGTCGGGCGTGGAGTCCGTGACCTCGGCGAGGACATAGAGCGTGCCGTTGTCCCAGAGTGTGCGCACGTCGGCAGTGGCTCCGTCGGCCGCGCCTTCGACGAGCACGTCGGTCGACACCGTGTTGGCGGTGCTCCATATGGAGTCGATCCCACCGTCGACGACTGGCGCCGAACTGGCTTCGACGGCTTCGGTGTACGACACCGGTTCGACGAGAGTGAGCGTGCCGACCGCGCCCGCTTGGTTCCATCCGTGCGTTACGACTCCGTCTGTCACCTGGACGTCGAAGTCGACCAGTTGGCCGAGCGTGGCCCCGAGCAACGGGAGCTCGACCGCGGCCGCCCAGCCGGTCGAGGTCTGGACCACCTCGGCGGGCGTGTCACCGGTTCCGTCGCGACGCACCGTGTGGACGGCTCCATCGAGGAGGAATGCGACGGCATCGGTCGCGTCGACGTTCGCATCGGCGGCCTCGACGTACGCCGTCAGCGAGTCCGCGCCCCATCGCAGCTGGAACGCGGTGTCACCGTCGATCGTGTGCAGCGGCAGCCACGCCCATTCGGGCGACGCCGTGTTCAGGTCGGTGTCGGATCTGAACACGAACGCCGACCGCTGGGGCGGTGCGAGCTCGCCGTCGACGGCGCCGTGGTAGGCCGGCTTCGACTGCAACTCGGCGTCGAACAAGAGCGGGTCGCCCGCGCCCACCCGCCAGCTGCGGTTGTCGGTGAGCCCCCATAACGTCACGGAGAACAGGTCGTCGGTGTGGGCGCGGAAGATGCGGAACGCGTCACGGTAGAAGTAGCCCTGGTCGATCAGCAACGCCTCCGTCACGGGCGTGCCGGTCGTGACGTCGAGCTCGCTGACGACCTGCGTGACGGGCAGATCCTCGAACGCGACCAAGGCCTCCTCGAGGGTGGCGATCGGAGTCGACAGGCTGAGGTGGAACTGATGGCCGACGGCGTCGACAGGCACCCCTCTCGCGAGCAGCCGCGCGACGAGATCGTGCGTTCGCTGACGCTTGCCGGACTGCTCGGTGTTGTAGTCGTTGATCGCCAGCACCACCGGCCGATCGCTCCCCGCCGCCGCGTACACGTCGTTGAAGGCCTCGTCGGCATACGCGAAGGCGAGATCGATGTACTCCTCGCCGAGCACGTCGTACCACCGGCTGCGGCGCAGTCCGTCGGCCTCGGTGGTGCCATCGGAGACGACCTCGTTGACGACGTCCCACGCGACGAGCGGATTGGTGTCGCTTCCGAACAGCCCGTATTCGGCACTGAGCGCCTCGGCGATCGAGAAGATGTGGTCGCGCATGCGCTCGCGCAGGATCGCCCGATCGGCGTCGCTGGCGGTGAGCGGTGTGCCGTCGTCGGCTTCGAAGAACCAGGGCGGCGTCTGGCTGTGCCAGACGAGCGTGTGCCCGTACACGTCGAGACCGTTGGCATCGGCGAAGTCCATGATCGTCGTCGCCTCGGGATGGATCCGGAAGGTTCGCGCGGCGTCGTACCACGCCTCCGGCTTCATGTGGTTCTCCGGCGTCACCTGGTCGAAGTGGCGCACCAGCAGCTCGGCCGGCGATCCAGCGGTCTCGCGCGAGTCGATCGCGACGCCGAGGTTGAAGTCGACGGTGTCCTTGACCGGCGTGATGTCCTCGATCTCGGGCGGCGCAAGGGACTCGACGACGATGTCGTCGACGAGGAAGCTGGCGGCCGTGCCGCTCGGGTATGCGGTCTCGAAATACAGCAACGCGGTGTCGGCGTTCGTCATGACGTACGTGGCGGTGACCTCGCGCCACGCCCCGTCCGTCACACCTGTGAACTGGCCGACCGTGTCGAACGACGAAGCGCCGTCGTTGGTGCGCTGCATCGAGAGCCAGATGTCACCGGAGCCCGCACCGGCGGCGAACTTCACCCATGCTGTGATCTCGTACGTGCCTCCCGGCACGACGAGCCCGGTGACGTCGTGCCCGATGCCGTCGCCCTGGCCGGCGCGGCTCGACACCAGCGCTGCCTGGGCGCCAGCGTGCGCCTCGGCGGTGGTGATCTCCACCGTTGGATTCCCTTGGGCGCTGCGCGCCGCCCACCCGTCGAGGCCGTCTTCGAAGTCGGTGCTGAGGACGATTCCAACCGGCGGTGGTGGTGGCTCGGTCGACTCGCTGGTGACGACGATGTCGTCGACGAAGTAGGTGTACGGGCTGCCGTCGACCGAATGGTTGCCGCTGCCGATGTATACGGCGACGGCCGCGCTCGGCGTGAACGATCCCGAGACCGTGGTCCAGCCGTCGCCATTGACCGTTGTGTTGCCGATCCACGTGAACCCCGGATCGGTCACGAACCGGAACTGCGCTGTGCCCGGTGTCGCCAACTTGACGTCCATCGAGAACACGTACTCGACACCCGCTTCGAACATCGCCGGGCTCTTGATCCCGTCGAAGTCGTTCGACCGGTTGGCGACCTGCAACACCCCATCGCCGGCGTCATCCACCACGCTCAACGCCGGGCCCCCACTTTGCACCCAATCCCCCCAGGTCCCGTCGTTGAAATCGATTTCAACAACGGGCACAGGAACGGCGTCGGCGACGTCCGTGATCCCGACCAGCGCGGTCGTCGCCACGAGGAACGCACCCGTCACAAGACCCGCGAATCGGCGGTTGGCCATGTCTGTTTCCCCTCGATCAGTTCGCCCGATGAGTTCGGCAGACACGGCGCTTCCGGTGACCCAGTCCCCCACCCCACCGGCGGTGCGGCGATGCTGCGCGATTTCGCAAGGTACGTCACGAGACCCATGCGGTCAAGGTCGCGAGCCGGTGGAC
>DATMDV010000381.1:0-9708 GCA_035557475.1 Ilumatobacteraceae bacterium
TTTGGCACCTCGATGTCGGCTCATCGCATCCTGGGGCTGAAGCAGGTCCCAAGGGTTGGGCTGTTCGCCCATTAAAGCGGTACGCGAGCTGGGTTCAGAACGTCGTGAGACAGTTCGGTCCCTATCCTCCGCAGCCGAAGGAGTGTTGACGAATGCTGTCCCTAGTACGAGAGGACCGGGACGGACGCAGCTCTGGTGTGTCTGTTGTCCTGCCAAGGGCACGGCAGATTAGCCACCTGCGGAAGGGATAACCGCTGAAAGCATCTAAGTGGGAAACCCGTTCGAAGATGAGCACTCCCATGCGGTCAACGCAGTAAGGCCCGTGACGAGACCATCACGTTGATAGGCCGGAGGTGTACGCACAGCAATGTGTTCAGCCGACCGGTACTAATCGGCCGAGGGCTTGGATTGACAGCTCGTGCTTGCTCTGGAGTCCTCGAGTGCGACAGCACTCTTTGACAACTGATTTCCGGTGGCCATAGCGACAGGGTCACACCCGTTCCCATCCCGAACACGGAAGTTAAGCCTGTCAGCGCCGATGGTACTTGGGGTGAGAACCCCTGGGAGAGTAGGACGCCGCCGGTCTCTCGCAACGAGGAGCGCTGGTCAGCATGACCGGCGCTCTTCGGCTTTTCCGGGCGTAACATGCCCTCGATGTCAGCGCCCCCGCCCCGACCAGGTCGTCGTTCCGGACCTCCCGGGCGACCGGCGTCCGGCCGCCGATCCGGGCCTCCGGGGCGTCCCGCGCCCGGTCGTCGTTCCGGTCCCGCCGGGCGCGACGGCGCGCCGTCTCGACGCGCCGACGGTCGGCCGGCAGCCGACGGCGATCGCAGTCAGCGGCCCACCACGCGAGGTGCCGGGCGCGACGCCGACAGTGCCGGTGGGCCGGCGCGTCCAGCGCGCGGTCGTCCGGCCTGGCAACGCCGTGAAGCTCCCGATGCAGCAGGTGACGGCGCCGAGCGGCCATCGCGACGACCCGGTCGCCCCGACCCCGGATCCCGCGGCCGCGGCCGCGACGACTCCCGTTCCAGCCGTGTTGGCCGGCCGTCGCGTGGTTCGGGCGGGGACGAGGGCCGGCGCACTCGACCCGAACCGGCGACGGAGGCCGAGCGCCGGGCGGCGGAAGTTCGCAGCCGGCGCGCGCCGCGGGCCCCGCGCGATCCGGCCGTCGAGCAGGCCCGAATCGAGGCGCGCACGCTCGAGACCTGGATCGACGAGGGATCCGTGCGCGCCGAGGCAGCCGCCGCTGCTCGCCGCGCCACCGGCGACGCGCCCCGCCCACGCCGCGCCGCACCGACGCGGCTCGATCCCGCCGTCGAGTCCGAGATCAGCGAGACCGCCGGCGGCCGTTCGGCCGACCTGCTCAGACGGCTCGCGTCGGCCTCGGAGGCGCTCGATCGTGAGCGTTTCGACGAGGCCCATCGAATGGTCGCACCCCTGATCCGGCAGTTCCCGGGCGTCGCCGCCGTGCACGAGCTCGCCGGTCTGGCGAGCTACCGGTCGGGACGCTGGAGCCAGGCGATCACCGAGCTCGAGGCCGCGCGCGCCATCACGCCGTCGGTCGTGCTGCTTCCGGTGCTGGCCGATTGCTACCGGGCGCTGCGGCGTTGGGACGACGTGGAGCGGATCTGGCAGGAGGTGCGCACGGCGTCGCCGGCGCACGAGATCGCCGCCGAGGCACGCATCGTCGTCGCCGGATCGCTCGCCGATCGCGGCGACCTGAAGGCGGCGATCAAGCTCCTCTCGGGCGCGACGAGGATGCCCAAGCAGGTGCGCGACCACCACCTGCGCCAGTGGTACGTGTTGGCCGATCTGTACGACCGCGCCGGCGACACCGTCGCCGCGGCGCGCTGGTTCCGCACTGTCGCCGACATCGATCCGATGTACGTCGACGTCGTCGACCGGCTGCGCGCACTCGGTCGCTGAGGGCCTGAGCCACGATGGCAGGACCGCACTTCCGCGCCGGGGTGGTCGCCGTGGTGCGTCGCGACGACGGGCGCGTCATGGCGTTCGAACGAGTCGACCTGCCGGGCCAGTGGCAGTTGCCGCAAGGGGGCCTGGAGGCGGGGGAGACCCCGGTCGAGGCCGCCTGGCGCGAGCTCGCCGAGGAGACCGGGCTCGGTCCCCGCGATGTGGTGCTGACCGAGGAGCTGCCGGACTGGACCGTCTACGAATGGCCGCGTCACGCGCTCGACAGCAAGCGCCTCGGCCAGGCTCACCGGTGGTTCTTCTTCGACGTTGTCGACCCGGCGATCGAGCCGTCGCCCGATGGCACCGAGTTCTCGACGTGGCGCTGGGTCGAGCCCGAATGGCTCGTCGACCATGTCGTGGCGTTCCGGCGGTCGAGCTATCGGCGGGCGCTGGGCTTCGAGCGCGATACCGCTCGGACGCCAGGCCCCGGCCGCGACGCGTGACGCTCGGTAGCGTGACGAGGGTGCCGGACGACTTGTTCTCAGCGGTGGTCGCCGATCGCCTCCGCACGCAGGCACCGCTCGCCGCTCGCCTCCGGCCGCAGACCATCGACGAGGTCGTCGGCCAGGAGCATCTCGTCGGTCCCGGCCGCCCGTTGCGCCGGCTCGTCGAGCTCGACCGGCTCTCGTCGGCCATCTTCTGGGGCCCGCCGGGCACCGGCAAGACCACGCTGGCGCTCGCCGTCGCGGGGACGACCGAGCGGGCCTTCGAGCAGATGTCCGCCGTGACCGCGGGCGTCAAGGACGTGCGCGAGTGCATCGAGCGCGCTCGGCAGCGGCTCGGCGAACACGGGCGCGGCACCATCTTGTTCCTCGACGAGATCCATCGGTTCTCGAAGGCCCAGCAGGACGCCCTGCTGCCCGCCGTCGAGGACGGCACCCTGACGCTCATCGGCGCCACGACGGAGAACCCGTTCTTCGAGGTCAATCCACCGCTCCGCAGCCGCAGCACGCTGTTCCGCCTCGAACCGCTCGACGACGACGCGGTGCGGGAGTTGGCGCACCGCGGTCTCGTCGCCGAACATGCCGAAGCGACGCCGGAGGCGATCGAACTGCTCGTCGACCGGGCCGGCGGCGACGGGCGTCAGGTGCTGACGTCGCTCGAGGTCGCGATCGCGCTTGCGTTCCCCGCGGCCGTCGACGTCGAACATGTCGAAGCCGCGCTCGGCACGTCGGCCCTGCGCTACGGCCGCGACGACCACTACGACGTGATCAGCGCGTTCATCAAGTCGATGCGCGGGTCCGATCCCGATGCCGCCGTCTACTGGCTGGCGCGGATGCTCGAGGCCGGTGAGGACGCCAGGTTCATCGCCAGACGGATGGTGATCCTCGCCAGCGAGGACATCGGCATGGCCGACCCGCAGGCGCTCCTGGTGGCGGTCGCCGCGGCGCACGCCGTCGAGCACGTCGGGCTGCCGGAGGCCCAGCTCAACCTCGCCCAGGCCGCGGTGCATCTCGCGACGTCGCCGAAGAGCAATCGCTCGGCGCTGGCGATCTGGAACGCGAGGGAGGCCGTCCGCGATGGAGCGATCGGCGAGGTGCCGGCCCACCTGCGCGGGACGGGTTACTCGGGAGCGGCATCGATCGGCCACGGCGCCGGCTACGAGTACCCTCATGACCACGATGGTGGTTGGGTGGCCCAGCAGTACCTTCCTGACGAGTTGGCCGACAACCGCTGGTACCGACCGAGTGAGCACGGGCACGAGCAGGAGATCGCACGCAGAATGGATGAGCACGAGTCATGAGCGCCGGGGAGCTCGTTGTCGTCCTCGCCGCGGTGCTCTGCGCGCTCGGGTTCACTGCCCTCGTGGTGGTGCTCGTACGAGTCCTCGACACGTTGAATGTCCTCCGAAACGAGGTCGTTTCGCTGCGTGAGGAGACCCGGCCACTGCTCGACGAGCTCCGGTCGTCCACCGACGACGCACGTGAGGTCGTGAACGAAGCGCGTTCCGATCTCGATCGATTCGATCGCGTGATCGGATCGGCGGAGGCGATCAGTGGGGCCGTGTCGGGGTCGGGGCGGGTGGCGCGCACCGCGTTCTCGGTGCCCGTCATCAAGGCCGCTGGAGTCGCCACGGGCACGTCGCGTGCCCTCCGCCGTCTCCGTCGCGTTCCGCCCAGTGTCGAGATCGTCCCCGTTGCAGAGTCACGACGCGGGAGGCGTCGAGCGTGATGAAGCGTGTTACATGGTTCATCGGAGGTGTCGCCACCGGTGCCGCCGGCGTCGGGTACGCCAAGCGCACGGTGAAGCGGACCGTCCGGCGCACGGCGACGCAGTTGGCACCGGCGAACATCGCCAGTGGCGCGCTGCGCAAGGTGCGGGAGAAGGGCCGCGACGTGGGAGACGCCGTCCGCGAGGGCCGCGAGGCGATGCGCACCCGCGAGCGCGAGTTGCGTGCTCGTCGCGACGGCCGGGTCGAGACGCTCGACGACCAACTCGGGCCTGACGACCAGTTGCTCGTCGACGGTCAACCGGTCGAGACTGCACGGGTCATCGTGTTGCGCCGCGCGAAGTGAGGTGCGGCAAGGGAGGGGAGTGGTGAGGAAGCACGGCCCGCTCGTCGACGATCTCCGCGCCGCGCTCTCGCCCGAGCGGGTTCGCGACGGGGCGACCGAGCTGTCGCTCTACCGCCGCGACGCTTCGAACATGGAGGGCGCGACGTCGGTCGTGTGCCTCGCCGAGTCGACGGCCGACGTGCAGGCATGCGTGCGGACGGCGAACGACCACCGTGTGCCGTTTGTCGCCCGCGGATCCGGTACGGGACTGTCGGGTGGAGCCGTCCCGCTCGACGGTGCGGTGGTCATCGCCACGACCAGGATGAACGAGGTCCTGTCGGTCGATCCGGCCAACCGTCACGCATGGGTCGAGCCGGGGGTGCTGAACCTCGACCTCTCGCGCCAGGTCGACGTCCACGGCCTCCACTTCGCGCCCGATCCCAGCAGCCAACAGACGTGCTCCATCGGCGGGAACGTGGCCAACAACTCGGGCGGGCCACACTGCCTCGCCGAAGGCGTGACGGCGTCGCACGTGTTCGCGATCGAGGTCGTGCTCCCCGACGGCACCGTGACGATGCTCGGCGGTGAGGACCCGGAGCCGGACGGGTACGACCTGCGCGGGGTGTTCATCGGCAGCGAGGGGATGTTCGGCGTCGCCACCAAGGTGTGCGTGAAGCTCACACCGAACCCGCCCACCGTGCAGACGCTGCTGATGGACTTCATGTCCGTCGAGGACGGGGCTGGGACGGTGAGCGACATCATCGCGGCCGGCATCGTGCCCGCCGCGGTCGAGATGATGGACCAGTTGTGCCTCGGGGCGGTCGAGGCGTACATCCACGCCGGACTCCCGGTCGACGCCGCGGCGGCGCTGCTCGTCGAGGTGGTCGGTCTCCCGCACGGTGTCGCCGCCGATGTCGACCGGATCGAGGAGCTGGCCCGGCACCGCAATGTGCGGACCGTGCGCATCGCCGCCGACGACGCGGAGCGGGCGTTGCTCTGGAAGGGACGCAAATCGGCGTTCGGCGCGATTGCCCGCATCAAGCCCAACTACTACCTCCATGACACCGTCGTGCCACGATCGAAGCTGCCGGCGGTGCTGAAGCAGGTCTACGAGATCGCCGCCCGTCACGAGCTGCTCGTTCTCAACGTGTTCCACGCCGGCGACGGCAACCTCCATCCGCTGTTGGTGTTCGACAAGCGGGAGCCGGGGGTGATGGCGCGGGTCCACGCCGCCGGTGACGAGATCGTGCGAGCCTCGGTCGAGGCGGGCGGCGTGCTGAGTGGGGAGCACGGCATCGGGCTCGAGAAGCGCGACATGATGCCGCTGATGTTCTCGCCGGTCGATCTCGCCGCCCAGCAGGCGCTGCGGTCGGCGTTCGATCCACACGGCCGAGCCAACCCCGGCAAGGTGCTGCCGAGCCCGGCGACGTGCGCCGATGTACAGGCCGTGCCAGAGGGTGCATGGATCTGACCGAGTTCGCCGAGGAGATCGGCGACACCGGTCCCGTCACGATCGGCGGGCTGGCCACGCGCGGCGGGCCGGTCGACGGGGTGCGCCCGGTGATGGCGCCGGTCGGGATCGAATCGATCCAAGCCGACGAGATGACGGTGCGGTGCGGTGCCGGCACACCGGTCGCCGAGCTCGACGACGCACTGGCGGCGTATGGACAGTGCGTCGCGGTCCCACCGACGGGGACGGTCGGCGGCGCGCTCGCCGTCGGGCAGAGCGGGATCCGCCGTCTCGGTTACGGGCCTGTCCGCGACGTGCTGTTGCAGACTCGATACGTCTCGGCCCGGGGCGAGATCGTCAAGGCGGGCGGTCCGACCGTGAAGAACGTGAGCGGCTTCGACCTGTGCCGCCTCCTCGTCGGTTCGCGCGGCACACTCGGGTTCCTCGGCGATGTGATCATGCGGACCCGCCCGCGCGCGACGTACGAGCAGTGGTTCACCACCAACGACGACCCCTGGGCGATCATGCGCGCGTTGTACCGGCCGACGTCGGTGCTCTGGGACGGCTCGACGACCTGGGTGCTGCTCGAGGGCGATCCGCGCGACGTCGCCGATCAGGCCGTCGCCGCGTCGCTCGTGGCCAGCGACCCGCCCGGCGAGCTGCCGAACGGCGGTCGATGGTCGATGCGACCGTCCGACCTCGCCTCGCTCCGCGGCACCGGTCGCTTCGTCGCCGAGATCGGCGTCGGGATCGTGCACCACGAGCTCCCCGCGCCGGTCCACCGGGCGGACGAGGCAGTCGTCGAGTTGCACCTCAGGATCAAAGAACAGTTCGACCCCACCGGTCGGCTCAACCCCGGCGTGACGGTGCTCCATGGTGCACACTGACCGTCCGTTCGTCGACACGCCGCCCGGACCCCGCGAGGCAACGCTGAAGGCGGCCGATGTCGCCGCGTCGGTGCTCGGACTCCCGGCTCCGGAGCCGTTGCGTTCCGGTATGAACGCGCTGTTCACGTGCGGTGACGTCATCGTGCGCGTCGGCCGCACGAACGCGCCCGCCGGGATGGCGGTCGTGCTCGCCCACTATCTGGCCGACGCCGGCATCCCGGTGCCTGTTCCCGCATCTGCGCAGGTGGTGGAGATCGGTGATCTGAGCGTGACCGCCTGGCAGCGGATCGAGCCCACCGCTGAACCAATTGATTGGGAGGCCGTCGGCCGGGCGGTCGCCCGCCTCCACCAGCTCCCACCGCTCGAGCTGCCGCCGGCGGTGCCACTGCCGTTCCCCAGCGCGTTCCCGTGGTGGCGGTTCGACGACATGCTTCACGAGGCGCGTCCCGAGCTCGACCCGGAGGCGTTCATCGGGCTCGAGGCGGCGATCGAACGTCGGCGTGGCTGGTTCGATCCTGATCGCCTGGCGCTCGTCGTGTGCCATGGCGATGTGCACCCCGGGAACGTGATGATGTCGGCCGACGGTGTGGTGCTGCTCGACTGGGACCTGATCTGTCTCGGCCCGCCCGCCTGGGACCACGCGCCGATGATGACGTGGGCCGCACGATGGGGCGGGCGTCCCGGTGAGTACGAAGCGTTCGCGGCCGGCTACGGCAGGTCGATGCGCGGGGACGGCCAGGCCGAGGCGATCGCCGAGCTGCGCCTGGTCGCCGCCACGCTGATGCGGGTCCTGGCCGGTCGTCAGGATCCGGCCGCCAAGGCGGAGGCGGAGCGACGTCTGCAGTACTGGCGAGACGAGCCGGACGCGCCGCAGTGGACCGCTCAGTAGAGGTACGTGACATTGCCCACCCACCCAGCCGCGATATTGCCCACCCACCCGGCCGTACCATGACCGGCACGATGGATCTCGGGCTCGACGACGACGAACTCTCGACCTGCGTCGCGTGCGGTCTGTGCCTCCCGCACTGCCCGACGTTCCGCGCCACCGGCGAGGAAGCGCTGTCGCCGCGCGGTCGGATCGATGCGATGCGGGCCGTGCAGTGGCGCGGCGCCGACGCCGACACCGAGTTCGTGCATTTCATGGAGACGTGCGTGCAATGCCGCGGCTGCGAGCCGGCCTGCCCGAGTGGTGTGCCGTTCGGACGATTGATGGAGCACACACGCGAGGCCCTCGCCGACGATCGGCGCATCACGCCCCGATGGCAGCGGGCGGCGTTCGCGGTGCTCGGACGGCACCGCCTGTTGTTGGCCGGATCGACGCTGCTGGCGTTGGCCCAACGGCTCCGGCTGGTCCCGGCGCGACTCGGCCTGCCGCGCCTCGCAGTGCGTCGCGGTCCTCGGCCGCGCGACACGGGGACCGACGCGTGGTTGTTCACCGGCTGCGTGATGGACGCCTGGCAGCGCGACACGCACCGCGCCACCGCCGATGTCATGACGGCGGCCGGCGTGACGTATTCGGTTCCACAGCGCGGCGGCGACTGCTGCGGCGCGCTCCACGTGCACGCCGGGCTCGACGACGCGGCGCGGCGCCTCGCAATGCGCGTCATGGGCTCGATGCCCGGCGATGCACCGGTCGTCGTCAACTCGGCCGGCTGCGGTGCGGCGCTCAAGGACTTCGGCCATCTGATCGGCACCGCTGAGGCGGCCGCGTTCTCACAACGTGTCGTCGACGTCCACGAGTGGTTGGCGCCGCGGCTCGATCAGCTCACGGTCACCCGCCGCCACGGCAGCGTCATCGTCCAGGACCCGTGTCACCTGCGCCACGTTCAGCGTGCGCATCTGCCCGTGCGCGACGTGCTCGCTCGCGTGGCCGACGTCATCGAGCTCGACGACGAAGGTCTGTGCTGCGGCGCCGGCGGTGCCTTCTCGGCGCTGCAACCGGAGCTCGCCGGCACGATTCGCGAACGCAAGCTGGGCGCGATCCATCGCGCCCAGCAGCGCTCCGGGGCGACGGTCGTGGCGAGCGCCAACCCGGGTTGCGCGATCCATCTCGGCGCGGCTGGTGTCACGGTGCGCCACCCGATCGACCTCGTCGCCGAGTCGATTCGCCGATGAGTCGCTACGAGGAGCTCGCCGACCGTCTCGACATGATCGTCGCCGAGCTCGACGAGCTCGCCTACGACCAGCTCAGCGAGGCAGTGCACGACGGCGCGACGGCGCGGCCGGACGTCGACAAGCAACTGGTGCAGGCCAGGCGAGCGGTCGAGAAGGCCGCCCACGTGCTGCGGCGCGTCACCCCGATGTGAGCGCGTACCCGTTGAGCGCGTCGATCAGGGCGCGCAGCTCGCCGTAGCCGTGCTTGGCGAACTTGAACGCGATCCGATCGAAGTCGAGGCGATCGTTCTGTCGCCGCTCGATCGAGAACGGCTCGACGCGGCGGATCCCGCCACTCGACACGAGGTGCCCGAACCGTTCGTTGAGCTCGGCGAGCTGGACGTCGGTCGGGACGCTGCGGAGGCGGAGCACGAGGTTCTCGCCGATGTAGCGGATCGAGTCGAAGCTCGCGTAGAACCGTTCGATCTCCTGCACGGCCTCCTCGACGGAGTTGGTGATGCGATACAGCGTGGTGTCGCCGGGGGCGACGAGGCCGCGGCTGACGAGCTCCTGTTCGACGAACTCGTGCACCCGCTCCCAGTACTCGTCGCCGGGGGTGTCGAGGAACACGATGGGCACGGGCATGCCCTTGCCGGTCTGGGTGAGGGTCAAGAGTTCGAACGTCTCGTCGAGCGTCCCGAAGCCACCTGGCAGGCAGATGAAAGCACGGCTCTCCTTGACGAGCATCAGCTTGCGGGTGAAGAAGTACTTCATGCTCACGTACTTCTCGTCGCCGGCGATGATCGGGTTG
>DATMDV010000382.1:0-2852 GCA_035557475.1 Ilumatobacteraceae bacterium
CAGGATTCCAGCCCGACCAGACGGCGAGGGTTGTCCACTGCCATCGTCCGGATCTCGTGTTCGGTCAGACCGCAGGCGTGGAGCGCATCGGCGAACGCCGCCAGTCCGATCACCGGAGGCTCGTTCTTCTCCTGCCCGAAGTCCGACGCGATGGTGCTGTGCTCCGGCCCGATCCGGCGAATGACAGCGGCTACCTCGGCGGGCTCGCGCGTCGCGAGGGCACCGATGCAGGTGAGTGCGCAGAACTCGATCACTGCACCGAGCGCAACCAGCTCCTCGAGCACCTCGATGGTCATGTCGTCGCCCGGACCGCACAGCGTTTCGCGAGCATGGGTGACCACGACCTTGCCGTGCTCCGGTCGCGAGCGGGCGACGGCGAGGTGCTCGACGATCGAGATGTGGCCGGTCGCGACGACGGCGCCGGCTGCAAAGGTCGCGTGCAGGATGCTCGCCGCATCCGGCACCAGTTCGCCAGCGTCGTCGCACACGGCAATTCCCGGCCACGGAACGTCGCGGTGCCGTCCGTGACGGTCCCAGTCCTGCGTGCTGCTGAACGTCGGGAGCCAGACGACCTTGGCCCCGATCGCGAGGGCGTTGCCGACCGCCACGACGTTGAGCCCTCCGACCCCGACGTCGCAGCAGACACTGCCGAACACGGCGATCGCGGACGAGTCGGTCAGCGCCGCCGCGACCTGGGCCGTCGGCGCATCATGGCTCTTCAGCACGAGGCCCGCGTGACCGGCTGCGGCGGCCTGCGCGACCGCCTCGGTGCCGGACACTCGCCGGATGCGGCCTGGGTCCGGCCCGAAGTGCACGTGCATGTCGACGGCGCCGACGAGGTCGACGCTCATGGGGCACCAACCTCCGATGTTGGATTGGCGTCGTGTGGATAGACGATGGATGTGCCGACGACGCCCCGAAAGTTGACGAAGGTGCATCCGTCCGGTCCGGCGACGAACCCATACCTCGTGTTGGCTCCGACGTACACGGCGCTACCCGGGACGCAACGATGGGCGCCGAAGACGATCGAGCCGTCGAGGACGTACAGGATCTCGGCGCTGTCGTGCTCGTGCGGGACGACGACCGCAGCAGGGGGCAGGGTGACCCGCTTCAACTCCAAGGTGGCATCCCCGACCGGGAAGAACTCGTCCACCATTGCGGTGAACGAGCTCACGGCACCGTCGCGGTCGCGGAGGGGCGCGATGCGCCTCGGCACGTCCGTCTCGTGCACGACTGCAAAGCCCTTCATGATCAACTCCTCATCGCTCTCGTCGGTACGCCGCGACAACCAGTTCGGACTCGGACTTGGCGGAGGTGTCGAGGGGTGCACGGCACGCAGGTACCGGAAGGGATCGGCCCTCGATCACGAAGCCGGACCACACGAGCGCATCGCCGTCGGGTGACGTGGCATTGATCTCCACCACACCTCCGTCGAGCTCACGACCGCGCCGTTGGTGCTCGAGCCACGACCAGCCGACCTCGCGAAACGCAACTCGCTCGAGCGCCTGCGCGCGACGCGGCCCGACTCCCGCGCAACCTCGGTAGAACGGAAGCACATCGTCGGCGCTCCCCGCCCTGCCGACGATGGCCGTGAGCCGATCAGTGTCGAGGAAGCCCCAGCACGTGCCCGAGGGCATCACCAACGCGGTTGGGGCGAAGCGGTGCCCGCCGAGGTGGCTCGTGGACCACAGCCGGACGGCACTCGGGAGGGCGTCAGTTCGCGCCGACAGCGACGTCATCAGACGTGTTCCGTCCGAACCGCAGCAGACGTCGCGAGCGCCGTGCGTGCACACGAGCACGTCGACTGTTTCGTCGTCCAGGGCGTGGTGCAGTTGGCCGCGGCCGAGGGCCACGGCGACCTCGGCCAGCGCTGCTGACTCGACCGTCTCCTCGCGTCTTGCGAACCGCCGGAAGGCCGTCTCCTCGTCGCGCCGGAACGACAGGATGCGCGCCCCGTCATGTGGCTCGGTCGGGGGGCGCACGAGCTGCACTCGCACGCCGAGCGAGGCCAGGATCCGCACGGCGTCGGCGAGCTCGGGAACGTCAGCGACGTCCCGTGGCCACGGCAGGGGCCACTCGATGGCGACGATCCCTCGGTACGTGCCTGCGGTGCCGATCGGGTCCACGGCCACCTCGCGGGCCCACGCCGAGCAGCGCGGCATTCGGACTGCGTCCGTGCTCGTCACGGGAGAGCCGCCGCCTGACGGCGCAGTTCCGGGATCGAGACCTTCCCAGTCGGGTTCCGGGGTAGGGCGGGCAACCGGACGAACCGCTTGGGTTGCTTGTACTTGGCGAGACCATCGGCGCACCGGGCAGCCAGTTCGGCGATGTCGGCATCGCTCAGTTCGCCCTCGCGGGCCACGACGAAGGCGACGGGGACCTCACCCCACCGGTCATCGGGGGCGCCCACGACCGCTGCCTCGCGAACCGTGGGTGACGTCGTCAGCACGCGCTCGATCTCGGAGGGGTAGACGTTGAACCCGCCCGAGATCAGCATGTTCTTGGCGCGGTCGACGAGGAACAGGTAACCGTCGTCGTCCTCGATCACGATGTCGCCGGTGCGGAGCCAGCCGTCGGCGAACACCTCCGAGTCGTCCGCCGCGTGCCAGTACCCGTTCATCGCCTTCGTCGATCTGACCTGCAGCTCGCCCGGCCGGCCGGGCGCAACCCGTTCGCCGTTCTCGGTGACGATCCGAACGTGGACCCCGGGAACTGGCCTGCCGATCGAGCCGAGGCGGTGACGGAGCGCGTCGTCGAACGCGAACTGGCAATGCTCCTGAGGGCTGAGCATGGTCAACGCCGGGCAGCCTTCGGTGAGGCCGTACCCCTGCAGCATCCCGCAGGGCAGGTCG
>DATMDV010000383.1:0-14436 GCA_035557475.1 Ilumatobacteraceae bacterium
CCGTTGGCGCTCACATCCTGCATCACCGACGTCACACGAACAGGGGCGGCGCGGTCGGTCGGCGCTGTCGCAACGTGACTGGAGAGGTTGCCGGTGGCGTCGCGGATGCCGGCGACGTTGCTGGTGAGCGTGACCCGGAACGAGCCGACTGCCGTGTTCGCTGCCGCGGCTCCCTGGTTGAGCACCAGCGTGGCCTCGTTGGCGACGACGTTGACAGAGTTGAGGGTGGCGCCTGAAGGCGCGGCCGACAACACGAACACGCTGGCCGGGGCGGTGAACGGCGCGAGGGTCTCGCTGAACGTGGTGACGAGGCGGTCGATCTTGCCGTCGGTGTTGTCGTCGAACATGTCGGCGGACCGGCGGATCGGCCTGGCGCCATCGGTCGGCGCGATCGCGAACGACGCCAGGTTGCCGGCCGCGTCGCGGATGCCGGCCGGATCGGTGGCGAGAGCGACGGTGAACGATCCCACCGCGGTGTCGGGCGGACCGGCGCCTTCGGTGATCGCGATCGTCGCCGTCGCCGTCGCCACCGTGACCGACGCCAAAGTGCCGCCACTCGGCACGTTGGTGAGCGTCCAGATCGAGGTGGGCGCGGTGTAGGCGGCGAGTGTCTCACTGAACGTCACCGTCAGCCGATCGACCCTGCCGTTGGCGCTCACATCCTGCATCACCGACGTCACACGGACAGGCGCGGCGCGGTCGGTTGGCGCCGTGGCAACGTGACTGGAGAGGTTGCCGGTGGCGTCGCGGACGCCGGCGACGTTGCTGGTGAGCGTGACCCGGAACGAGCCGACGGCGGTGTTCGCCGCGCCGGCGCCTTGGTTGAGCACCAGCGTGGCCTGGTTGGCGACGACGTTGACAGAGTTGAGGGTGGCGCCCGACGGTGCTGCCGACAACGCGAACACGCTGGCCGGGGCGGTGAACGGCGCGAGGGTCTCGCTGAACGCGGTGACGACGCGGTCGATCCTGCCGTCGGTGTTGTCGTCGAACATGTTGGCGGACTGGCGGATCGGCCTGGCGCCATCGGTCGGCGCGACCGCGAACGACGCTTGGTTGCCCGCTGCGTCGCGGATGCCGGCCGGATCAACGGCGAGGGCGACGGTGAACGAACCGACCGCGGTGTCGAGCGGACCGGCGCCTTCTGTGATCGCGACGGTCGCCGTTGCCGTAGCCACCGTGACCGACGCCAATGTGCCACCACTGGGCACGTTGGTGAGCGTCCACGGTGCGGTACCGGCCGAGTAGGCCTGCAGCGTCTCACTGAACGTCACCGTCAACCGATCGACCCTGCCGTTGGCGCTGACATCCTGCATCACCGACGTCACACGGGCCGGGGCTGCCGAGTCCGTCGGTGCCGTGGCGGTGAACGACGACTGCGGTCCGTTCATGTCGCGGATGCCGGCGGCGTTCGTCGCGAGTGCGACGCGGAATGTCCCGACCGCGGTGTTCGCTGCGCCGAGCCCCTCGGCGATGGTCAACGTCGCCGTGGTGCCATTGACGACGACCGACGACAGCGACCCGCCGGAGGGCACGTTGCTCAACGTCCAGGGAGCGATTCCCGCCGAGTAGGTGGCGAGCGCGTCGTCGAACACGACCGTCACCTGGTCGACCTTGCCGTTGCCGTTGACATCACGCATCTGCATCGATTGCAGCCTCGGGGGGATGGCGATGTCGATCGCCGCCGCCGCGAACGAACCACCGGACCCGACGACGAAGATGCTGTGTGGGGCGCTCGAAGTCCCCGCCGGCACGGTCACGCTGACCGCAGTCGAGGTACTGCTCGTCACGGTCGCCGGCGAGCCGGCCAGCACCGGTCCGGTCGGCGAATCGAGCCGGTAGGTCAACGTCTCTGCGACCAGGAAGTTGGCGATGGCGCCGGTCACGGTCGCCGGCAACGGGCCGAGCGGTGTCGGATCGAGGACGAGTGACGACGTCGCCACCGTGATCGTCGCGCTCGGCGTCCCTTCGACTCCGGACCACGATCCCATCCGGGCTTGCACCGAGTACGTCCACGCGCCGATCGGAACGTTGTTCTCGACACAACCCGTCGATGTCACCACATCGCAACCGGCCAGCACCGGCTGCGCGACGTTCGACGTGTCATAGCGTCGCACGATGTACGACTCGGCCGGTGTGCCGCCGGTCAGGGTGGTGGCGGACCACGACAGGGTCACCTCGCGCCCGTCGACGATCGCCACCGGCGGAGCTGACTGCGGGACCGCTTGCGCAGCTGCCAACGCGGGCCCGGTTCCGGATGCAAGGAACTCCGCGCCCGCCTCTCGGGGCGGACACGCGACGAAGACGGTGGAAGCCAACAACGCGACACCCACCGCCCGAGCCAGCATTGGGACTCGTCAGCCCTGCGAGCCAGAGAGCGTCAACGCGATGGTGAAGGACGCGCCCTGGCATGCATCCGGCGCACCGGCGACCATCGTGACGACGTCGACGATGGACTGGGTGGCCGATGTGGCATTGGCACCGACGGTCAAGGTGAGGCCCGTCGCGCTGGCCACTGACACGTTCGACGACGGGCAGCCGATTGGGTCGCTCGACGTGACGGTGCCAACCGCCATCGACGAGAACACCACGGAGTATGGGTTCGCGTTGGTGACGGTGAAGTAGACGTCGCCGCCGGTGAATCCCGGATACAAGTCGGCCGCGCCCGTCGCGGCCGACACGGTCGCGACCTGGGCCGTCACGGCGTTGGCCTCACCGGAACCGCTTCCGCTGGCCACCCAAAACGCGCCGGCAATCCCTCCACCGAGCACCATCACGCCGAGCGCCAGCGCGCCTGCGAACTTGGATCGACGATTCACTTGAGGCCTTCTTCCCGCCATGAGGCTGCTCCCGGCGCCGACTGCGACGGGACGTTGTGATAGGTCTCGGGCCGCGGGACTTGGGCACAGAGGTTGAGAGAGTCTTTACAGAACCCGAGACGAAATGCGCACGATCGAAAAAGGCCTCTGGCGGCGGGGGTTGACGAAACCCTGTACAGAACCTGTAGCGGGTCGGGGCGAGCGGGCGTGCGGATTACTCCTCAAAGTGGTCTGACGACCGCGATCGGTCACCAGACCGATTCGCGTTCCAGTGGCCGGGCGAGCGGCCCGGTCGCCGCGCCGCCAGCTACGGTCGGCGGGCAAGCGAGGGAAGGGCACCATGTTCGGCCTGCTGGCACTCGATGAGCTCGTTGCGGCGCGGTATCAGATGGCGTTGTCGCTGGGATTCCACATCGTGTTGTCGTGCTTCGGCGTGGCGTTCCCGACGCTGATCTACGTCGTGCACCGCCGCGGGCTCAACGGTGACGACGCGGCGCTGACGCTCGCCCGCAAGTGGTCGAAGGTGGCCGCGGTGCTGTTCGCCGTCGGCGCTGTTTCGGGCACGATCCTGAGCTTCGAGATGGGCCTGTTGTGGCCCGGCATGATGGAGACGTTCGGCGACGTGATCGGCCTGCCGTTCGCCCTCGAGGGGATCGCCTTCTTCGTCGAGGCCGTCTTCATCGGCATCTACCTGTTCGGCTGGGACCGCCTGCCGCCCAAGGTGCACCTGCGCACGCTGATCCCGATCATCGCCTCGGGTCTCGTCGGCACGTTCTGCATCCTCGCCGTCAACACGTGGATGAATGCGCCGAGCGGCTTCCGGCTCACCACTGACACCTCGGGAACTCTGCGGGCGACCGACGTCGACCCGCTCGCCGCGATCTTCAACCGTGCCCTGTGGCCGCAGTTCATCCACATGTTCGTCGCCACCTACCTCGTCACCGGGTTCGTCGTCGCCGCCGTGTACGCCGTCGGGATCCTGCGCGGCCGCCGCGACCACGCCCACCACCTCGGCTTCACCGTGGCGTTCGCGTTCGCCACCGTTGCCGCGCTCGTGCAGCCCGTGATCGGTCACGTGGCGGGCATGCGCCTCGCCACCGACCAGCCGTCGAAGCTGGCGGCGATGGAGCTCGCCGTGGAAACCGAGACGCACTCGCCCCTCATCATCGGTGGTGTGCTGATCGACGGCGAGGTGCGGGGCGGGATCGAGATCCCGAGTGTCGGATCGCTGCTCGCCAGGGCGTCGACCGATCGCGCCGTGCCCGGGCTGACCGAGTTCCCGGTCGAGGACCGGCCGCCGGCAAATGTCGTTCACCTCTCGTTCCAGACGATGGTCGGGTCGGGCTTCGCCATGATCGGCATCGCGCTGTGGTTCTGGTGGAAACGAAGGCGATCCGACCCGTTCGATTCGCGGTGGCTGATGCGGGCGGCGGTGGTGGCCGGCGGGCTGAGCCTCGTCGCCCTCGAGGCCGGATGGGTTACGACCGAGGTCGGCCGCCAGCCGTGGATCGTGTACCGGGTCATGCGCGTCGAGGATGCCGTGACCGAGAACTCGGGGATCTGGATCAGCCTCGCCGCGATCGTGGTGATCTACACGGCGATGGGAGTGGCCGCCGCGACGGTGCTGCGGTCGATGGCGCGCCGCTGGCGCGAGAACACCGACGTCGACCTCCCGACGCCGTACGGTCCGCCCGCCCCCAAGCATTCGGCGGTGCCATCGACCACGAAGGCACCGCCGTGAGTCTCAGCGATGTCGTCGCCGTGCTGCTGTTCGTGGGCGTCGTCGCCTACGCCCTGTTCGGCGGGGCCGACTTCGGCAGCGGCGTCTGGGACCTGCTCGCGGGCGGCGACGAATCCGGCGGCATGCTGCGGGCCCAGATCGATCGCAGCATCGGTCCCGTGTGGGAGGCCAACCATGTCTGGTTGATCTACATCCTCGTGTTCACGTGGACGGCGTTCCCCACCGCGTTCAGCGCCCTGATGTCGACGTTGTTCGTGCCGTTCCTGCTCGTCGGGTTCGGCATCGTCTTGCGCGGCGCAACGTTCGCGTTCCGCAAGTTCTCGGCGACGCTCGGCGAGGCCCGGCTGTATGGCGTGCTGTTCGCGAGCTCGTCGCTCATCACTCCGTTCTTCCTCGGGATGATCGCCGGCGCGGTCGCCAGTGGCCGCGTCCCAGCCGAGGGGTACGGCGACAGGTGGACGTCGTGGACCGGTCCGACCTCGTGGCTGGGCGGCGCGCTGGCCGTGCTCACCTGTACGTTCCTGGCCGGTACGTTCCTGACGGCCGATCTCGCCCGTGCCGGCCACGACGACATGGCCGCGACGATGGGGCGCCGGGCGCTTGTCGCCGGCGCGATCACCGGCGCCGTCGCGCTCGCCGCGGTGTTCGTGCTCGAGCGCGACGCCGAGTCGCTCGCCGACGGGCTGCACGGTCGCGGTGCTGCGCTGATCGTCGTCTCCGCCGTGGCCGGTTTGTTCAGCCTGTGGCGACTGCACGCCGGACGATGGGCCCGGGCACGCGTCGGCGCGGTGATCGCCGTCGCCGCGATCGTCATCGGCTGGGGCGTCGGTCAGTATCCCGACCTGCTCGTCGACGAGATGACGCTCGCCGAGGCCGCCGGCGCCCGTTCCACATTGATCGGTCTGATCATCGTGTTCGGGTTCGCGTCGGTCACGGCCGTGCCGGCGATGTTGTGGCTGTTCGTGCTCGTCAACCGCCCCGAATGGGCACCGGAAACCGGGCCGCCGGCCAAATCCGAATGAGGCCCGAACGTCACGGATCGGGAGGCGCGATCACCAGCTTCACGAGGGCGTTGCGCGCCCACGCCACGTAGCGGCGAGTCGACCACCGCCGCTTGCCGGTGAGCATCACGTAGACCTCGGGCGCATTGCAGAGCCAGATGATGTCGCGGGCCTCGGCCACGGTGCGCCCGGGCGGTAAGCCACCTCGAGCGTCAACCGCTTCGGCCGTCTGCGTGGCCGCGCGAAGACGCTGGGCCTCGAACGTCCGCAGCAGATCGGCCAGTTCGGGCTCGGCGTCCGCCGCGGCCACGAGCACGCCGTAGATCTGCCCGGCACGGGAGGCGACCTCTCCCATCATCACCGCGTAGCGCCCGAGCAGCTCCTCGGCGGTGTCGGCCTCGTGCACCCACCTGGCCGTCGGTCGATCGGCGACGGCCACCGGCTCGTCGTCGCCCGCGAGCGCGACCTCGATCGCTCGTCGGAGCAACTCCGCCTTCGAGGCAAAGCCGGCGTAGACGGTTGGCACCGAGACGTCGGCCGCCTCGGCGATCGCGGCGATCGTCGTGGCGGCGAACCCGCGATCGACGAACAGTGCGTGGGCGGCGGCCAGGGTCCGCCGCCGGCCCTCGAGCGCGTGGGCTTGGCGCCGCGATGCGTCGTAGCGCCGTTTTGGGGGTTGCGAGGTCGGAGTCATTCGTTTATATTCAACTATGTCCAATATTGTTCAATGTAGATCAACCGTGACTCTACACCACTGACCCACGACAACTGGAAGGCCCATGGACACGATCACCACCACCCACTCCGCCACCGGACTCACCCCCCATGAGGCCAAGCGACTGTGCGTCGAGAGCATGTTCCTCATGGCTTCGGGCGACTTGGCGGACTTCGAGCGGGTCGTCCACCCTGAGGCGGTCAACCGAGAGGCGGTCGACGAACCGCCGGCGGCCCGCGAGCCGGGACCGCGCGGGTTCTACGCCACCGCATTGTGGCTGCGTGCCGCGTTCGCCGACCTCGCCTTCGAGCTCCACGACGTGGTGGCCGATGGCGACCTCGTCGTCATCCACAACACGATGCGCGGCCGTCACCACGGCCCGATGGTCGAGTACGGCCCCGAGGGTGAGGTCGGCGCGGCGTTCCCGCCGACGGGTCGGACGTTCGCCACCACACAGACGCATTGGTTCCGGTTGGCCGATGGCAAGGTGATCGAACACTGGGCGAATCGTGACGACATCGGCACCGCCAAGCAACTCGGTTGGGTGCCGCCAACGCCCGTCTACCTCATCCGGATGGCCAAGGCGCGCCGCCGGGCGCAACGCGCCGCGCGCAGGAGCTGACTCGCGCTCGATCCGCGCCGATGTCAGCTCCGTAATTCCCACTGTTGACGAACGTCACGCGGTATCCGTGAACCGACCCCGGGAGGGCGGCGTAACTGTCCGCGTTACTCATGACGTCCGCAGCCGCGGCGTTGACAACACCGAGGAGAACCCCATGTACCGTCGATCCACTTCTGCCACTCCGGCCACCATGACACGCGCTGCCGGATCGCCCGCCTACTTCCTGGGCCGCCCGGCCGGGGTGTGGCTGGCAGCCATCCGACGCAGAAGTCCGGCCGCGTTCCGCGAACGAGACTGACGCATCCGCCGTTCGTCGAGCACGCACTGTCGTGCTCGACGGACCACTCCGGATGTACCGGGCCGACGCGGGCGTGGCGACCGCCCGTCAGCCGCCGAGGCGCTCGGTGCTGAAGACCTCTTCGCCGTCAACCGTGCCGGTGAAGTCGCCATCGAGAGTGACCACCGACGCACCAGGGATCTCGTTGGTCGTGCCGGTGAGCTCCGCCGCACCGCCGTCCTTGGTCGCCCCGGTGCAGCTGATGTCGATCTGGGCGACACCGTCCTGGACCGTCGCTTCGCACGTCAGCGGGCCGCTCAGTTCGTGCCCGGCGTTCTTGAACTGCTCCTCGCCCTGCTGGGTCGCGATGTTGCGGGCGAGCGCCTCGCCGGCGTCGTTGGCAGCCTCACCGACGGCTTCGCCAACCTCGGTCGCGGCACTCTCCAAGTCGGACTCCACAGCGTCCTGCGTGTCTTCACTACAGCTGGCGATCGTGAGCACGGCCGCGAGCGCGGCCGCGTGGGCGAGTCGAATTCTCATGCCCGTAACGCTTCCCAGCTGACGGTCGGACAAACACCGCTACGGCCGCAACACGGCCCCCGAGGTCGCTGGTCGAGAGGATGAAACGGGACGGCAGTGGTGACCGGTTCGACGTGAACCGGTCACCGATCGCCGAAGCCGTCGCTCAGGGGAGATCGAAGCGATCGAGGTTCATCACCTTGTCCCATGCCGCCACGAAGTCACGCACGAACTTCTCCTTCGCGTCGTCACTCGCGTAGACCTCCGCGATGGCGCGGAGCTGAGAGTTCGAACCGAACACGAGGTCGACTGCCGTGGCGGTCCGCTTGACTTCGCCCGTCACCCGATCGTGACCTTCGTACACGTTCTCGGACCCGACCGATGGCTTCCACTCGGTGCTCATGTCGAGCAGGTTCACGAAGAAGTCGTTGGTCAGCGTCTCGGGCCGGTCGGTGAAGACGCCATGCTCGGATTTTCCGACGTTGGCGTTCAGCGCCCGCATGCCACCGACGAGAACCGTCATCTCGGGAGCGGTGAGCGTCAACAGGTTGGCCCGATCGAGCAGGCGGACCTCGGCCGGCAACTTCTCTCCGGCGCGGAGGTAGTTGCGGAACCCGTCGGCAGTCGGCTCGAGCACGGCGAACGACTCCACGTCGGTCTGCTCCTGCGAGGCGTCGGTGCGCCCCGGCGCGAACGGGACCGCGATGTCGTGCCCGGCGTCCTTCGCCGCCTGCACGACGGCCGCGCAGCCGCCCAGGACGATGAGGTCGGCGAGCGAGACCCGCGTTCCGCCGGACTGTGAGTTGTTGAAGTCCTGCTGGATCGACTCGAGGGTTTGCAGCACCGTGGCCAGCTCAGCCGGCTCGTTGACCTCCCAGTCGCGTTGCGGCGCGAGGCGGATCCGCGCTCCGTTGGCGCCGCCCCGCATGTCGGTGCCGCGGAAGGTGGCCGCCGACGCCCAGGCGGTGGAGACCAGCTGCGAGATGGACAGTCCCGATCCGAGGATCTTGGCCTTGAGAGCGGCGATGTCGTCGTCGCCGATCAGGTCGTGGTCGACGGCGGGGACGGGGTCCTGCCACAGCTGCGGCTCCGGGACCCACGGCCCGAGGTAGCGCGAGATGGGGCCCATGTCGCGATGCAGCAGCTTGTACCACGCCTTGCCGAACGCCTCGGCGAACTGGTCCGGGTTCTCGTGGAAGCGCTTGGAGATCGGCGCGTAGATCGGATCGAGCTTCAGCGCCAGGTCCGATGTCAGCATCATCGGGGCGTGCCGCTTCGACGCGTCGTGGGCGTCCGGCACTGTGTCCTTGGCAGCCGGATCCTTCGGAGTCCACTGCTGCGCCCCGGCGGGGCTGCGCGTCAGCTCCCAGTCGTAGGCGAACAGGTTGTCGAAGTACCCGTTGTCCCACTGCACCGGGTTGTTGGTCCAGGCGCCCTCGAGCCCGCTGGTGATCGCGTGGGCGCCGACGCCGGTGCCGTTGGCGTTCTTCCAGCCGAGACCCTGATGCTCGACGGGGCACCCTTCGGGCTCGGGGCCGACGAGATCAGGATCGCCCGCACCGTGGCACTTGCCGAACGTGTGGCCGCCGGCGATGAGCGCAACCGTCTCCTCGTCGTCCATCGCCATCCGGGCGAACGTGTCGCGGATGTCCCGGGCGGACGCGAGCGGGTCCGGGTTGCCGTTGGGTCCTTCCGGGTTCACGTAGATGAGGCCCATCTGCACGGCGCCGAGCGGGCCGGTGAGCTCCCTGTCGCCCGCGTAGCGCTCGTCTCCGAGCCATGTGTCCTCGGGTCCCCAGAAGATCTCCTCGGGCTCCCAGATGTCCGGTCGCCCGAAGGCGAAGCCGAACGTCGTGAACCCCATCGACTCCATCGCGCAGTTGCCTGCGAAGACCAACAGGTCGGCCCAGGAGACCTTCTGGCCGTACTTCTGCTTGACCGGCCAGAGCAACCGGCGCGCCTTGTCGAGGCTGACGTTGTCGGGCCAGCTGTTGAGCGGCGCGAACCGCTGCGAGCCGTCGCCGCCACCGCCCCGGCCGTCGGCGATGCGGTAGGTGCCCGCGGCGTGCCAGCTCAGCCGAATGAAGAGCCCGCCGTAGTGGCCGTAGTCGGCCGGCCACCATTCCTGCGACCTCGTCATCACGTCGATGACGTCCTGCTTCAGCGCTTCGACGTCGAGCGACTTGAACTCCTCGGCGTAGTCGTAGTCCTCGCCCATCGGATTGGCCCGGGGCGAGTGCTGGTGGAGGACCTGCAGGTTCAGTTGATTCGGCCACCAGTCCTGGTTCGAACTGGGCCGCTTCGCCTTGGGCGTCGGGGCGTCGATTACTGGGTTCTCGGATTCGCTGCCGTCAGACACGTCGGTCGTTCTCCTGTTTCGCTGTTTCGTACGGATGTCTCGTGGTTCGTGGCGTTGGATGCTCCGTATCCAACGTTGTGGTGTTCGGCTGGTGTGACACGCTGCGTGTCACCCGCTCGCCGGACGCGGCTGCGGTTGCCGCGACACACTCGGGGCATCGGCCCCAGTAGATGACCTCGGCCTCGTCGACCTCGTAGCCGGAGTCGTCGGCGGCCGTCAGGCACGGGGTGTCGCCGACCGCGCAGTCGACGTCGACCATCCGGCTGCAGGTTCGGCAGATGAGGTGGTGGTGGTTGTCACCAACCCGATCCTCGTAGCGTCCCGGCGACCCCGCCGGCTGGATGCGGCGGACGAGGCCCTTGTCGGTGAGGGCCGCGAGGGCGTCGTACACCGTCTGGTGCGAGATGGCGCCGATCTCGGCCCGCACGATGGTGTCGATGTCGTCGGCGGTGCTGTGCGGTCGGCCGGTCACCGCCCGCAGAACGGCCAAACGCTGGGCCGTGACCTGCAGGCCGTGGCGGCGGAGCAGCGCTCGGTCGTCGTCCTCGACCGACGGGTTCCTGGGCACGCCCCGGACCCTAGTTCCGAATGCTGGAGTGAGTCCAGTTCGCGACGAAGTGCCCGAAACGCTCGAGATTCGCCCTCAGGGGAGGACCGGGGTGGCGTCGAGGTAGTCGATCTCGAGCAGCCGAGTCGCCGGCGCGACGGTCTCGATCGCCGTGCGGATCGGCGCGACGTCGGTGTCGACCGAGAAGCCGGGGAGCCAGTTGTCGTGGTGGCTCAGCACGACGGAACGCGGCCGCAACATCTCGACCTGGCGGGCGACGAACTCGGCGAGCGAGCCCTGGATCGGCTCGCCGTCGACGTTGCCCCGTCCCGCCGCGGCGAGGATCGCGACGTCGGGTCGCAAGTCGCCCAGCACTCCACTCCAGTGGCCCGACGTGTCCTGGTACAGCAGCCGGCCGTCGGGGGTGTCGAACACGTAGACCAGCGCACCACCGTCGCCCCGCGTGCTGTGGCCGGCCCTCGACTCGATGACGTGTTCGATCGCCGGAGGGGCGAGCGAGGTCGTGACGAATTGCATCAGCTCGCCCATCCGACGCTGCCGTTCGTGCCACGTCACACCGAGATCGCCGAGGCACACCTCGTCGGCGGCGTGCATCACGGTGTGCGACCACACACAGCTGTGCTGGCTGGGGTACACCGAGACGGTGACGTCGTTGCCGAGGTCGACCGTCTCGCCGCCGGCGACACACACCATGCGCTCGACCGGCACGCCGGCCTCGGCCATCACACGAACACTCTCGTAACTGCCGATCAACGTGGCGGTCGTGTTCGCCATGATCCGCTCGGCGCCGTACAGATGGTCGAAATGGGCGTGGCCGATGACGATCCAGTCGCATTCGTCGACGTCGTCGGCGCGCTGCGGTGGCTGCGGACCGGCGGCGTTGCTGGCACGGTCGATGTAGGCGTCGAGGAAGATCGTCAGGCCGCCGGTGCGCATGCGGAACGTCGCGCAGCCGTACCAGTCGAGCGTCGTCGTCACGACATCCTCGCCGCGGGTCCGTCGGTCGGTGGGCCGGCGAAGGCCTGTGCACACAGCATCCACTCGCGGGCGTTCGCACCGTCCACCACGAGCGCGGTGTCGTCGATGTGTCGGCGTTGCGTGACGACCAGGCAGAAATCCTCGGCCGGTCCGCGGACGCGATCAGCCGCCTCGTCCGATCCCCACGTCCAGCGTTCGCCGGATGGCGCGACGAGCTCCACGTACACCGGCGCATCGGGCGCCGCGAGGCCGCGGTTGACGTACGACCATCCGCGGGTGATGACCCCGATCTGGGCGACGTGGCGGAGCCGGTCAGTCGCTTGTCGGTCGGCGCCGACCGTGTCGACGATGTCCTGGCCGTGCGCCCACGTCTCCATCAGCCGCGCCGTCACGAACGACTTGGCTCCCATCGACGGTCCGTACCACACCACCCGCGTGTCGTCGGCGAGGGTGGCGACGGCGCCGGCCAGGAGCCGTCGGTTGTCCCGCCATGCTGCCAGCAGCTCCTGAGGCGACATCGTCCGGTAGCGGCCGAGCGTGAGTGTCTCGCCGCCGTCGGTCGCGGTGAACAGCGCGTCCTTCGACGCTGCGAACGCGTCGGGGTCGGTGATCGCCAGCGCGGCCGCGCTGTCGAAGTACGTGAGGTGCCCGATCTGGTCGGCGATGCTCCAGCCCGGGCTCGGCGTCGGCATCGCCCACGCCTCGTCGGGGAGCGGGGCGACGACGGAGTCGAGCGCATCGTGTTCGGCGAGCAGGTCGCTCGCCACGTCATGCACGCTCATCGGCCCCCGTTCATGCTCGTCCCGCTGTTCGTCACGATGTCCGGCACAACGTATCGTCGCTCCGATGTGTGGTCGAAGGCGCCGGCACCGAGGGTGTCGTGAGTGACGCCACCGACCGCGGGCCGGTACTGCGCAGCAAGCTCGACACGCGCTCCGACGACTACCGGTCGAACATCGACGCGATGGCCGCGTTGTGGGTCGAGGTCGAAGCGCAACTGGCCGCCGTGCCGTCGATCGGTGGCCAGCGTTACGTCGATCGCCATCGTGCTCGCGGCAAGATGCTCGTGCGGGAGCGGATCGAAGCGCTCGTCGACCCGAACTCGGCGTTCCTCGAGCTGAGCCCGCTGGCGGCGTGGGGGACCCAGGATCCGATCGGGGCCGGCACGGTCAGTGGGATCGGCGTCGTCGAGGGAGTCGAGGTGGCGATCAGCGGCACCGACATGACCTATCGCGGCGGATCGACGAACCCGACGACATTGGTCAAGAGCGCCCGCCTCTACGAGATCATCCGGCTCAACCGCCTGCCGGTGATCACGCTGAACGAGTCGGCCGGCGCCGACCTGCCGCGGCAGGCCGACATCTTCGTGCCCGGTGGCGCCGGCTTCAAGAACCTGACCCAGCTCTCACGCATGGGCATCCCGTCGATCACGCTCGGCTTCGGGCCGGCGACCGCCGGCGGCGCCTACGTGCCCGGCATGAGCGACTACGTGGTGATGGTGAAGGGCCGCGGCACCGCCTACCTCGGTGGTCCGCCGCTCGTGAAGATGGCGATCGACGAGATCGTCGACGAAGAGACGCTCGGTGGTGCCGAGATGCACTCGCGCACGAGCGGGCTTTCGGACTACCTCGCGGTCGACGAGATGGACGCCCTGCGGATCGGCCGCGACATCGTTCGCCACCTGCGCTGGCGCAAGCTCGGCCCCGGACCGAGCGAGCCCGCCGACCCGCCGCTGTACGACCCCGAAGAACTGCTCGGCTGCGCGTCGGCCGACGTGCGGGTGCCGTTCGACGTGCGCGAGATCCTCGCCAGGGTGCTCGACGGCAGCCGGTTCGAGGAGTTCAAGCCCCTCTATGGGAGTCAGCTGGTGTGCGGGTGGGGCTCGGTGTGCGGGTTCCCGGTCGGTGTGCTCGCCAACAACGGGATCCTGTTCTCCGAGGAGGCCGAGAAGGGCGCCCAGTTCATCCAGTTGTGCAACCGGATCGACACCCCGCTCGTCTTCTTCCAGAACATCACCGGCTTCATGGTCGGGTCGAAGGCCGAGCAACGCGGCATCATCAAGCACGGCGCCAAGCTCATCAACGCGGTGTCGAACTCGACCGTGCCGCACTTCGTGATGATGGTCGGCGCGAGTTACGGCGCCGGCAACTACGGGATGTCGGGCAAGGCCTACGACCCGCGGTTCATCTTCTCGTGGCCGAACCATCGCATCGCCGTCATGGGACCGAAGCAGCTCGCGGGCGTGATGGACATCGTCGCCCGCAACGCCGCGGCCGGTCGGGGGATCGAGGTCGACGAGGAGGCGCTCGCCGCCCAGACGGGTGCGCTCGAGGCTCAGATCGAAGGTGAGTCGACGGCGCTGTACGCGACAGGGCGCGTCTGGGACGACGGCATCATCCACCCGCGTGACACGCGCACTGTGCTGGCGATGGCGATCTCGGCCGCCCACAGCAACGTCGTCGAGGGCACGCGCGAATACGGGATCTGGCGACACTGATGATCCGACGCCTGCTCATCGCCAACCGCGGCGAGATCGCCGTGCGCATCGCGTCGACGGCGCGCGAGGTGGGCATCGCGACGGTCGGCGTGTACGCCGAGCCCGACCGCAACGCGCTGCACGTCGACTCCGTCGACCTCGCTGTCGCGCTCGGTGGGTCGAGCCCGGCGGAGTCGTACCTCCGTGGTGACGCGGTGCTGCAGGCCGCCCTCGACACCGGCTGTGACGCGGTGCACCCCGGCTACGGCTTTCTCGCCGAGAACGCCGCGTTCGCCCAGTCCGTGATCGATGCCGGGCTGATCTGGGTCGGACCGACGCCAGAACAGATCGCGCTGCTCGGCGA
>DATMDV010000384.1:0-5915 GCA_035557475.1 Ilumatobacteraceae bacterium
ACGTCGACGCCGAACAGCACGCTGTCCCACTCGGTCAGCACCCGCTCGAAGCCGCGGGCATCGGCGTCGTGGTCGTCGACCGGCAGCGGTCGACCCTCCATCCACGACGGGACCGGCAGGCCGGCGATCGCGCAGAACGTCGGCGCCAAGTCGACCAGGCCGACCGGGCGCGTGACCGTCGACGGCGTTGCGCTCGACGAACGCGCCGGGCGCCAGATCAACGGCAGCCGCATCAGGCCATCGACGTGATACGGCCCTTTGAACAGCAGGCCGAAGTCTCCCTGCAGCTCGCCGTGGTCGGTGGTGAACACCACGTCGACGTCGTCACCCCAGCCCCGAGTGTCGACCGCCGCCAGCACCCGCCCGAGCGCCTCGTCGACGAGCTCGCACTCGACGGCGTTGCGAGCATTGACCTCGCGGACCTGGTCGGCAGTGAGCGTGGCGGGTACCCACCGCAGGGGTGCCTCGTAGTTCGAGACCAACCGCCCGTCGTACCACGCCCGCCAGTGACGCGCCTTGGCGTCGAGCACGTTCTCGCGTGTCGCGACGTCGGCGATATAGCCAGCCGGCAGCGGGACCTCACGCCAGTCGACGCGCCCGAGCTCGGAGGCGGGAGGATCCCACGGGTGGTGTGGGTCGGGGAAGCTCATCCAGCAGAACCAGTCGTCGTCGGCGGCGAGTGAGTCGAGCCACGCGATCGTGCGGTCGGCCACCCAATCGGTGTGGTACCAGTCACGCGGGATCGGGTTGTCGTGCACTTGCGGGGCACCGGTGTCACCGCCGCCGAGGGCGTTGACCTCGAGCTCGGGATCGAGCACCGGATAGAACATCCCGACCGCCTCGGGGTGGACGTCGGCCAGCCACCTCGCGTAGTGCAGCGACCCGGCGCCGGTGTGGGTTGCCGACTCGAAGTGCTCGAATCCACGGTGTGGTCCGGCGGTGCCATCGGACGATGGCTGGGTGGTCGTGAAGACGCCCGACCGGGCGAACCCGTTCTCGACGAACCTCGCGAACGGATCGAGAAATGGTTCGAAGTGCGGCTTACCGATGATCGCCGTGCGGTAGCCGACCTGGTGGAGCACCGAGGCGACCGACGGGGCGTCGACCGGGAGCGCGACCCCGTTCATCCACACGCCGTGGGTGCTCGGGTGCTGGCCGGTGATGATCGTCGACCGCGACGGCATGCACACGACCGATTGCGGGTGGGCGCGCTCGTACCGGTAACCGGTGGCGGCGAGCGAGTCGGCGACGGGCGTGCGGGCGATGGTGCCACCGTTGCAGCCGAGCGTGTCGAAGCGCTGCTGATCGGTGGTGACGAGCAGGATCTTGCGGCCCATCAGACGTCGTCATCCCTGTGATCGTCGGCTGGCGGTTCGGTCTCCGCCGTCTCCATCTGGCGCCGTAACTCGTCGAGTGCGCCGGCCGTGCCACCGCCGATCACCAGTGCCATCGCCCGCGGGTCGGCCTCGGTCGAGTAGACGACGATGCACGTCGCACCATCGACGTCAAGGCCCAGGTCGATGACGTCGATCGTTCCGCGGTGGTGCGTGATCATGGGTGACGTGAGCCGGTACTGGAACCGGCGCTGCACCGGGTCGACGACGAGGATCTCCTCGGGCATCGGGAGCCCGGCGTCAGTGGTGATCAGCCGGCTCGTCCCGTCGACGGGCGACGACGTGATCCCGGGGAACCACTCGTGCAACCGCGCCGCGTCGCCAACGAGCTGCCAGACGTCGTCAGCCGATCGCCGGATCCGGATCTCGTGACGGATCGATCCGAGCATCCAGCGGACCCTACCGACCCGGTGGGCGAGCCCTCGATATCGTGGGCCCATGGCCGACGTCACGCTGTACCACAACACGAATTGAAACTCGTCGAACAATGCCGTGGGCATTGTCGAAGAGTCCGGTGCCGACGTCGAGATCGTGAACTACACCAAGACGCCGCCCGATGAGGCCACGTTGCGGGCGATCCTCGCCAAGCTCGAAGATCCGCACACCGATCTCGTCCGTCGCGACAGTCTGTTCAAGAAGCTCGGTCTGACCGATGCCGATGTCGCGACCGACGATCAGATCGTCGAGACCCTGCTGAAGCACAAGATGCTGCTCCAGCGCCCGCTGCTCGTCACGGCCGACCGGGCGATCATCGGCCGGCCGAAGGAACGGGTGCGCGAACTGCTCGCCAAATGATCAGACCCAAATGATCAGACCCAAATGATCAGACCCAGCTGATCACCGATCGGCGCAGCACGCGTCGAGCAGCGCAAGCTCGTCGCCGTCGAGCGAGGGAAGCGGCTCGGCGAGGGCGACCGCCTCGGCGGGTGTGCGCGCTCCGACGATCGGGAACACGAACGGGCGCGTGGTCAGCCACGCCAGGGCGACGGCGACCATCGTGTAGCCGCGCGTTGACGCGATCGTGGCGACTGCCTCGCGGGTCCTTGCCGTCAAGGCCGCGTCGGTGCCGGCCCAGCGCAGTCGGTGGCGCAGGTCGTCGGGGTCGAGCTCGGGCAGCTCGAACCCGTCGGCCAGGAAGCCGGCACCGACGGATCCCCACGACAGGAACGTCACGCCGTTTCGCTCGCACCATTCCAACGTGCCGTCCAATTCGGGTGACCGGTCGAGCAACGAGTACTGGTTCTGCACCGTCGCGACCGGGCCGACGGCGAGTGCCCGGTCGAGCAGCTCGACGGCGTGGTTCGACAGCCCGACTGCGCCGACGATGCCCTCGCCGACGAGGTCGTGGAGCGCGCCCCACGTCTCCTCGATCGGCACCGATGGATCCTCGTCGTGCACCTGCACGAGATCGAGCCGATCGGCATCGAGCCGGCGCAGGCTGCCCTGGACGTCGCCACGCAGGGCGGACGGCGAGTTGTCGGTGTAGAACGATCCGTCGTCGGCGCGCAGCGTGCCGCACTTGGTGAACACGAGCGGGCGCTCGGAGATCCCGGCGAGGGCCTCGGCGACGATCTCCTCGGCTCGCCCCCACCCGTACATCGGGGCCGTGTCGATCCATCCGACACCGGCGTCGACGGCCGCCCGCACGGCACGCACGGCCGTGTCTCGGTCCTGTGGCCCCCACCAGTGCGGCGCCGTGGGATGCGAGGAGATCGGGGCGGTTCCGAGGCCGATCCGGGTCGGCAACCCACCGCTCAGCGACACGGGTCGAACGGTACCCTTCGACGTCGGGAGGTTGTGTGGCCAAGGGAGACGATCGACGCAGGGACGCGTGGAAGTACCTCGTCGACGCGTTGTCCCGCCAACGTCGCGGACTCGCACTCGGCATCGCCGTCGGCCTGGTGTGGACGGCCGGCAAGGTGGTCATCCCGCAGCTCACCGGCCACGCGATCGACAGCGGCATCGAGCGTGGCGGCTCGGTGGTGGCCTGGGCGGTGCTGATCGGCTGTACCGGGCTGATCACCGGAACGTTCACCGCGCTGCGCCGCTACATCGCGTTCCGTGAGAGCCGGTTGACCGAGACGCGGATGCGCGAGCGGCTGTTCGACCACATCCTCGGGCTGCACATCGGCTACCACGATCGCGCCCAGACGGGGCAACTGATGAGCCGCTCATCGAGCGACCTCAACCAGGTGCAGGCGTTCGTCGTGATGATCCCGCTCACGATCTCGAACTTCGCCCTCGTCGCGGGCGTGGTGGTGATCCTGTTCGTCACCGATCCGTTCCTGGCCCTTGTTGCACTCGCCCCGCTGCCACTCGTCAACTTCACGGCGACGAGGTTCTCGTCGGCGATCCACCCGGCGGTGGTGGCGGTGCAGGCCGAGCAGGCTCAGCTCGCCACCGTCGTCGAGGAGACGATCGCAGGCGTGCGGGTGATCAAGGGCTTCGGCGCCGAGCAGGTGCAGTCCGACAAGTTGCGGGCCGAGGCCGACGACATCCAGCGGGTGTCGGTGCAGGCGGCGCGCGTGAGGTCGCGCTTCCTTCCGGCAATTGACCTGTTGCCATCGCTCGGCCTGATCGCCGTGCTCGGGCTCGGCGGTCACCGCGTGCTCGACGGTCAGATGACTGTCGGCGAGCTGGTCGAGTTCAACTTCTACGTGGCGCTGCTCGTGTGGCCGCTGCGCACGATCGGGATGACGCTGGCGTGGGGCCAGCGCGCCGCCGCCGCCCTCGAACGGGTCCACGAGGTGCTGGGCACGGTGCCCGAGATCCGCGATCCGGCGCGGCCAGTGGCGTTGCCGGATGCCCCTCCCGTCGGCGCCGTCACGTTCCGCAACGTGACGTTCGGCTACGACGCGAATCGGCCGGTGCTCGACGGTTTCACGCTCGAGCTGGCGGCCGGCCAGTCGGCCGCACTGGTTGGCGAAACCGGTTCAGGGAAGTCGACCGTCGCCCGGTTGCTGTTGCGGTTCTACGACCCGCAACGCGGCACCGTCGAGATCGACGGGGTCGACGTGCGCAACGTGGCTGTCCACGACGTGCGCCGCGCCGTCGGCGTGGTGTTCGAGGACACGTTGCTGTTCCACGAAACGGTCGCCGCCAACATCGCCTTCGCCGACCCGACCGCCGATCGCAAGCGCATCGAGGCCGCGGCGCGCCTGGCCGGCGCCCACGACTTCGTGGTCGACCTCCCCGACGGGTACGACACGCTGATCGGCGAGCGCGGGTACTCGCTGTCGGGCGGACAACGCCAGCGGATCGCGATCGCGAGGGCCATCGTCGCCGATCCTCGGATCCTCGTGCTCGACGACGCAACGAGTGCCGTCGACCCGTCGAAGGAGCACGAGATCCGCGACGCGATGCAAACCGTGATGAACGGCCGCACGACGATCGTCATCGCCCACCGACCGGCCACGATCGCGATCGCCGACCTGGTGGTGCTGCTCGATGGCGGGCGAGTGGCCGCGACGGGGACCCACGGCGAGCTGCTCGCCACCAGCCAGCGCTATCGCGACGTGCTGGCCTCGATGGACCGCCGCCACGACGACAGCGACGTCGCCTCCCTTGCAGGCGCCGACTGATGTTCGGGATGGCCGCCGCGGTCAGCGACGAGGAGCGGCTCGAGGGCGCCGAGACGCGTGCGGTGCTGCGCCGGGCGGCGCAGATGGCGTCGTCGTTCCGCGGCACGGTGCTCGCCGCGCTGGCGTTCATCGCCGTGTCGACGGCGGCCACCGTCGGCGGTCCATTGCTCGTGCGCTACGGCATCGATGCCGGCATCCGCAAGCGCGACGCGGGCGCGCTCGACCTCGCCGTCCTGCTCTACATCGTCGTCGCGATCGTCGCCTACCTCGGCGGGCGTCAGCAGCACGTGTTCGTCAACCGCGCCGGCGAGGGGTTCTTGCGGATCTTGCGGATCCGGGTGTTCGATCACATCCAACGCCAGTCGCTGGCCTTCTTCGACCGCAACAAGTCGGGCGTGCTCGTGTCGCGGATGACCGCCGACATCGAGTCTCTCGCCGAGCTGGTGCAATGGGGCGTGTTGCAGTTCGTCGCGGCGGCGATCCTGCTCACGTTCTCGCTCGTCGTGCTGTTCGCGCTCTCGTGGCAGCTCACGCTCGTCGCCCTGATGGTGCTGCCGATCATCATCATCGCCTCCATCAAGTTCCAGCGCGACTCGAACGCGGCCTACCTCGAGGTTCGCGAACGAGTCGGCCAGAACCTGTCGGCCCTCCAGGAGGGCATCAGCGGTGTGCGAGTCATCCAGGCCTATGCCCGTGAGCCCGAGCAGCGGCGCCGGTTCCGCACGTCGAACCGGGCGCTGTACGACTCGCACCTCCACAGCGTCCGAGTTTCGACGTGGTACTTCGGGTTGGTCGAGTTCTGCGGCGTGCTCGCCACCGCGCTGGCGATCGGCGCCGGCGGCTGGCTCGTGCATCGCGGCGACCTTTCGGTGGGCACCGTCGTCGCCGTCGTGCTGCTGCTCGCCAGCCTGTTCGAGCCGGTGCAGCAGCTCTCGCAGCT
>DATMDV010000385.1:0-12875 GCA_035557475.1 Ilumatobacteraceae bacterium
CGGACCGCAGGTCAACGGTCCCGATGAGGCGAAGGGTGCGCCGTGGCATCCCCACCGCGGCTTCGAGACCGTGAGCTACATCCTCGACGGCGAGATCGCCCACCACGACACCAACGGTGGCGGAGGCGTGATCGCCGAGGGCGACACCCAATGGATGACCGCGGGCGCGGGCACCCTGCACGACGAGCTCCCGACCGAGCGGGTGTACCGCGCCGGCGGGCCGACCCACGCCGTCCAGCTGTGGGTCAACCTCCCGCCGGCACTCAAGATGACGCCGCCTCGGTACCAGTCGATCACGCGCGACGCACTCCGGCTGCTGACCTCCCACGACGGAGGCGCGCTGGTCCGTCTCATCGCCGGTGACATCGCCGGACACAGCGGTCCCGGCGCCACCCACACCCCGATCACGTACGCCCACGCCACGCTGGCTCCCGGCGCGCAGGCCTCGGTCCCGTGGAACCCGGCATTCAGCGCGCTCGCCTACGTACTGACCGGCCGCGGCACCGCTGGAACCGAGGGCCGGCCGATCGAAGGCGGGCAACTCGTCGTGTTCGGCCCCGGCGACCACGTCGTCGTGGCGGCCGGCGGCCGGGAGGCCGAGCCGCTCGACGTGCTCCTGCTCGGCGGGCTCCCGATCGGCGCACCGATCGCGCATTACGGCCCGTTCGTGATGAACACACGCGAGGAGATCATCCAGGCCATCGAGGACTACCAGGCCGGCCGCCTCGGCATCATCCCCGCCGACCAACTCGCCCTCCGAAAGTTCGCCTGACGGAGCGGCGCCGGGACTTCAGCGGCGCGTTTTCGCTCGGTTCGTGGGCTGCAGTCTCGAGCGCAGCAACGACGCCTCACCGAGCGCTGCACGATGTGCGGATCTGGCGTCCTGTCTCAGCGGGGTGGGCCGGCGGAAGCCATGCCGGCGGCATCATCGAGCCAGTCGTCGCCAGGCGCCGGGCCCTCGATGAGCCACGTCGCACCCGCCTGCTCGTATGCGGTGCGCGTGTCCTCGTCATCGGCCACGATCCACACGGCCACGTCGAAGCCGTCGAGCGTCCTCGTGCTGGCGATGTCGGCGACGACTGCCGCCACCTCGTCGGGACTGGCCGGGCGCAACTCCGTCTTCGTGGCATAGATCGGCACGATGCCGTCCCACCGAGCGGCTCGTCGCACACCTGCCCGAGCGGGTAGCGAGCAGGCAGACCAGATCGGTACGCGCGGCCGCTGGACAGGGCGCGGCGCGAACTGCACACCATCGAGTTCGAAGGCAGGGCCGCGGTGCGTGACGGGCTCGCCCTGCCAAAGTGCGTCGAGCACAGTGAGCCCTTCATCGACGAGCGCAGCGTGGTGTTTCGGGTCGGCCGACTCGCCGAACGACGTGTACTCGACCTCGGGCGGCACGCCGAGGCCGACGCCCAGCACGGCCCGTCCCTTCGACAGGTGGTCGACGGTAGTGACCTGGCGGGCCAGCACCCACGGGCGACGGCGGGCGAGCGGCGTCACCATCGTGCCAAGCCGGATCCGCGACGTCGCGATGGATGCAGCAGCGAGCACGGTCCATGGCTCGCTCACCGGGACGGCGTGCTCGCGGTCGACGAGGATGTGGTCCCACAGGAACCAGCCGTCCCAGCCGCTCGCCTCGGCAGCCCGGGCGATGTCGAGCAGGCGGTCGGGCTCGGCGAAGTTGGGGATCGACAGTCCGAAACGCATGGCCCTCAGCCTGACATGAGGGTGCGCGCATCCTCTGTCGTGGAGGTGAGGGTGTCGTGGAGCTGAGGGGAATCGAACCCCTGACCTCTTCCATGCCATGGAAGCGCTCTGCCAACTGAGCTACAGCCCCGAAAGGGGGACAACGAACGTTATCGACCACGTCCGTGTCCGGACAACGGATCAGGCGCGCCAGTCTACGTTCGGGACGTCCTTGTACAGGCGCTCGATCTCGTAGAACTGGCGCACCTCGGCCAGGAACACGTGCACGACGACGTCTCCGTAGTCGATCAGGACCCATTGGTGCTCGTTTCCACCTTCCACCCAGCGCGGTGATCTGCCCGTCGCCTCCCGCGACTGCTTCTCGATCTCGTCGACGAGCGAGCGCACGAGGCGCCGGTTCGACGCGCTCACGAGCACGAAGTACTCGGTGATCGCCAACACGTCGCCGACCTCGAGCACGAGAACCTCGACGCCGTGCTCGTCGTCCGCGATGCGCGCGACCGTCCGGGCGAGTTCGAGCGCCTCGGGGTCGGCCGTCACCCAGATCCTTCTTCGGCGACGGTGCCGCCGGTCGTGTCAGCCGTGCCGGTCGTGTCGGTCATGTCGGTCGGAAGCGAGAGGTCGGTCGCCGGTTCAGCGCCGTACTTGTCGAGATAGCTCCGGCCGAGCACGATCACGACGTCGACACCGGCGATCCGTTCGGTCGCCGGATGGACCTCCATCTCGCCGAAGACGAGCGGATAGTTGTCCTCGACGACGTCGATACGTGACCGATCGGCGACGAAGGCTTGTGTGATGTCAGGCACCTCCCCTGATCGTGTCACGACCGACACCACATTCGCTTGCACGAACAGCAGCCGGGTGATCGCGTCGTACGCGACGTCGGCGCTGTTGGCGTCGATCGTCTGCAGGTCCTCGGCGGCGAACGACGTCTCGATCCGGAACGTCAGCGACGGATTCGGTGCTGCGACGCGCGCCGGCGCGATCTGCCCGAACACGAGCAACAGCTCGGCCCGGTCGGGCACCACGACGTCGACCGCGCGCGGGTTCGCATCCGCTGCGGGCGGTTCGAACAGCACGCCGCGGGCGGCGACCGGACCGGCGTACAGCCGGTTGAGGAACGCGTCGAGATCCGCCGGCGTCGGAACGGGCACGTCGGGTCCGACCGGCAACGCCGACCCGATGCCAGCGCCGACGCGCTCGGCGATGGCGGTCCACACGCCGAGACGATTCGGTTCGAGCGCGGAGTCCGGCGATCCGGTGACGCGCGCGGTGAGCACGCTCGCCGCGGCGTCCGGGCTCAGCGTCACCGGGCCTGCCTCGAAGAGCGGCTGTTCCGATCCGTCATCGACGACGTTCGCCGGCAGATCGACGGTGAGCTCACCGAGCGGCGTGATGATGTCGGCGAGGCGCGCCGCATCGACCACCTCGATGACATCGAGCGAGATCCCGGCGAGTGCCTCGGCGTCGAGTGCGAACGACTCCGGCCCACGAACCGTGTAGGTCTCGGACAGGGGGAAGCGATCGTCGCCGAGCCCGAGCGAGCTGTCGCCGGTGGCCGGCAGGACCACGATGCTGCCGCCGACGCCGTTCGGGGCGAGGACCAGCACGGCGACCGACGTGAGCACACCTTCGTCGTCGACGACACCGATGAGCGCGGTCGGCGTGACCGGGAGGCCGAGCTCGGGCAACGTGTCGGCCGCCGCATGACGTCCGGCGCGTGAGTCGCGGAGGGTCGCCGCACCAACCGCGGTCAACCCGAGGGCGACCACGCCCGCCACGACCGTGGCGACGAGGGCGACGATCGTGTTGCGACGCCTCCGCTTCGCCGATGCCGTCACTCGTTCCCCCGGTACAGATCGCGCGCCGCGATCACCTCGAGCACCGGCTCGGTCACCAGGTAGTCGAGGGGGCGGCCGTCGCTGAACCGGGCGCGCAGGTCGGTGCTCGAGACCTCGAGTCGGGGCACCTCGACCCGGATCCAATCGACCACGTCAGGCAATTCGACCGGCGTGCCCGGCCGGTCGACGACCACGAGTGACGACCGTTCGACGACCTCCTGGTAGCGCTCCCAGCTCGTGAGCCCCGCCGCCGCGTCGTCGCCGACGATCGTGAACAAGGTCGCGTCGGGGAACTCCTTCTGCATCCGCTCCAATGTGTCAGCGGTGTAGCTCGGCCCGCCGAGATCGATCTCGATCCGCCCCGGCACCAGCCCGGCGACCTCGGCGACCGCCGCCTCGACCATCGCCAGGCGGTCCTCGGCCGGCGTGATGCGCCGGGACGCCTCCTTCTGCCACGGGACGTTGGCGACCATCAGGATCACGAGATCGAGCGACAGTGCATGACGGACGTTCACCGCAGTGACGAGGTGCCCCACGTGGGGCGGGTCGAACGTGCCGCCGAACAGGCCGATACGCTGGTGTTTCTCGTCCCGGGACGGCACGGAGCGCCAGTGTACGCGTCCCATGGGTGGTTCCGGTCGGCGCTCCCCGGGACCGCCTTGACATGCCTTGGTACAATGGAAGACCGGTCGATCACCCCCCGATCGGCATTCTTGGACGGATTCATCGATCAGGCCCCCGATCCGGAATACCAGCGGCCCCGAACGACGTTGTACCAGGCGTTGAATCAGGTCCAACGAATCAACGATCCCCCTCCAACTCCTCAACTCCCCAGCTCGCGATGCCGATGGTTTCACCTGGGCATCGCCTGGAAATCATTAACTCACGAAATGGTTGTACGAAACGCATGAATGACTCCATCGGTCTGTACCTCAACGACATCGGCAAGGTGCCCCTGCTCACCGCCGAGGACGAGCGCGAGCTCTCGCGCGTCATCGAGACCGGTCGCGAAGCGGCCGAGAAGCTCGAGTCCGGCAAGCGGTCCGCCGATCTGAAGGCAGCCGTCGCGGCCGCCGCCGAGGCGAAGGACCGCTTCATCCGCGCCAACCTCCGTCTCGTCGTGAGCATCGCCCGCCGGTACCCGCTCCCGCAGGGGATGGACCTCCTCGACCTCATCCAGGAGGGCAACCTCGGCCTCGAGCACGCCGTCGACAAGTTCGACTGGCGGCGTGGCTTCAAGTTCTCGACCTACGCCACGTTCTGGATCCGCCAGGCCATCGGCCGGGCACTCGACCAGAAGGCGAGCCTGATCCGCATCCCCGGCGACCGCTCGGCCAGCCTCCGTGCTGCGCTGCGCCAGGCGTCGGGTGACGGTGAGACGCTCGATCAGGCCAATGCCGAACTGCACCGCCTGACCACCCCGGTCTCGCTCGACAAGACGGTCGGCGACGATGGCGACGCCACGCTCGGCGACCTGATGGACAACGGTGAGGGCACTCCCGAGGATCGCGTCATGACCATGGTCGACAGCGATCTCCTCGACGAGCTGCTCGGCACGCTCGACGGTCGCGCCCGGTTCGCGGTCGAAGCCCGCTTCGGGTTGCTCGATGGCGAGCGCAAGAGCTTCCGTGAGGTCGGCGAGAGCCTCGGCGTCACCGCCGAAGCCGCCCGTCGCCTCGTGAGCCGTGCCGTCGCCGGCCTGCGCGACGACGCAGAGCGCATCCTCTCCGTCTGACGCGTCGAACCATCCCCATACCTCGTTGACCACCGAGCAGCCGGGAAACCGGCTGCTCGGTGTCGTTTCGGGCGCCAGTAGGCTCGCCGACGTGGCAACGGCGTGGACACCGACCTCGTGGCACAACCACCCCGCCGGGCAGCAACCCGCGTGGCCCGACGACGGCGACCTCGAGCGGGCGCTCAAGCAGATCGAAGGTTTTCCGCCGCTGGTGTTCGCCGGAGAGGCGCGTTCGCTGCAAGCCGGGTTGGCGCAGGTCGCGGCCGGCAACGCGTTCTTGCTCCAGGCGGGCGACTGCGCCGAAAGCTTCGAGGACTTCTCCGCCAACAGCATCCGCGAGAAGCTGCGCGTGATCCTGCAGATGGCGGTCGTGCTCATGTACTCGATGGGTGTCCCGGTCGTGAAGGTCGGCCGGATCGCCGGTCAGTTCGCGAAACCGAGGTCGTCGCCCACCGAGATGATCGGCGACGACGAGATCCCAGCGTTCCGGGGCCACATCGTGAACGACCCGGCGCCCACCGCGGCGGCGAGGATCCCCACCGCCGATCGGCTCGTGCAGGCCTACCACCAGTCGGCGTCGACGTTGAACCTGCTCCGCGCGTTCACCAAGGGCGGGTTCGCCTCCCTCGATCGCGTCCACGCGTGGACCCAGGAGTTCGTGTCGTCGAGCCCCGAAGGCCGGCGCTACGAGCAGGTCGCCACCGACATCGAGCGGGCGCTGCAGTTCATGAGCGCCTGCGGGATGGACGTCGAGTCGAATGCCGGTCTGCGCGAGGTCGACATCTACACGAGCCACGAGGCGCTGCTGCTCGGATATGAGACCGCCCTCACCCGGCAGGACTCGACGACCGGTGGTTGGTACGACTGCTCCGCCCACATGCTGTGGATCGGTGAGCGCACGCGCGAGCTCGACGGCGCGCACGTCGAGTTCCTCCGCGGTGTCGGCAATCCGATCGGTTGCAAGGTCGGCCCCAGCACCACCGCCACCGACGTCCTCCAGCTCTGCGACGTCCTCAACCCGGCGCGCATCCCAGGGCGCCTGACGCTGATCTCGCGGATGGGTGCCGAACATGTCGAGGCCAGGCTGCGCCCGCTGTTGCGCACCGTCGCCGACGCCGGGCACCCCGTCGTCTGGACCTGCGACCCGATGCACGGCAACACCTACACCGCGCCGAACGGCCGCAAGACGCGCCACTTCGATTCGATCATGCGCGAGATCGAGGGCTTCGTGAGTGCCCACCGGGCCGAGAACACATGGCCCGGCGGCATCCACGTCGAGCTCACCGGCGAGAACGTCACCGAGTGCCTCGGCGGCGCCGACGCGGTGTCCGACAGCGATCTCGACCATCGCTACGAGACGGTGTGCGACCCGCGTCTCAACGGGCGTCAGGCACTCGAGCTCGCGTTCCGCACCGCCGAACTGATCCGGGCGAACCAGCCGATCTGATCGCGGACCGACCCGTGCACGCGCTCGAACGGGTCAGCGAATGGCCGGTGGATCACGTCACCGCCGCCGTCGTACGGCCCGACGGACCGCCCACTGTGTTCGGCGACGCCGAACACCGGTATTGGCTGGCGTCGATCACCAAGCCGCTCACAGCATGGGCCACGCTCGTCGCCGTCGAAGAGCGCATCGTCACGCTCGACGAACCACCTCGCGGCGTCGACGTTCAGGCCGGCTGCACGCTGCGGCACCTGTTGTCGCACGCGGGTGGGTACGCGTTCACCGGGGCGACGCCGATCGCGCCGCCTGGACGCCGGCGGATCTACTCGAACACCGGTTTCGAGCTCGCCGCGGCCGAGGTGGTCGCGGCGGCGGGCATGTCGTTCGCGGAGTACCTGCACGACGCCGTCTTCGAGCCGCTCGGAATGGCGGCGTCAGAGCTGCGGGGATCGCCGGCCCACGGCGTGTGGACCACGACGGACGATCTCGTCCGCTTCGCCGGCGAACTGCTGCGGCCCGTGCTCCTCGCGCCCCCGACGGCATCAGATGCGATTCGGCCGCAGTACGCGGATCTGAGCGGTATCGTGCCGGAGGTGGGCAGCTTTAGGCCTTGCCCCTGGGGACTCGGGGTCGAAATCCACGGTGCCAAGCACCCTCATTGGATGGGCCGCGACAACTCCCCCGAGACGTTCGGTCACTTCGGCGGTGCCGGCACGATGATGTGGATCGACCCGATCGCCGGATGCGCACTCGTCGCGCTCACCGATCGCCCGACGGACGGGTGGATGGCCGACGCGTTGCGACTGTGGCCAGAGCTGTCCGACGCCGTCCTTGCCGAGGTCGGGTCGTGAGACGGTTCCAGCACGGCGACCGGGTCCGCGTCGAGACGATCGGCGATGATGGTCTCCCGCTCGTGCGCTACGGGTTCGTCGGCGGGCTGGTCGGTGAGCGGGGCCCGGTGGTCGTGATGCTCGACGGCGACCTCAAGAACGACTTCATCGTCGACCGCTCCGAGATCAAGCCGGTCACGATCACCAACCTCGAGCTCCGCCTGCAGGGCACCGACCTGCTCGACGACCCGGCACTCCGTCAAGGTCTCGTCAACCTCTGGTCGGCCGAAGCGGAAGAGGCGGGCCTGGCGGTCGGAACGCTCCACTGCATCGGCGCAGGTGTTCGCGACTCGAGCGAGGGCTACGCACTGGCCGAGCTGTCCGCCGGTGGCGAGCAGTACGTGTTACGCGCGATCCGCGAGTCGAACGGCTCCGAGTACGTCCGCGTCCGCGCCGACCGCCCGCTCTGACCCCGAACCCCGACCTCTCTGCGTCGGACGCGGCGACAGGTCCGATGAAGCCGACCGTGTTCGGTGGAGACCGTTCCGCGCGTCCCACACCCGTCGTTCAGACGGGGACTCCCGGTTCGGGCGGCGGCGACGGAGTCGCTTCGCCGACCGCTCTTCGTCAGAGTCGTTCGATGATCATGGCCATGCCTTGGCCGCCGCCGACGCACATCGTCTCGAGGCCGTAGCGGCCATCGGTCTCCTGGAGGCCGTGGATCAGCGTGGTCATGATTCGGGCGCCGGTCATCCCGAACGGGTGGCCGAGGGCGATCGATCCGCCGTGCACGTTGAGCTTGTCCCACTCGATGCCGAGCTGCGCGGCCGACGGGATGACCTGGGCGGCGAACGCCTCGTTGATCTCGACGAGATCGATGTCGTCGATCGACAGGCCGGACCGCTCGAGCGCCTGGCGGCTGGCGCCGATCGGCCCGAGCCCCATGATCTCCGGATCGAGTGCCGAGACACCCGACGACACGACGCGCGCCAGCGGCGTCAGGCCGAGCGACGCCGCCTTCGAGTCGCTCATCACGAGCACGGCCGCGGCGCCGTCGTTGAGCGGGCACGCATTGCCGGCGGTGATCCTGCCGTCCGGGCGGAAGACCGGCTTGAGGCCGGCCAACCCCTCGACCGTGGTGCCCGCCCGCGGCCCGTCGTCGGCCGCCACGACCGTTCCATCGGGCATCGTCACCGGCGTGATCTCGTCGGCGAAGAAGCCGTTCTCGACGTTGGCGACGGCGCGTTGCTGGCTGAGCGCGGCGAATTCGTCCATCCGCTCGCGGGTGACGTTCTCGATCTCGGCCACGTTCTCGGCGGTCTGTCCCATCGCGATGTAGATGTCGGGCAGGCCCTCCTGCGGCGTCCACGGCGCCTGACCACCCTGGGAACGCAGCGCGGTGCGCTCGCCGGACGGCTTGAAGACGTCGTTCGGCGCGGTGTCGCTGGCGCCGTTGCCGTAGCGGCTCACGGTCTCGACTCCGGCGGCGATGAAGCAGTCGCCTTCGCCGACCTTGATGGCGTGGGCCGCCATGCGGATCGTCTGCAGGCTCGACGAGCAGTAGCGGTTGACGGTCACGCCCGGCACGCCGTCGAGCCCGGCGAGGATCGCGACCACCCGGGCGATGTTGAACCCGGCCTCACCTGCCGGCTGGCCGCACCCCATGATCAGGTCCTCGACGTCGGATGCCTGGACCTCGGGCACCTTGGCCATCAGCGCCTTCACGATCTGCGCCGACAAGTCGTCGGGGCGGATGCTCACGAGCGACCCTTTGACGGCACGCCCGATCGGGCTGCGAGCGGTGGCGACGATGACGGCTTCTGGCATGACGTTCACGTTAGTTACCACCCGGTAGCAACCCCAACCCGTGCCGCGCCGTGCACGAACCCACACAGAACGCTCGGGCGCGCCGGCGCCCGGGCCCGAATCCGAACAGAACGGATTCGGGCATGCGTACGGCTCGGCCACCGGGATGCCCCGGTACGTCACCCATCCCGGGACGCTCGTACGATCCGGACGCATGGATCTGCCTGCGGTCGCCCTCGACGACTTCGACCTGTCCGACTTCGAGTTCTGGGTCGCCGACCGCGCGTTCCGCGAGGGCGCCTTCAAGACGCTCCGCGATACGCCCGGCCTGCAGTTCTACACCGAGCGGGTGATCGAAGGCTTCCCGTTCCCGCCGGGACCCGGCTACTACGCGCTCGCCCGTCACGAGGACGTGTGGGCCGTGAGTCGCAACGCTCCGCTGTTCTGTTCGGGGCAGGGGTCGAACATCGGCGATCTTCCACAGGAGATGAACGAGTTCTTCGGGTCGATGATCAACATGGACGACCCGAAGCACTTCCGCCTGCGCTCGATCGTGTCGAAGGGCTTCACCCCGAAGGAGATCTCGCGGGTCGAGCAGTACGTCCACGAGAAGGCGGAGCGCCTCGTCGACCGCGTTCTCGACAAGTTCCCCGAACGTGAGTGCGACTTCGTCGAGCACATCGCCGCCCCACTCCCGCTCGAGATCGTGTGCGACATGATGGGCATCCCCGAGGAGGACACATCGCGGATCTTCGGGTGGACGAACGTGATCCTCGGTGCCGCTGACCCCGAGTTCGGCGGCAACTACGAGGCCCTCATGGTGAGCGCGCTCGACATGTTCCAGTACGCGCAGGAGCTCGGCGAGAACCGCCGCGCCCATCCCACGGACGACATCACGTCGATCATGATGAACGCCGAGGTCGACGGCGAGCAGCTGACCCCGCAGGAGTTCGGATCGTTCTTCATCCTGCTCGTCGTTGCCGGCAACGAAACGACGCGGAACGCGATCAGCCATGGCATGAAGGCACTCACCGACTTCCCCGAACAGCGCGAGCTGTGGTGGAACGACTTCGAGACGCACACCCGGACCGCCGTCGACGAGATCGTCCGCTGGGCGACGCCCGTCGTCCACTTCCGCCGCACGGCCACCGCCGACACGGAGATCGGCGGGCAAGAGCTGCACGCCGGCGACAAGGTCGTGATGTTCTACTCGTCGGCCAACCGCGACGAGCGGGTGTTCGACGATCCGTACCGGTTCGACGTGACCCGCCCGCTGCAGCCGCCGCAGGCAGGCTTCGGCGCCGGCGGTCCGCACTTCTGTCTCGGCGCCAACCTCGCCCGCCGTGAGATCAGCGTGATGTTCGACGAGATCCGCCGCCGCCTCCCCGATCTGCGCATCACCGGCGAGCCCGACTACCTCCAGAGCAACTTCATCAACGGCATCAAGCACCTCCCGTGCGCCTGGTCGTGAACTGTGTCGTCGGCCGGGTCCGATGACGGACGGCGAGCGCGAGCACTGGTCACGGCTGCTCGTCAAGATCGGCTGGCTGTTCACGCTCGCCGAGGTGGCCGTCGCCGCCGCGATCGTCAACCGGGCGCGGGCGGTCACGACGTCGAGCTTCGAGGACGGCGTGTGGGGTCAGCGCGCCGAGATCCTCAGCTTCCTGAGCCTGCCGCAGAACGTGGTCGTGCTCGTGCCCGCTGCTGCAGCGGCGGCGGCCGCGACACTGATCGGACGCGGGACGCTCGCCCTGCTCGAACCGTGGCTGGACCGTCTGCTGCGGCTCGTGGCTGGTCTGGCGTTGGCGGTGATCGCCCTCGGTGTCGTCGGCATCATCGACGTGCTCGCCAGGGCGGGCGACTCGTTCAGCGACTTCAATGACATCGTCAACCGCCTCGGCGGGATCGTGATGGGGATCGCCGCCGCGCGTCTTTGCCTCGAGTCGGAGCGATCCCGGACACGCGCGAATTGACCACGCGGAAGCGAGGTTGACGGCGCAAACGTTTCGGGGCGAGACTCCATCTCTCGGGCCGCGCGCGGGGGCACGCGTACCCATATCAGGAGGTACCCATGCAGGTTCCAGCGCCGTTCGCCTACGAGCGTGCGACCAGCGTCGATCATGCGATCTCGCTCCTCGAACAGCTCGGACCGGAGGCCCGTGTCATTGCCGGCGGGCACAGTCTGCTGCCGATGATGAAGCTCCGCCTCGCCCGCCCTGAGCACCTGATCGACATCAACGACCTGGCCGGCGAGCTCGGCTCGATCGCCATCGACGGCGACGACCTGGTCATCGGCGCGATGGCCCGCCACGCCGACCTCCTGTCGTCCGCGATCGCCGGCGAGCACTTCCCCGTGCTGCACGACGCCGAGCGCGTGATCGCCGATCCGGTCGTCCGCAACCGGGGCACGATCGGCGGATCTCTGTGCCAGGCGGACCCAGCCGAGGACCTGTCGGCCGCACTGTCCGCCCTCCACGCCACGGCCGTGATCCGGTCGGGCACGGGAACACGCACCGTACCGATCCGCGAACTGCACACCGGACCGTACGAGACCGTCGTCGGCGACGCCGAGCTGCTCACCGAGATCCGGGTGCCGATCCGCAACGGCTGCGGCAGCGCCTACGAGAAGCTCGAGCGCCGCGTCGGCGACTGGGCGATCGCCGCCGCGGCAGGCGTGGTGTGGATGCAGGGCGACACGATCGCCGACGCCGGCATCGGCCTGTGCGCCGTCGGCGCCGAGCACTTCGTCGCGCCACGTGCCGAGGGCTACCTGCGCGGGCAGCAGCCGTCCGAGGACGTCATCGTCGCCGCCGCCGCGATCGCAGCCGAAGACTGCAACCCGACGACCGATCAGAGAGGTCCGGCCGAGTACAAGCGACACCTCGCCGGCGAGCTCACCGCGAGAGCACTTCGTCGAGCGGTCGCCAGAGCGAAGGGTCAGGAGGCCTGACGTGGAGATCACCATCACGGTCAACGGTGTCGAACGGTCGGCGGAGGCGGAGCCGCGAACGCTGCTCGTGCACTTCCTGCGCGACCAGCTGCGCCTGACGGGCACCCACTGGGGATGCGACACGTCGAACTGCGGGATCTGTGTCGTCCACATGGACGGCGTGCCGGTCAAGAGTTGCACCGTGCTGGCGGCGATGGCCGACGGACACACGATCGACACCGTCGAGGGCATGGAGCGCGACGGCGTACTCGACCCGATCCAGCAGGGCTTCATGAACTGCCACGGCCTGCAGTGCGGCTTCTGCACACCGGGGATGATGCTCACCGCCCGCTGGCTGCTCGACAACAACCCGAACCCCACCGAGGAGGAGATCCGCGACGGGCTCTCGGGACAACTGTGCCGCTGTACCGGCTACGACAACATCGTCAAAGCGGTTCAGTGGGCGGCCGCCAATCCCACTGCGGTGAAGACGATCGAGGAGACAATCGAGCAAGGGGCCACAGCATGACCATCACTGCGTTCCCCGGCCACGCAGGCCGCGGTTGGCCGCTCCTCGGCTGGC
>DATMDV010000386.1:0-2496 GCA_035557475.1 Ilumatobacteraceae bacterium
GCGATGCACCGAAGCGTCGATCTCCTCGCTGTCGGCAAGTGCGGCGAGGCCCTTGCGTTCGTACGAGGCGGCGATCTTGTCGGCGTAGTCGTTCCACCCGTCGCGACCCTCGTCGCGCCGGAATCCTGGTCCGCTGCCGATCAACACGAGGCCCATCGTGCGGGTCGGATGGGTGAGGAGGAACTCGAACGACAGGTAGCCGCCGAGCGAATGCCCACCGACGACTGCCGTCTCGACGCCGGCGACGTCGAGCAGGGCGGCGATGTCGGCGACGGCGAGCGCCGGCGAGTACGCCGCCGGATCAGTCGGATAGTCGCTGCGTCCGTGACCGCGCTGGTCCCATGTGATCACCGTGTGCGACTCCGCCAGCGGACCGACGACCTTGGCGAACATGTCCGCCGATGCGCCGAACCCGTGGGTGAGAACCAGCGCCGGGCCGGAGCCGCTGACGTCGTAGTAGATCGCGACACCGTCGCGGTCGAGCATCGTCATGTCGTGTCCTTCCTCAGACGTTCGCAGTCAACGCCGCGAACGCGGCGCGTAGCTCGCTCACGAACAGGTCCGGCTGCTCGAACGCCGCGAAGTGTCCGCCGCGGTCGAGCTCGTTCCAATACCGGATGTCGGTGTACTTGCTCTCAGCCCACCGACGGCTGGAGCGGATGATCTCATGCGGGTAGATGCTGCAGCCGGTCGGCATCTCGACCAGCCCTTCGCGGAACTTGCCGAAGCTCTCCCAATACAGCCGCGCCGACGATGCCCCCGTCGCCGTGAACCAGTAGACCGACACGTTGTCGAGCAGCTCGTCGCGGGTCAGCGCGTTCTCGACGTGGTCGCCGCAGTCCGTCCAGCGCCAGAACTTCTCGAGGATCCACGCCGCCTGCCCGGCCGGTGAGTCGACGAGGCCGTAGCCGACCGTCTGGGGCCGCGTGCTCTGCTGCTTGGAGTAGCCGGAGTCCCAGTCGGCGTAGAACTTGGCGGCCTCGATCGCCTGCTGCTCCTGCGGCGTCAGGTCGGTCAACAGGTCGGCGGTGGGCCGCACCGTCGGCATGTTGGTGTGGATCGCCGTGCAGCCGCCGAGGTTCTGGGCCCCGATCATCGTCGTCACCGCCGAGCCCCAGTCGCCACCCTGCGCAACGAACGAGTCGTAGCCGAGCGTGGTCATCAGCTCGTGCCACGCGGTGGCGATCCGCTCGACCCCCCACCCGGCGCGCGTCGGCTTGCCACTCCACCCGTAGCCCGGGAGCGATGGGATGACGAGATGGAACGCGTCACCAGCTGCGCCGCCGTGCGCCGTCGGGTCGGTGAGCGGAGCGATCACCTTCTGGAACTCGACGATCGATCCCGGCCAGCCGTGGGTGAGGATGAGCGGGGTGGCGTCGTCGTGCGTCGAGCGGATGTGTTGGAAATGCACGTCGAGCCCGTCGATCTCGACCAGGAAGTTGGGATGGGCGTTGAGTGCCGCCTCGCATCGGCGCCAGTCGTAGTCGTCGCGCCAGTACTGGCAGACCTCCTGCACGTACGCCAGCGGGATGCCCTGCGTCAGGTCGTCCACCGCTTCCGCTTCCGGCCAACGCGTCGACGCCAGACGGCGCCGGAGATCCTCGATGTCCTCGTCGGGCACGGCGATCGTGAAGGGACGGATGTCGCTCATGGCGACGGTCTAGCCGCGACCATGTCCTCCGCTTGAGTCGAGACCACCGCGCCGGTCGCTTCGGTCACCGTCCGCCGCGTGCCACGCGGAGGACGGTGACGAAGCCGCACCGCGGGAACGGGATGTGGGAGCGGCCGGCGGGGGTGGGAGACTGGCACGCGTGAAGGCTTCGCTCAACAACGGTCGTGACATGGTGGCGATCCCGGGGCCGTCGGTGACCCCCGACAGGGTGCTGGCAGCCATGCACCGTCCGATGCCCAACATCTACGACGGCGAGCTCCTCGACATCACGGACGAGATCTTCGAACAGCTCCCCGGCATCGCCCGCACGTCTGCGACACCGTTCGTGACCGTGTCCAACGGTCATGGCGCGTGGGAGATGTCGATCAGCAACACGCTGTCGCGCGGCGACCGTGTGCTGGTGCTCGAATCCGGCCGGTTCGCCGTGGTGTGGGGCGAGATGGCGGCGGTGTCGGGCATCGAGATCGACACGGTCCACGCGCCCGATCGGTCGCCGATCGATCCGGCTGACGTCGAGGCACACCTGCGAGCCGATACCGATCGCACGATCAAGGCGGTCTTCGCCGTGCATGTCGACACCAGCACCTCGGTGCGCAACGACATCGCCGCGATCCGGCGGGCGATCGACGCCGCCGACCACCCCGCGCTTCTGATGGTCGACTGCATCGCGTCGCTCGGCTGCGACATGTACCTGATGGACGAGTGGGGTGTCGACGTCACGGTCGCGGCTTCGCAGAAGGGCCTGATGGTGCCACCCGGTCTCGGATTCGTGTGGGCCGGGCCCAAGGCGTGGGCGGCCCATGAAAACGCCGGGTTGCGGTCCG
>DATMDV010000387.1:0-14850 GCA_035557475.1 Ilumatobacteraceae bacterium
CGACGTGCTCGCCCACATCCGGGAAGCCCAACGCGACGGGCAGATCGCCGACACCGATCCCACTCTGCTCGCGCTCGGTGTGCTCGGCGCGGTGTCGTCGTTCAGCAACGCGTGGCGCAATGGCCGCATCGAGCTGTCAGCCGCCGAGCTGGCGTCGTTCGTCGGCGACTGGGTGGTCAGAGCGCTGGGCGAAACGAGTCTGATCGAGCCGGCTCACACCACGTAGGAGCAGGGCTCGTCTGGTCGGCGGCTCGTGCGGCATCGCTTGCCTTGCGGGGAGCCCGATCTCTATCCCAGCTCGCCTTCGAGTTCGGGGTAGCGGGCGAGCAGGACGGAGACGAAGGAGTCGACGAGGTCGGGCTCGAACTGCGCACCGCGGCCGGACACGATGAAGCGGGCGGCCTCACCCATCGGCCACGCCCGCTTGTAGGCCCGCCGGCTGCAAAGTGCGTCGAAGACGTCGGCGAGGGCGACGATGCGCCCGGAGAGCGCGATCGACTCGGCGCGATGGCCGTACGGGTAGCCACTGCCGTCCCACCACTCGTGGTGCGAGATGGCGATCTCGGACGCCAGCTGGAACAGCGGTGACGAACTGCCGGCGAGGATCTGATTGCCCACGGTGGTGTGGGTCTTCATGATCTCGAACTCCTCGACGGTGAGCGGTCCGCTCTTCAACAGCACGGCGTCGGGAACCGACACCTTGCCGATGTCGTGCAGTCGCGCCGCGAGGCGCAGCCGCTCGGCCCAGTCGGGGTTCTCGCCGCGGGCGTGGGCGATCTCGGCCGCCATGTCGCCGACCCGCTTGGTGTGCTGACCGGTGTCGGTGTCGCGGAACTCGGCGAGCACCGCCAGCCGCTCGAACGCATCGAGCTGGTTGGCCGACCGCACGATCGGTTGCCCGTCGGTGGTGACCATTGCTTCGAGCTCGTGGGTGCGCAGCCGCAGGATCTCGGCCTGCTGGCGGGCGGTGGCCGTCTCGTGCGCCACCTGGAGCGTGCGCAACCGGAGATCGGTGGCGTGGGTGAACATCGTGCGGTACTGCGAGTCGTGCTTCTCGCGTCGGTCGAGCGCCTCTTCGAACCGTCCACTGCGCTTGAACGCGGTGGCCAACAAGTCGTTGATCTCGAGCTCGAACTCGCGGCTGTCGGTGCGCTCGGCCATGTCGAGCGCGGCCTGGAGCACCGAGATCGCCTCGGACAGGGCGCCCCGCCGCAGTGCGACGCGACCCTCGGCCATCATGACGCCGAGCTGGGTGGCCGGCACCGGCTCGATGCCGTGATCGGCACGTTCCTCCCACACCCGGCGCGCTTCGGCGAAGCATTCGGAGGCCCGCTCGTGGTCGGCGAGGCCCATGTAGGCCTCGGCGAGGTCGGCGAGCAGGTTGCTCACGATGTCGGGGCTGTGCTTGCGAGCGAGGTCGACCGCCCGCCGGCCGAGACTGACCGCCGGGAGGTACTCGGAGCGCGACGCCCGGATCCGAGCGATGTTGCCGAGCACGAGGGCCGCGAACCCGAACCGCCCGAGCGGCTCGTTGACCGCCAACGCCGACTCGTAGGTGACGATCGCCCGGTCGTTGTCGCCCATCGAGTGGTACACCGCAGCGACGGTGTTCAAGATGTTGCCCTCGTCGACCTGGTGGTCGGTGGTTCGGTAGATCTCGAGTGCCCGCAGGCAGTGCTCGAGCGCCTCGGAGAAGTTGCTGGCCTGGTAGTGGACGATTCCGATCAGGTGGACAGCCCACGCCTCGATGAGCGTCGCCGAGGTGGTCGACGCGATCTCGGACGCTTCCATCGCCAGCCCGAACGCCTCGTCGGCGTCGCCTGCTCCGTGGGCGAGGCTCGCCAGCCGATACAGCGCCTCCGCCTCGCCGACGCGATCGCCGTCGGCGCGGGCGACGACACGGGCCTGCAGCGCGAATTGGCGCGACGCACCCGGGTCGTTGTCGCGGCACGCGGCGGCGTCGTCGAGCAGTTGGCGCACGCGCACCGACGTCGCTTTCTCGAGCGCTGAACTGGCTTGCGATTCGGCTGACACCGCTGGCCAGGCTACCTGGGGGTACCACCTCCTGTGTGTGCCGCGGCTCCCTATCCTGGTCCGTTGCATGTTTGGAACAGGTCGTCGGACTCGCCAGGTGGAGAGCGCTGCCGTCACCGCGTTCTTGCCGGTGGCGGCCCTCGTCCCATTCTGGTTGGCGGCCCTGGTGATCATGTGGCTGCCGTTGCGGTTGCTGTGGGACATCCCGTTCTGGCTGCTGCCGGTCACCTGGTTGGCGCTCGGCGCACTGCTGTTCGTGCGGCCGGTCCAGGTCGCGGTCCTGACGCCGCTGCTCGGCGCACGTCGGCCCGATCCACGCGAGCTCGACGCCATCGGACCCGTCTGGACGTCACTGGCGGCTCGCAATGACCTCAAGCCCGACGACTTCGTCGTGCGGATCCTGCCGTCGAACGAGCTCAACGCGTTCGCATGTGGCGGCCATCTCGTCGTCGTCACGTCGTTCGCGGTCGAGCGCCTGACGCGGCCGGAGCTCGCCGGCGTGCTCGCCCACGAGCTGAGCCACCACCTCGGGATGCACACGGTGGCGCTCACCCTTGGCCACTGGTTGTCGCTCCCGATCGTCCTATTCGCGCGTTTCGGTTTCTTCCTGCAGAACGTCGCCCGCGCCGCGACCGACAACTTCGCCGCCCATTCGTCGGCGCTGACCGCGCTCGGACGCGTGATCGGCGCATTGCTGACGGCGATCTCGTGGGTGTTCCTCGCCGCGTTGTACGCGTCCGATGCGCTCGCCAACCTGGTCGGCCACTCGTCGGAGTTCGAGGCCGACCGCCGAGCCATCCGGATGGGCTACGGCCGCCAACTCGCAGAGGCGTTGCGGCGCGTGATCTCACTCGGTGGCGGCACCCGGACGATCGGATGGCGGGCCCGCCTCGGTGCGACCCACCCCCCAGCACGCACCCGGGTCGCCCGCATCGAAGCGATCATGCGCCACCCCAGTCGGACTTGAGCCGGCTCACCCTCCGTTCGGGAGATGAACGTCTGGTCGCCGGCTCGTGCGGCGCAGGCCGCACAAGCGTCTCGCGTGATCAATCCGTGACAGCGATGGGCGCCACCACTGCCTCGGTCAGTGCGACCAGGTCGGCGGTCCGGACCTCGACGTCGACGCCACGCTTGCCGCCACTCACATAGATCGTCTCGAACAGCTCGCTCGTCTCGTCGACGACGGTCGGCAGGCGTTTCTTCTGACCGAACGGGCTGATGCCGCCGAGCACGTATCCCGTGACGCGTTGAGCGCGCTCGGGGTCGCACATCTCGACCCGCTTGGCGCCGAGCGCGGCGCCGACCGCCTTGAGCCCGACCGTGCAGCTCACCGGAACGATCGCCACCGCGTCGCTGCCATCGGCGGTCACGATGAGCGTCTTGAACACCTGATCGTGGTCGAGGCCGAGCGCCTCGGCCGCCTCCCGGCCGAAGTCGCGCAGGGCCTCACCGCGGTCGTACTCGAGCACACGGAACTCGACGCCTGCCGCTTCGAGGACGCGGATCGCCGGCGTCACCCGGGTGAGTATGGTCCGGCGGAATGCGTACGTCAGTTGAGCCGTCCCTCGACGCCGCCGACTATCCGTTCTCACACCGCATCAGGGTTCGTTTCGCCGAGACCGACGCGATGGGGATCGTGCACCACAGCCGCTACCTGCCGTACTTCGAGGAGGCCCGCGTCGCCTACCTTCGCCACGTCGGCCACCCGTACGACGAGGTTCGGGCGGAAGGCATCGAGATGGCCGTGCTCGAGGCGTTCGTGCGGTACCGCAAGCCGCTCGAGTTCGACGACGTGTTCGACGTCAACGTGATGATCGCCGCGCTCGGCCGCGTCACGTTCCAGATGGCGTACCTCCTGACGGTGGACGGCGCGGCGCACGCCACCGGCGTCACCGTCCACGGTTGCATCACCCCCGACGGTCGCGCCACCCGGATGCCGGCCTGGCTCGCCAACTTCTCGTGATCCCCTTGTCATGGGATTTGCCATCTCGTGAAGTTTCGGCGTCCTGACGACGCCGAAACTTCATGAGATCGGTCAGGCGCGGCGGCGGAGGACGACGTGGTCGGGGTCGGGGCGTTCGACATCGAGGTCGAGCCCGGCGACCTCGTCGGCGACATCGTCGGGACCGCACGTGTGCCACATCGACAACGCCCGCCGCTCGTACACGAGGTCGGCACCGACGAGCACCCGGTACGTCATCGTCCAGAGCATCCGCCGGTCGTCGAGCGGTTCGCCTTGCATCCACCCCTCGTACACCGATTCGCCCACCGGTAGGCTGCGGTAGCGGGTCGGCGGAATCGAGGCAGGGCGGGTCGGCGGGAGCACGCCGATCAATGCTGGCGCGCCGGGAGCGAGCCGTTCCGCCAACGAGCACCACAACGCGTGCCGGGCGTCCCGATCGAAGTGACCGATCACCGCCGACGCGAGTACCCCGCCGAGGCGGTCCGGGAGCTGCGCGTCCGCGAAGGCACGGGGCACCACGGTGACGGCCCGGCGCAATCCCGCGTCACCCGCGAGTCGGGCGTTCATCGCCGTTCGCATCGCCTTCGACGGCTCGAGGGCGATGATCGCCGCACTCGGGAACGCGGCATGGAGATGCACCGTGCCGGCGCCCGTGCCGGCACCGAGATCGAGGATCGGACCGGCTACCGGGTCGACGCCGGACAGCAAGCGCGGCAACGACGGGCCGAGCTCGTCCCACATCGCGGTGGCGAGCAGGTCGTAGAACTCCGCCGTCGCCTCGCCATACGGATCGTCGGAACAGACCGCGATCCGGCCCCCAGGTGCGTCGACACGTCGTGTCTCCGCCTCATACGTTGAGCTGCTCACTGAGACCTCCCGCTGTCTCGTACACCTCATCCTTATCGGTCCATGTCGGGTCGAACGTGACCCGATCGAGGATGACCGCCAAATCGCGCACCTGTTCGGCGTGACGTGGATCGGTCGCCGCCCACCGCCGGGCGATCTCGGGGTTCGAGCAGATGGTGTCGATCCCGCGGGCCGCGGCGGCACGTTCGAGGCGATCCTGCAACAAACCCCAGCGCCCGCGACGGCGGCGGCGGACGACGATCCGTGCCGCCCGGGCGACGCCGATGGCCACCGCGACGCCGAGAACGAGGCCGGTCAGCGCGACGGCATTGTCGGCGGCCGCCTGGCTGATCGCCTCCGCCAGCTCGCCGCCGACGGAACCGGCATCGACTTCGCCACCGAACGGCACGTCGGCAGTGGGATCGAACGCCTGCCACCCCGAGTCGGGGAACCACACCTCGACCCAGGCGTGGGCGTCGGACGCGCGCACCTTCCACACGCCTGACAGCCGGTCGCGTTCGCCGGGCAGGTAGCCGGTCGCCAACCTGGCCGGCACACCTTGGGTGCGGAGCATCACGGCGAGCGCCGACGCGATCTGCTCGCAGAACCCGCGGCGCGACGAGAACAAGAAGTCGTCGACGGCATCGACACCCGCCTCCGGCGTCGGCGCATCGAGGTCGTACACGACGTTGGCCGCGATCCACGATTCGAACGCACGCACCATGTCGTAGGTGGTGTCGGTCGGCGCCGCGAGCGCGGTCGCCAACTCACGGGTCCGCTGCGTCGTCGACGGCGGGACCTCGGTGTAGCGCCGGACCTCGTCCGGGGGTCGGGCCGCGAGACGGGCCGCCACGTCGCCCTGGCCGCGCAGCGACTCGACGGTCACCTCGGGGCGCTCGGACACCACGGTGTAGACCGCACCGTCGGTGAGGACGACGTCGGACCGCAACGCACCATCGGGTCGTCGCCACACTGCGCCGTCGAAGATCACACGCGTCGGGCGGTAGGCGGCGAACACGACGTTGGGCTGGTCGAACTCGACGAAGTAGGTCTGGACGAAACGACTCGACGCGACGCCCAGCGCTCTCGGATCACCGACCGCGTGCGCCACACCGATGTTGGGGCCATCATCACGAGCCCCGAGATTGCTGTCGGCGTACCAGAATCGGCCGTCGAAGTCGGCGAACGTCTGGCCCCGCCAGAAGTCGGGCTCCGCGGCCCGCACGCGCATCACCACGTCGTTTCCGAAGTCGCCCCGCATCGATGTGTCGAGCGACTCGCTGAATCCGGGATACCCGCCGAGTGTGCTCAGCGCGCCGCGTGTTCCGTCGCCCGGGTCGCCGCGTTCGGCGATCGAGCCGTCGGTGCGGGCGAGGACGCCCGGTGCGTCGACGGCGCGCGCCTCGTCGATGAACGCCGGGAGCGTCAGCGTGGCGGGCCCGGTCGGTACCGGGACCACCGAGAGAAGCATGACGGTGGCGAGCACCCCGAGCGCCAGGCCGAACGCCGAGTGGGTGAGCCGGCCGGCACTTGGGCGAACCACCCGGATCCCCGCACCCGACCGGAGTGCTCCGAGAACCTCCCGATCGTCGTGCGCCGTCAGCAACGTCGCGGCGAGGAAACACGTCCCCCAGCCGGCGAGCCACCAGCCCAGTTGGCTGTCGACGCGCAGGCCGGCGGCATAGCTGGCGACGACCGCCGAGATGGCAAGCGCGACGCGGGCGGTGCGTCGGTCGGTGCACTCGAAACCGTGGAGCACCACGAGCAGCATGAGGAACTCGGGCAACGGTCCGCGCAGGACGGCGAGCAGGCCCGACACGCTGCCCGACCCGGCCGCGATCGCCGCCACACCGCCCAGCGCGGCAAGGGCGACGATCAGCCGCACGAACGTCGGCAGTTCGCCGCCGGATCGACCGACCCTGGCCGTCACGGCGGCACCGACGGCGGTCCCCACCGCGAGCAGCGCGATCGTCAGCGACGACGAGCCGATCGCACCGACGAGAAGCGTGAGCGCCGCGAACGTCGCCGCCGCGGTCGCCCACCTGGCGGTCGGCGCGAGCGGGAGTCCGGCTTCCGGCCGAGCGCGCGGCAGACGACGCAGGCGGGTCGCCGACGGATCCGGGTTGCACGTGGCAGTCCAACGCGCCGCAGCATCTGCGTCGGCGATCTCGACCGGCACCTCGGCGCCGACCGCGGCCGACGTTCGCACACCGCGACGTCTCCCCTCGTCGAGCGCCCATCTCGCACGACCGGCCTGCTCGTCGTGGTCATCGGCATCGCCGTCGATGCGGACGATCCAGCGCGTGTCGGCGCTGCGATGATGGTCGAGGACCACGAGGTCACCCGTGCGGAGCGACGTCGGCCAGTGAACCGAACGCTCAGTGTCGCCGTCGCGCCACGGCCGGATGCCGTCGACGTCTCCATCGTGCGATCCGGACGATCCGGTGGTCTCCCCGCCGTTCGCTCCCGTGACGATCTCGATCCGGGCGCCAGGACCGGCCGGACGCGGCGCGACGACGACGGGCTCGATGTCGACCACCGAGCGGCGCTCCCACCACACGAGGCCGGGGCGGCCCGCCGACCGAGCGCTCACTCGGACACGGTCGACGACACCGCGGCTGATGAACACGCCGCGCTCGGCGAAGCGACCGTTCGGCAGCCGCCCGCTGGCGACCTCGGTCCCCCGATCGGAGATGCGAACGAGCACGTCGGAGCAGCCGACACGTTCATTCGGGCAACGCGCCGTCACGGCGAATGGTTCCCCGACGGTCGTCGACGTGACGGTCGTGAGGTCGTGGAGCTGGAACCACCGCAGCCGGAACCATCCGGCGAACGTCGCCCAGACCAGGCCGACGACACCCGCGCCGAGCACGACGACGACCGCCGCGGCACCGGTGAGGCGGGCGATCGCGAGCGTGACGAACCACGCGCCGACAAGCGCGCCGGCGCCGGGAGACAAGCCCGTGGGTCGGGTCAGGCCGACGGTGGTCGCACGCGCCCGAGACACTCGATCACCACATCCCGCCCGGCCGCGGTCGAGCCGGCACCGTCGACGACGAGCACCCGGTGGGCCAGTGCCGGCACCGCGACGGTGGCGACATCGTCGGGGACGACGTAACCGCGACCGCGCATCACCGCGAACGCTCTGGCCAGACCCACGAGGGCCACGCCGCCGCGGGTCGACGCGCCGAGACGCACCCGGTTGTGCTGCCGGGTCGCCTCGAGCAACTCGACCACGTAACGGGCAACGGGCTCCGGCACGTGCACGCGATCGACGGCGTCGCGTCCCGCGATCACCTTGTCGAGTGACGCCACCGCGGTGACGTCGTGGAGCAGCTTGCGCCCGCGTCGACCGGTGAGCACGTCGACCTCGTCGTCGAAGCCGGCCCGGCCGGGTGTCACGACGGCTGCGAACCGATCGAGGGCGCCCTCGCCGAGCCGGTAGGTGCCGGCCAGCTCGATCGGGTTCTGGGTGGCGACGAGCAGGAACGGGTCCGGCAACGAGTGGGTCGTGCCGTCGATCGTGACCGTCGCCTCCTCGGCCGCTTCGAGCAGCGCCGACTGCGTGCGCGGGTTGGTGCGATTCAACTCGTCGAAGACGACCACGTTGGCGAACATCGGACCGGGCCGGAACCGGAGCCTGAACGTGTCGTGGTCAGGCACCATCGAGCCCGTCACGTCACCGGGCAGGAGGTCGGGCGTGCCCTGGATGCGGTGGAAAGTTCCACCGACCGCCGCGGCGACGACCTGGGCCAGCAACGTCTTGCCGACGCCCGGGATGTCCTCGATCAACAGGTGGCCGCCCGACAGGAGGCAGGCGGCGGCCATCTCAGCGGCTTCGCGCTGGCCGGCGACGACCCGGTCGACGGCGTCGACGATGTCGCGCCCGAGCCGCCACGAGCGCTCGAGATCAGCTTGGTCGAGACCCGCGGAAGCGCTGGTGCGGTCGGCCCCGCGATTCCCGGTCTCGGTCGTTCCTCGAGTGCTCATCGTCATCCTCGTCCGCCGCGTCGTCAGTGCAGCTCGAGCCGGCACAGGGCGCGCGCCGACAACTCTTCCAGATCATCGGCACGTTGCGGGCTCAACTCCAGTCCCAGTCTTCGCACGCGATGCCGGTACGGCCTACCCTCGGGGCCGTGCGCAGCCCCAGGGACTTCTTCCGGCCGCTCGCCGTGGGCGCTCCCGAGCCGGTTCGCGAGATCCCGTTCCGGCCGAGCCGGATGATCCACTTCTTCCCACCTCAGAACGCCAAGGTGGTGGCCAAGTTGCCGGACATCGCGCCGACCGTCGATGTGCTGCTCGGCAACCTCGAAGACGCGATCCCGGCCGGCGACAAGGAAGCGGCCCGGGCCGGACTCATCGAAGCCGCCAAGACCGTCGATCTCGGTGAGACGCAGTTGTGGACGAGAGTCAACAGCCTCGACTCGCCGTGGGGGCTCGACGATCTGTTGACCCTCGTGTCCGAGATCGGCGACAAGCTCGACGTGATCATGATCCCCAAGGTCGAAGGGCCCGAGGACATCCACTACGTCGACCGGCTGCTCGCCCAACTCGAAGCCAAGACCGGTCTCACCGAGCCGCTCCTCGTGCACGCGATCCTCGAGACCGCGACCGGTGTCGCCAACGTCGAGGAGATCTGCGCGGCGTCGCCGCGCATGCAGGGGTTGTCGCTGGGCCCGGCCGACCTCGCCGCCAACCGGCGGATGAAGACCACCCGGGTGGGCGGCGGGCACCCCGACTACCTCGTGCGCGAGGACCCCTCGTCCGAAGACCCGGACGCGCCGCGACGGACCCATCAGCAGGATCTGTGGCACTACACGATCTCGCGGATGGTCGACGCGTGCGTCTCGGCCGGGATCCTGCCGTACTACGGCCCGTTCGGCGACATCACCGACACGGTCGCCTGCGAGGACCAGTTCCGCAACGCCTACCTCCTCGGCTGCGTCGGGGCATGGAGCCTGCACCCGGTGCAGATCGACATCGCCAAGCGGGTGTTCTCGCCCCGTCCGTCCGACGTCGCGCAAGCCCAGCGCGTCATCGACGCGATGGGTGACGGCACGGGAGCGATCATGCTCGACGGCAAGATGGAGGACGACGCGTCGGTCAAGCAGTGCCGGGTGGTGATCGAGCTCGCCCGCCGGCTGGCGGCGCGCGACCCCGACCTGGCCACGGCGTACGGGTTCGCGTGACATGACCGACGTTCGACCACGCCGGTCGGTGCTGTACATGCCCGCCGCCAACGAGCGCGCCCTCGAGAAGGCCAAGACGATCCCAGCCGACGCGTTGATCTTCGACCTCGAGGACGCCGTCGCCCCGGACGCCAAGCCGGCGGCGCGCGACCAGGCGTGCGCGGCCGCCGCCTCCGGCGCGTACGGTGGCCGTGAGATCGCGATCCGCTGCAACGGGCTCGACACCGCGTGGGGTTCCGACGACCTCCGCGCCGCGGCGACGAGTGATGCCGCGGCGGTGGTGATCCCGAAAGTCGGTTCGATCCTCGACCTCAATGCGGTGTCCGCCGAGCTCGACACGGCGGGCGCGCCGGCGACGATGTGGATCTGGGCGATGATCGAAACGCCGACCGCGGTGCTCGACGTGCGGGCGATCGCCGCCCACCATCGGGTCGGAGCGCTCGTGATGGGCACCAACGACCTCGCCAAGGAGCTCCGTGCACAACACGTCCCCGGCCGGGCACCGCTCGTACCGCACCTCGCGGCGGCGCTGCTGGCCGCACGCGAGTCGGGCAAGGTCATCCTCGACGGCGTCTACAACGACGTGCAGGACGCCGAAGGTTTCCGGCGCGAATGCGAGCAGGGCGCCCAGCTGGGTTTCGACGGCAAGACGCTGATCCATCCGGGACAGGTCGACATCGCCAACGACGTCTGGGCGCCCGATGCGGACGAGGTCGCGTACGCCCGACGGGTGATCGAGGCGTTCGAGGAGGCGGTCGCCGATGGCCGAGGGGTGATCACGGTCGACGGTCGGATGATCGAGAACCTGCACGTCGACAACGCCCGGCGGACGATCGCGGTCGCCGATGCGATCGCCCAGATCGGGTGAGTCCCAGACGCGATCAGCGGTTGAGCAGCACCGGCACGCAGCGCGGGCCGCGCACCTGCCCGCCGACCCACGTGGTCTCGCGGGTCGGGTCGACCTCATAGTTCGGGAACGCCGACAACCACTCCTGCAACGCAACCAGCAGCTCGAGCCGGGCCAGGTTCGAACCGACGCAGCGATGCACGCCGAGCCCGAATGCGGCGTGACGGTTGATCTCGCGATCGATCACGAACTCATCGGCTCGATCGAACACGGCGGGGTCACGGTTGGCGGCCGGAAACGTGAGCAGGACCTGCTCGCCGCGGCGGACCGGACACGCGCCGACCTCGGTGTCGGCGACGACCTGACGGGCCATCGTGACGGGCGCGTAGAACCGCAGCACCTCCTCGCTCGCCATCCGCCACAACGGATCGTCGAACGGGAGCGCCGACAGCCGATCGCGGTCGTGCGGATTCGAACCGAAGTGCCACAGCCCCGAGCCGATCGCGCTCCACGTGGTGTCGATGCCGGCGAGGATCAGCAGCGACAGGTACCCGCGTTGCAGCTCGCGCGGAATCGGCCGGCCGTCGAGCTCGGACTGCGTGACGTAGGTGGCGAGGTCGTCGGCGGGCTCGACGAGGCGTGCGTCGAGGAGCTGGTCGAAGTAGGCCGCCATGTCCTCTTGGAGTCGCAGCTTGGCATTGGGATCGATCGGCCCGAGCTGGAAGTTGCGGAAGATCCAGTCGCGGAACACGTCGGCATCGGACTCCGGGACACCGACCATGTGGGCGATCAGGTGCACCGGGATGTGCTGGGAGTAATCGCCGGCGGCGTCGGCCGCGTCGAGCCCGTCGAGGCGCTCGATCAGCTCGCGGCAGTAACGACGGGTCTCGTCGGTGAGCGGATCGACGGCCTTGGGGCTGAACGCCGGCAGGAGCAACCGGCGGTGCTCGTGGTGATCGGGAGGGTCCGACGTGATCGGCGGCGCCGGACGAACCGGCGAGTCGGGATGGGACACCGAAACCCGGAACGACGAGAAATGCTCGGTGTCGTAGGCGACCTCGGAGATCGTCTCGTAGCCGATCGGCATCCACGCCCGCCCGTAGCGCTCGGTGAACGCCACGGCGCACCCGGCGTCGCGCAGCGACTGCCAGATCTCGGGCGCGCCAGCTCCCCATGCCGGATCGAGCCAGTCCCAATCGCCGGCCCAGTCGGTGACCGGCCGGCGCACTGCCGGATCGTCGGTGTCGTACGCCATGCGCTCCCCTGTCGTCACCGGGGAGCGTAGGCGGTCGGTGATCGCTAGCCGCCCCCTGGCAGCACGCCCGAGCCGACGATCGAGCTGATCGGCGGGCGGGTGGCGATGTTCAGCTCCCGATGTTCGCCACCGGCGCGGATCAGGTCGACCATGCCCGACGACTGGTCGAGCCCCGCCCAACGCAGCCCGGTCACGAGCACCTCCGCCGCCTGCAGCGCAAGCTGCTCGAGTTGGTGGTGGCGGTGTCGACGCTCGCCGAGGTCGACCTCGGCGATCGACCCGACACCGTGACGCTTGGCGATCTCGAGCAGGAGTGTGAGCTCGACGCCCCAGCCCTGCACGAACGGGACGTCCTCGAGCACCGTTCGCCGTCCGGCCATCTCGCCGGCGAGCGGTTGGGCGATCGCCGCCAGTCGCGGTTCGATGAGCGACAGCAGCGGGCGAGCGACCAACTCGGTGGTCCGCCCGCCGCCACCCTGATCGTCGGGGCGGTGGTAGCGGGCCTTCACGAAGGCCAGCTCGGGCCGGGCGAGGAGGGGCGCCACGAGACGCACGATCCAACTCGGTTCGAGCGTGGTCACGTCGCCGTCGCACCACACGACGATGTCGCCGCTCGAGGCCAGCAGGCTCGTCCACAACGCGTTGCCCTTGCCGCGCCCGGTGCCCACCGAGGCGTGGATCGACTCGATCGGCACGACCCGGGCACCGGCGTCGGCGGCACGCCGAGCGGTGTCGTCGGACGACCGGTCGTCGAGCACCACGATCTCGTCGACCAACCCGTCGGGACCCGCCAACGCGTCACGGATCGTTTCGACGATGTGGCCGATGGTCAGCCCCTCGTTCAACGCCGGGATGCACACCGAGATGGTCGTCGCGGCCTTGCGGGCGATCGCGTCGCCGATGGTCCAATCGGCGGCGGGGAACAGGAACTCCCCCGGCGCGGGCTCACGAGTGATCGCGCTCACAGCAGGTCGAGCCGTCCGAGCGACCGGAGGCCGGCCGTCACCGCCGGGTCGGCGTCCCAGCCGGCCGGAACGCGCGTCGGGGCGATCTCGGCGAGCGGCGCGAGCACGAACGCGCGGCCCGCCAGCCGAGGATGCGGGACGATCAGCTCGGGGCTGTCGATGCGCACGTCGTCGTAGAACAGGACGTCGACGTCGAGCGTGCGAGCTCCGTGATGGGTCCGCCGGACGCGCCCGGCGGTGATCTCGACACGTTGGCAGCGACGCATGAACGCGAACGGGTCGTCGGCCGTCTCGACGGCGATCACCATGTTGAGATACGGACCCTGGCCGGACGGACCACCGACGGGCTCGGTTTCCCACACCGACGACTGCAGCACGGGTGCCAGCCGGCGGACGGCGTGGCGGAGGTAGTCGACGCGGTCGCCGAGGTTCGACCCGAGGGCGACCAACGCCCGGTGCGGCCCGGCCGACGTGCTCGCCGAGCGACCAGCCTGGCTGCGCACCAGCCGGACACCCGTGTCGTGGAGCGGCACCGGGACGGGAGGACGGAGTTTGCGCACGACGACCTCGACGGTCTCGACCGCGGTCCAGCCGAGGACCGTCTCGGCGATGCGGCCGGCGAGTCGCTCGAGCAGCAGGTCGCGGCTCTTGGCGACGACCTCTTCGACGGCCATCGACACCGCGCCGTAGTCGACCGTCTCTTCGAGGCGGTCGCTCTCGGTGGCACCGGACAGATCGACCTGCATGACGAGGTCGATCTCGATCGGCTGGGTCGCGGCCCGTTCGTGGTCGAGAACGCCCACGGTCGCCATCAGACGGAGGCCACGTACCTCGATCCGATCAGTCATGTCTTCGTCCTTCGTGGTGGCGCCACCGGGGGGAGGTCCGACGATGCCCGACACCGCACACCGGTCGTCGGCTGGCGCCGAAGTGTATCGACACTTTTCGTCATCATTAGAGCGGCACGCTCGTCTCCCGGTCGTAGGCTCGCCGTCGATGCTGCGGCTGCGCGATCGCACCCTCGTCGCGACTGCTGGCGAGCCGCTCATCATGGGAATCGTCAACGCCAGCCCGGAGTCGTTCTCCGACGGTGGGCTGTACGACGGCGTCGACGCCCAGGTCGCACGGGCCGAGGAACTCGCCGCCGCCGGGGCGGCGATCATCGACGTCGGAGGCGAATCGGGCGTGACCGGCGTCGACCCAATTGCCCCCGACGACGAGATCCGCCGCGTCGCACCCCTCGTCGCCCGTCTCGTCGGGCTCGGCATGGTCGTCTCGGTCGACACGTGGAAGCCGCCGGTGGCGCGCGCCGTGCTCGCCGAGGGCGCCCACCTCATCAACGACGTGAGTGGCCTGCGCGACATCGATCTCGCCGTCGCCTGTGCCGAGAGCGGTGCCGGGATCGTGCTGATGCACACGCGGGCCGCGCCGAAGCGCAAGGAGTTCCCCCGCTACGACGACGTCGTCGCCGACGTCGTCGCGTTCCTGCGGGAGCGCATGGCGACGGCGATCGACGTGGGTGTCGACGTCGAGGCCATCGTGCTCGACCCGGGCCCGGATTTCGCCAAGACGCCCGCCCAGACGATCGACGTGCTGAGCCACCTCGATGCCGTCGTCGAGCTCGGCCGGCCGGTCCTGCTGGCGGTCTCGCGCAAGGACTTCATCGGCGCGCTGACACTGCGGCGGCCGCGTGGGCGCGACGCCGGCACCCTCGCCGCGGTCGCCGACGGTGTCGACCGTGGTGCGTCGAT
>DATMDV010000388.1:0-26761 GCA_035557475.1 Ilumatobacteraceae bacterium
CAGCGACTTCCTGACCACCGCGCAGGGCCAACGATTGGCGCACACCGACGATTCGTTGAAGGTCGGCGACCGCGGCCCGACGCTGATGGACGACTTCCACCTGCGCGAGAAGATCATGCACTTCGATCACGAGCGGATCCCCGAGCGCGTGGTCCATGCTCGCGGCGCGGCGGCACACGGGATCTTCGAGGCGTACGGCACGGCTGAGCGCATCACGAGCGCTGACTTCCTCCAGCGCGGTCGCATCACGCCGCTGTTCACGCGGTTCTCGACCGTGGTCGGCTCACGAGGGTCCGCTGACACCGTGCGCGACGTACGCGGGTTCGCGGTCAAGTTCTACACCGATGAGGGAATCTTCGACCTCGTCGGCAACAACATCCCGGTGTTCTTCATCCGCGATGGCATCAAGTTCCCCGATCTCATCCACGCGGCCAAACCGGAGCCCGATCGTGAGATCCCACAGGCCCAGACGGCGCACACGACGTTCTGGGACTTCGTGTCGATGATCCCCGAATCGCCACACATGCTGATGTGGGTGATGTCGGACCGGGCAATCCCGCGGTCGTACCGGATGATGGAGGGCTTCGGCGTCCACACCTTCCGCCTCGTCAACGCGGCGGGAGAGACGTCGCTCGTCAAGTTCCACTGGAAGCCGGTGCTCGGCGTTCACGGCCTGGTCTGGGACGAGGCGCTCACGCTGAATGGTGTCGATCCCGACTTCCACCGCCGCGACCTGTTCAACGCCATCGGTGCCGGAGCTCACCCAGAGTGGGAGTTGGGCGTGCAGGTCATGCCCGACAGTGAGGATCAGTACTTCGAGGGCATCGATCTGCTCGACGCGACGAAGATCGTCCCCGAGGAACTGGTACCCGTGGAGCCGATCGGCCGGATGACGCTGAATCGGAATCCAACCAACTTCTTCGCTGAGGTCGAGCAGGTCGCCTATCACGTCGGTCACCTCGTCAAGGGCATCGAGGTCGTCGACGATCCGTTGATGCAGGCCCGGTTGTTCAGCTACCTCGACACACAACTGACCCGACTCGGTGGACCGAACTTCTCCCAGATCCCGATCAACCGTCCTCACGCCCCGGTCAACGACAACTTCCGTGACGGCTTCATGCAGCAGGCGGTCCATCACGGGCGTACGCCGTACCTTCCCAACGCCGTGGGTGGAGGATGTCCTTTCCTGGCCGGGGCCGAGGACGGTGGCTACATCCACATGCCGCGCGTGGTGGAAGGCGCCAAGGTCCGCGAGCGAGGCCCTGACGACGAGTACGCCCAGGCCACGCTGTTTTGGAACAGCATGACCGAGGCCGAGCAGGACCACATCGCCGACGCCTACACGTTCGAGCTCGGCAAGGTCGAGGTGCCGGCGGTCGTCGAACGGATGATCCTCCGCCTCGCGTTGGTGAGTGAGGAGCTGGCTCGCCGTGTCGGCATCGGACTCGGAATTCCCACCCCGAGTGCCGCGGCGATCGCCGACCTCGACAGCGAGGATGGACGTGGGGAAGTGCCCGACGCCACCGGTGGAGTCGAATCGTCGCCGGCGCTGTCGATGATCACCGAGGACACCTATCCGCCCGACGGCCGCGTGGTGCACATCCTCGCCAACGACGGCGCCGACCTCGCCGGCATTCGGGCCGTGCGCGATGCGCTGTTCGCCGCCGGCGTCGCTCCCCAAATCGTCGCGACGCACAAGGGAGCCATCGCCGGTGGCGGTCGCCGCGCCGACGAATTGACGGTGGATCGATCGTTCCACACGTCGAGCTCGGCCGAGGCGGATGCCATCGTCGTGGCCGGCGGCGCCGGTTTGGCGACGAACCCGGCTGTCGTCACGTACGTGCAGAGCGCCTACCGGCACTTCAAGCCGATCGCCGCGTGGGGCGACGGATCAGAGCTTCTGACCGCGGCCGGCGTCGAGGTCGACGGCCCCGGCGTCGTCGTCGCTGAACGCGCCAGCAAGACGTTTGCCCGTTCGGTCATCGACGCGCTCTCCGTGCACCGTCATTGGGATCGTGCCGGCGTACACCCCACCCGTGAAGCCAACCAGGAGGTCTGAGCAATGCCGAACGGAATCGATCTGATCCTGGCCGACCACCGCCGGGTGGAGGAGCTGTTCGCGACGTTCGCCGAGACGGGCGAGGCCAGCATCATCGGTCAAGTCGTCGACGCGCTGGCCGCCCATGACGACGCCGAGCATGCCGCCCTCTACCCGCTCGCCGGTCACCTGCTCGGCGACGAGACGGCGATCGAGCGGTGGGCGCAGGCGCACTCCGCGGTGAAGAAGCAGATCGACCACCTCAAGATGCAGGAGGGGGCGCCGCTCGCGGAGTCGTTCGAGACGCTGCGGTTGCTCGTTCAGGAGCATGTGAAGGACGAGGAGAAGAACCTCCTGCCGGCGCTCGCCGACAAGGCCACCGACCAACAGCTCGACGGACTCGGGGCGCGGATCCTCCAAGCCAAGCAACGCGGCGGGTGACGCCCTCGACGTCAGTGCCGGCGCTGACGTCGAAGGTCGACCCAACGGGTCAACGGGCGTTGCGGACCTTGCCGAGGAGCGTGAACGCCGCCTTCGCCTCGGCGTCGGTGAGCGCCCCGATCCCGAATCGGTTCCCGGCCATCATGGTGTTCGAGGCTTCGATCGCGCGAGTGCCCTTCGGAGTGATGCGAGCGAGTGTCGCCCGCCGATCGGTCGGGTGGGCCACGCGCCGCACGAGTCCGAGCCGCTCGAGCGTGTCGACCGTGCTGGTCACGCTCGTTGGATGGACGAGCAGGCGTTCGCTCAGCTTGCCCATCGGCATCTCACGTTGACGCGAGAAGTAGAGGAGCGCGAGCGCTTCGTGACGGACGTGGGTGAGCTTGTGCGGACGCAGCGCCACCTCGTTGGACTGGCGGATGAGCTCGACCGTCCGATAGATGGACAGGGATGCTCGGAAATGCGGACGGGCGGTCCACCCCTGGGATTCCCAGTTGCGTTCTGCGACGAGGATCGGGTCTCCGAGTTCGGAGTCGCTGCCCCGGCGCGTGCTGTCGCGTTTGATGTCGCCGGCGTCGGCGCGCACCTTCGCCAGGATCCGGAACAGTCGCTCCGCCTCACGTTCGGTCAGGGCGGCGAGTCCGCACCCGGCTTCGGACATGATGCGACACGTCTCCTCCATCGCCCGCCGGCCCTTGCTGGTGATTCGAGCCAGCGTCGCCCGTCGGTCGCTCGGGTGTCCGACGCGCTCGACGAGACCGAGCCGTTCGAGCGTGTCAACCGTGGTCGTGACGCTCGTCGGGTGGACGAGGAGATGCTCGCTCAGCTTGCCGAGAGGCATCTCGCCGTGGCGGGAGAAGAACAGCACGGCCAGCGCCTCGTGACGCGAGCGGGTGAGCCGGTGAGGGCGAAGGGCCACCTCGTCGCTCAGCCCGATCAGATCGTCGGTGCGGTAGATCGACAAGCCCGCCGCGAAGTGCCAGCCCGTCTCCCAGCCATGCTTTCGCCAATGTTCAACGGCGACGATGACCGGGTCGCTCGCATCTCGGGTCACAATGCCTCCCGCGTTCCCGCCGACTCCAGCCGCGCTACGTGCGAATTCTACTGGGCGGGGAGCCCGTCGAAGGGGAGTGATCGTGACAGTTGTACGGAGTTCTGAAAGTACGTGGACTATGTGGGTACATGGATTGTTGGAGTACCATACTACATGCTTCGAGCGACGCGTCGCCGGGCTTCTGAGTGAGGGGGCGTGCGTCCATGTTGACCGGGTCTGACTACACCGCATCGTTGGACGACGGACGCTGCACCTACTTCGACGGGCGCGTCGTTCCCGACCTCGTGGCCGAGCCCGCCTTCGTCGCGCCGATCCGCGCCATTGCGGCCGGATACGACCTGCACTACTCATCAGAACCGGGTGCCACCAACCCACTGGTGGTCGCGCCGCGCTCGCTCGCCGAGCTGCGCGAGCGGGCGACGGTCGTGCACACGATGGATCTCGCACTCGCCGTGACGTACGGATCGCTGATGACGCTCCTGACCGCGGCGCCGCGGATGAGTGGTGTGGACCCGGTCTACAAGGATCGGCTCGAGTCGTACGTCGACGAGGCGACGCAGCGCGACATCCGGATCGCCGAGTGCATCACCGATGCCAAGGGAGATCGCTCGCTGCCGCCTTCGCAGCAGCACGATCCCGACGCGTACGTGCGCGTAGTCGATCGCAAGCCGGACGGTGTCGTGATCCGCGGCGCCAAGTTGCACATCAGCGCGGCCTCGCTGGTGCACGACCTGATGGTCATGCCGACAAAGGCGATGAAGCCGGGGGAGGAGGACTACTCGATCGCGTGTGCAGTGCCCGTCAACTCGCCGGGCGTGCGGATCGTCAACACCACGTTCCACCCGCGCGGCGACGACACCCGGCACTTTCCTGTCAGCCGCGTGCACAGCATGCCCGACGGCTTCGTGATCTTCGACGACGTCTTCGTCCCCGACGAGCGCGTGTTCCTCGACGGCGAAACTGCCAACGCCACCGTCTTCGCGCACGCGTTGGGTCTGTGGGAGCGCCTCGGTGGCCTGACCGCGATGGTCACCCAAGCCGACCAGCTCGTCGGACTCGCGCAGCTCATCGCCGAAGCCAACGGCTTGGCCAGGGTCGGTCACATCCGCGACAAGATCGACGAGATGCTCATCCATGCCTCGCTCCTGCGAGCCGGGCTCGAGGCGGCGCTCACCAACGCCCATGCCACACCGGAGGGCTACTACTACCCCGACGAGCTCTTCACGAACGTCGCCAAGTACCAGGGTGCCGCGCAGTTCCACCTGATGGTGCGCCACCTGCACGACATCGCCGGCGGCTCGGTGCTGACCTCACCGACGATCGGCGACCTCGAGAACCCTGAGACCGGCCCATTCGTCGAGAAGTACATGCGGACGATGGAAGGTGTGCCGGCCGAGGAGCGGATGCGCCTGTTCCATGCCATCCGTGACCTCACCGCCGATTCCTACGGCGGATGGCACCTCGTGACCAATCTCCAGTCAGGCGGTGGCCTGTACGCGCAACGCATCGTCGCCCGGAGGCACTACGACATGCAGCGCGCCAAGCAGCTGGCGATGGAGAGCGCCGGGATTGCTCCCGTACACCGATGATCGGGTATTCCTACTAGATTCCCCCAACAACGCCAACGAGGGGGCACCATGCCATTGAACGATGCGCTCACCGCATTCCTGACGGAGATGGCGGCGTCGGGTGTCAAGCCGATCGCCGACAGCACGCCGGAGGAGGTGCGCAACCTGACCGCCAGCCTCGCCGAGCTGTTCGGGAGCGGACCCGAGATGGAGCGTGTGGAGGACCACGAGATCCCGGTGGAGGGCGGAAGCATCGCTGCCCGCGTTCTCGTCCCGAGCGCGACGCCACGCGGCGTGTTGATCTACTACCACGGCGGCGGGTGGGTCATCGGCGGCAACATCGACGAGTTCGACGCGCTCGGGCGCAAGCTTGCCGACCGGACTCGATGCGCAGTCGTCCTCGTCGACTACCGGTTGGCCCCGGAACACCGGTACCCGGTCGCGGTCGACGACTCGTACGCGGCCCTGGAATGGGTGAATGCGCGGCTCGCCGAGATCGCCGGCGCCGACGTCCCGATCATCGTCGCCGGCGACTCGGCCGGCGGCAACATCGCCGCCGTGATGGCACGCCGCAGCCGCGACCGGGGCGGACCGCCGATCGCGTTCCAGGCTTTGATCTACCCGGTGACCGACGCCGATCTCGACAACGCCTCGTACACCGCGGCCGAGAACCAGTTGCTGCTCGACCGGGCGAGCATGGTCTGGTTCTGGGACCACTACCTGCCCGATACCGAGCGGCGCGCCGAGCCCGATGCCTCCCCGCTGCGCGCCGACGACCTGTCGGGTTTGCCGCCGGCGGTCGTGGTCACCGCCGAGTACGACGTGCTCCGCGACGAGGGCGAGGCCTACGCCGACCGCCTCGCCGACGCCGGTGTCGCGGTCGATCGTCATCGTCACGCCGGCCAGATGCACGGCTTCTTCACGCTCTTGATGCTGCCCGGCCACACGGAGGCGATCGATCAGATCGCCTCCTCGATCGATACCCATGTCCCAGCCAACACCCGATCTGCCAATACCGCGACCTGAAGGAAGTCACATGACCGATACACGTGAGAAGCCGGCGCCGACGGGAGCCGCCATCGACACCGTTGACGCCGTGATCGTCGGCGCCGGCTTCGCCGGCATGTACATGTTGCACAAGCTGCGCCAACTGGGGTTCACGGCCGTCGTCTACGACGCCGCCGCAGGGGTCGGCGGCACGTGGTACTGGAACCGGTACCCGGGCGCCAGGTGCGACGTCGAGAGCATCAACTACTCGTACTCGTTCGACTCGGAGCTGGAGCAGGAGTGGGAGTGGAGCGAGCGCTACGCGACGCAGCCGGAGATCCTGCGCTACGCGAACCATGTTGCCGACCGCTACGACCTGCGCCGCGACATCAGGTTCTCCACCCGCGTGACGTCTGCTGGATTCGACGAGTCGGCCCAACGTTGGAGCATCACCACTGATCAGGGCGACGACGTCTCGGCGCAATACCTCGTGATGGCGGTCGGCTGTCTGTCGACGTCGAAAATGCCCGAGATCCCGGGCATCGACGCGTTCCGCGGCAACTGGTACCACACAGGACATTGGCCACATGAGGGAGTCGACTTCACGGGCCAGCGCCTCGGCGTGATCGGCACCGGCTCGTCGGCGATCCAGTCGATCCCGATCTTCGCCCAGCAGGCCGCGCACCTGACGGTCTTCCAGCGGACGCCGAACTTCAGCCTGCCCGCCAAGAACGCGCCGCTCGATCCCGACGAGTTCAAAGCGCTCAAGGCGCGCTATCCCGAGCATCGTCACGAGGCCCGCACGTCGGCGTTCGGTGTGCCCAACCCGCTCCCTGAGAAGTCGGCGCTCGAGGTCGACGACGCCGAGCGCGAAGCCACCTACGAGGAGGGTTTCGAGAAGGGCAGCCTGGTCGGGATGCTGTTGTCGTACAACGACCTCATCACCGACAAGGCGGCCAACGACACCGCCGCCGAGTACGTGCGCAAACGCATCCGCCAGATCGTCGATGATCCCGACGTCGCCGAGGCGTTGGCGCCGACCGATCACCCGATCGGAACCAAACGGCCGTGCCTCGACACCGACTACTACGCCACGTACAACCGTCCCAACGTCGAGCTCGTCAACCTCCGCAAGACGCCGCTGGTGGAGGTGACCGAGACCGGCGTGCGGACGTCGGAGCGCGAGTACGAGTTCGACAGCATCGTGTTCGCCACCGGTTTCGACGCCATGACCGGATCGTTGGTGGCCTTCGACATCAAGGGTCGCGACGGGGTTGTGTTGAAGGAGAAGTGGGCCGCCGGGCCGCGCACCTACCTCGGCGTCGCCACCGCCCAGTTCCCCAACATGTTCATGATCACCGGCCCTGGGAGTCCGTCAGTGCTCAGCAACATGATGATCTCCATCGAGCAACACGTCGATTGGATCGCAGATGCGATGACGTACATGCGCGAGCACGGCAAGCAGGTCATCGACCCGACCCTCGAGTCCGAGGACGAGTGGACGGAGCACGTCACCGAGGTCGGCAACACGACGCTCTACCCATCGGCGAACTCGTGGTACATGGGCTCCAACGTGGCCGGCAAGCCGCGTGTGTTCCTGCCGTACATCGGCGGTGTCGGCCCGTACCGCGAGATCTGCGACCAGGTCGCCGAGAAGGGCTACGACGGCTTCGACCTGGCGTGAGCCACGAGATCTCCAATTTCGGGAAACCGTTGTCCATCAAGCCGTTGTCTATCGAGGAGGGAACGGATGCTCGACGCTGACCGTTCTGAATTGTCCACGCACGTCGTCGGCCGCAGAGGGCTGATCGCCGGGGGCGCCGGCCTCTTCGTGGGCGCAACGGCGCTCGTCGCGAGTTCCGACGCAGCCGCCGCCGAGGTCGAGACGAGTCCGGGCCGACCGGTCCCGGCCGACGTCTACGCCGACATCTGCCAGCTCAAGGCGAACTATGTCACCGCCACCGACTCGCTTCCGTTCCCGGACAGCGGCGATCGAGCCCTCGCGCTGTACCGCGCGACATACGCCGAGGATGCTCAAGTCTCGGCGGGTTATGACCCGGCTGCGCCTGATTTCCTCGTCCACGGACCAGATGAACTGTTCCAAGTGCTGCAAGCCGGGCTGGCGCCGTTCCGCGCGTCACAGCACAACGTCGGCGTCATCCATGTGTCTCTCAGCGACTTGTCCAAACCGCGAGGGCAACTGGCCATCATCACCGCTCACGTGCTGGTGACCTTGGTCTCGATCGAGGGCCTGGGACTCACGAGGATCGTCGCGACCTACCACGACGAGGCGCAGCGGCGCGGCCGAGGGCGCTGGCAGGTCACGAAGAGCTTCGCCCAGTACCTCGCGACCGAGACCGCCGAGCGCGTCCTTCCCTGATCGCCCGCCGGCGCAGTCGGACGCCAGGTCAGTTGGCCCCCATCAGTTGGCGTGGTCGTAGATCACCATGCCGCGGATGTTGGTGCCGTCACGCATGTGCTGGTACCCCTCGTTGATGTCCTCGATCGCGTACGTGCGGGTGACGAGCTCGTCGAGCTTGAGCTGGCCCTCCTGGTAGAGCCGCAGCAGCCGCGGGATGTCGCGGCGGGGGTTGGCCGAACCGAAGATCGACCCGACGAGCTGCTTCTCGTACATGGTCAGCTCGAACAGGTTCATGCTCACACTCTCGACGGTGAACGGCGCCACTGCTGTTTGGACCACACGGCCGCCCTTGGCGGTCATCGCCAGTGCCGGTTGGATGTACTCGCCCTGGGCGACACCCATCGTCAGGATCACCTTGTCGGCCATCGTGCCCCACGTGACGTCGCCGACGAGAGCGAGCGCCTCCTCGAGGCTCGCTGACGAGTGGGTGGCGCCGAAGATCTGCGCCTGCTCTTGCTTGAACTCCACCGGATCGACGGCGATCACGTGGCGGGCGCCTGCCATCGCGGCTCCCTGCACGGCGTTCATCCCGACCCCACCGCACCCGACGACGACCACCGTCTCGCCCGGTTGAACGTCAGCGGCGTACACCGCCGAACCCCACCCGGTGGTGACGCCGCAGCCGACGAGCGCGGCCTTGTCGAGCGGGATGTCGTTGTCGATCTTGATGCAACTCGCAGCCGCCGCGACGGTGTGCTCGCCGAACGTGCCGATGCAGCACATCAATCCGAGATCCTGGCCGCGGGCATGGTGCCGCGACGTGAAGTCGGTGACCTGCCGGCCGGCCAGCAGGTAGGCGCCCAGGTCGCACAGGTTCTGGTGGGAGCACTTCGGGCACTGGCCGCACGATGGGATGAAGCCGAACACGACGTGGTCGCCGGGCGCCAGACCCGTCACACCCGGTCCGACCTCGAGCACCTCGCCGGCGCCCTCGTGACCGCCGATCACGGGGAACTGTTGGATCCCGAGCTCCTGCTGCGTCTCTTCGGCGAGCGCCAGGTCGCCGGTGAGGAGGTGCTCGTCGGAGTGACAGAGTCCCGACCCGACGAGCTTCACCAGCACCTCACCCGCCTTGGGCGGATCGAGCTCGACCTCCTCGACGCTCCACTCGGTCTTCGGCTCCCATAGGACCGCGGCCTTCATCTTCATGTCGTTGACCCTTCCCCTCGACTCGCCGCACCCGGCGAGGTCAGCGAGACTATCCGTTATTAGGGGGTCACGATAGTAGGCATGACCTAGCGCTTCTCGCGGTGCTGTGTTATCGTCCGCGCCAGGACGAGCGGGGGCTCGGGCCACACGTCGCACTTCCAGGGGGTACTGACATGCGTTCCACTCGTTCAGCGATGCCGTCGCGCATCCGACGCCGGGTAACGATCGGGGTGCTGACGTCCGCGGCATTGGTCTTCACAGCGTGCGGTGGCGACGACGACGACGCGGGCACCGACACCGGCTCACCGTCGTCCGACGCCCCAGCCGATACCGGTACACCGTCGTCCGACGCTCCGGCCGACACCGGGGCACCGGCCGACACCGGCGGCGCCGCGACGGGCGAGCCGATCAAAGTGATGACGTTGGCGCCGATCAACTCCCAGCTGCCGCCGTACCCGAACATCCACGAGGCGGCCCGGATCTATGGCGAGTGGATCAACGATCGTGGTGGGATCAACGGGCGGCCGCTCGAGGTGGTGTTGTGTGACGGACGCGGTGACCCCAACGAGGACGCCAACTGTGGCCGACGGGCTGCCGACGAGGGCATCGTGGCACTCGTGGGCTCGTTCACGTTCGACGCCAGTCGCCTGGTGCCGATCCTCGAGGAGGGCAACATCGCGATGTTCGGTTCGTGCTGTCCGATCGCCGAGATCGAGTTCTCGAACCCGATCTCGTTCGTGACCGGCTCGAACTTCGCGATCCCCGCCGGCGCGGTGGCGAGGATGGTTGACGATGGTTGTGAGAGCCCGGCCGTCGTCTACATCGAGACGGCGTCGTTGCAGTTCGCGACCGATGTCGCCAAGTCGGTGTTCGAGTTCAAGGGCTTCGACGTCAACGACGCCAAGTTCATCACGATCCCGATCACGGCCCAGGACTACAGCGCCCAAGTCGCCCAGGCCATCGACGGCACCGACTGCATCTACGGCGGCATTGCCGACTCGAACTGGGCAGCGTTCCTCCCGGCGATGGAGTCACTCGGCGGCACGCAGCGGCTGTACGGGCACCAGGGCAACCTCAACTCGGTGATCGCCGCCGAGTTCCCCGAGCTGACCCAGGACGGCATCTCGGTGAACTCGTACCCGAACATCGCGGGTCCGATGTGGGACGACTATCGCGCCGCGCTCGAGGAGTACGACGCTCCCGACCTCGACTGGAACAGTCTTGCCGGGCTCGGCACGTGGTCGGCCTACGAGGCGTTCGTCGACATCGTCAGCGGGATGGAGGGCGAGATCACGAACGAGACGTTCCTCGCCGCCGCCAACAGCGCCACCGAGGTCGATACCGGCGGCATGGTGCCCGTGCTCGACCTGAGCACGCCGTGGGCTGGGATGGGCGGGGCGTTCCCGCGGATCTTCAACCGCACGGTCACCTACGATGTCATCGACAACGGTGTGCTGAATCCGACCGACGACGAGCCCGACGACATGACCGAGGCCCTCGAGAGCTACCAACCCGGCGGTTGATCGGTGGCCGAGGTCGTCCGGTTCGCCCTGCTCGGCCTCGGCCTCGGCGCGCTGTACTCCCTGGCGTCGCAGGGGTTGATGGTCGTCTATCGCGGATCGGGCGTCCTCAACTTCGCCCACGGCGCGATCGGGATGGTCGGCGCGTACGTGTCGTGGGAGGTGCGTGAACGCGCCGAGCAGCCGTTCGTCGTCGCGCTCGTCGCGGGGATCGCAGCGTCGGCGGCGATCGGAGCCCTGACGCATCTGCTGGTCATGCGCCAGTTGCGGCGGGCATCTCCGCTGGCACGCATCGTCGCCACGCTCGGCGTGCTCATCGTGCTGCAGTCGATCGCCATCATCCGCTACGGCGCGCGAGTCACGTTCGTCGAGACCGAGTTGCCGACGACGCTCGTACGGCCCTTCGGCCAGGCAGTTTCGATCGACCGGTTCATCCTGCTCGGCATCGCCGCCGTTCTCAGCCTCGGACTGTGGGCGCTCTACCGCTACACCAAGTTCGGGATCTCGACTTCGGCTGTGGCCGAGAACCAACGCGCCGCGTCGTCGGTGGGGCTGTCGCCCGATCGCATCGCGACCATCAACTGGGCGCTCGGGTCGGGGCTTGCCGGCCTCGCCGCGATCCTGGTGTCACCGATCGTGACGCTGCAGGTCTCGACGATGACGAACTTGGTGCTGGCGGCGATGGCCGCCGCCCTCGTCGCCAGCTTTCGCTCGTTTCCGATCGCCTTCGCCGCTGGCGTTGCGATCGGCATCGGACAGGTCGAGCTGACGCGATACGCCTCGACGCCCGGCGTCGCCAACTCGCTTCCATTCGCCGTGATCATCGCCGTGATGATCTTCCGGGGCCAGGCCCTGCCCGTACGCGGGTCGTTCCTCCAGAAGCTGCCGTCCGTCGGCAGCGGACGGGTGCGCTTGTGGGTGGTCGCACTCGGGGTTGCGATCGCCGCGGGCCTGATCGCCGTCGTGCCGACGATCTGGCAGGACGCGATGGTCACGACGTTCGCGGTCGCGATCCTGCTGCTCTCCATCGTGGTCGTCACGGGCTACGCCGGGCAGCTGTCGTTGGGACAGTTCGCGCTCGCCGGTTTCGGTGCCTGGGTGGCCGGCCGGCTGGCGGACGCCGCCGGGTGGCCGTTCGTGCCGGCCCTCCTGGTCGGCGCGCTCGCCGCGGTGCCACTCGGCGCGCTGTTCGCGATCCCCGCCGTACGAGCGCGCGGGCTCAACTTGGCCATCGTCACGCTCGGTCTGGGGACGGCGCTCGAGCTGATGGTCTTCAACAACCCCGACCTCGTCGGCGGCTTCGGCGGCACCACCGTCGGCAAGCCGACGTTGTTCGGCTGGGAGATCCAGGCGACCCGGTACCCGAGTCGCTACGCCTACGTGTGCCTCGGCTGCTTCGTGATCCTCGCCTTGATGGTGGCGCGGATGCGGCGCGGGCGGAGCGGGCGGCGTCTGCTCGCCGTGCGGACCAACGAGCGCGCCGCGGCCGCGCTCGGGATCAGCGTGCCGGGGGTCAAGGTCTACGCGTTCGCGTTGTCGGCGGGCATCGCCGCGGTCGGCGGCACGCTGCTGGCGTTTCGCAAGGACACGATCCTGTACGGCCAGGAGTTCTCGAACTTCGTGTCGATCTCGGCGGTCGGATGGGCGTTCATCGGCGGGATCGGGTACCTCCTCGGGCCGGTCGTCGGCGCCACGCTCGCGCCTGGATCGCTCGGGGCGCAGATCTCGAACTCGATCTTCTCCGGCCTCGACCGATACATCCAGCTGATCGGCGGGGCGATCGTCATCCTGCTCGTGCTCCAGAACCAGGATGGCGTGGCCAAGGAGTCGATCGCTCAGCTGCGCTGGGTCGGGTCGAAGTTCGCCGGGATGCTGCCACGCCGGGGCGAGCGCCCGCCGGCTCAGGTGACATTGCCTCCCGAGCGGCGTGAGCGGGTCGTGCCCATGACCCTGCACGTGCGTGACCTCACCGTTCGGTACGGCGGCGTCACCGCCGTCGATGACGTATCACTCGCCGTCACCCCGGGACGGATCACCGGCCTGATCGGACCGAATGGCGCCGGCAAGACGTCGCTGATCGACGCCGTCACCGGCTTCACGCCGGCCCGCCGCGGGACGGTGACCCTTGACGGGCGCGAGCTCGGAGGGCTCTCGCCGGCCAAGCGGGTGCGGGCCGGGTTGTCCCGATCGTTCCAGTCGCTCGAGCTGTTCGAGGACTCGACGGTGCTCGACAACCTCCGCGCCGCGTCGGACCCGCGCGACCGGTGGTCGTACGTGCGCGACCTCGTGCACCCCGTGGATCCGCCGTTGCCGGGCGAGGTCGTCGCCGCCATCTCCGAGTTCCAGATCCAGGACGATCTCCTCCGCATCGTCCACGACCTGTCGTACGGTCAGCGCCGCTTGCTGGCCATCGCGCGAGCGGTGGCCACCCGACCGAGCGTGCTGCTGCTCGACGAGCCGGCGGCCGGGCTCGGCGACGTCGAGACGGCTGAGCTGGCGCGGCTCGTGCGCCGTCTGGCCGACGATTGGGGCATCGGCGTTCTGCTCGTCGAGCACGACATGACGTTCGTGATGAACGTCTGCGACGACATCGTGGTGCTCGACTTCGGCATCAAGATCGCCGAGGGCACACCCGACGAGGTTCGCCGGGACGCCCGGGTCATCTCCGCCTACCTCGGCGACAGCGATGACGAGCCGCACTCCGGCGCCACCGTCGACGAGACCCGCGTCGAGGTCGGGCGATGAGCGCCGCCTCGGAGGCCCCTGCCGGCGACCTTTCGACAACGAAGGTGCCGGCGATCGAGGCCCGTCGCCTCAGCGCTGGGTACGGGACGCAACCCGTCGTGCACGACCTCGACCTCGAGGTGCATGCAGGGGAAGTGGTCGCCCTGCTCGGTCCGAACGGCGCCGGCAAGACGACCATCTTGCTGGCGCTCGCCGGCGAGCTCCCGTTGCTGGCGGGCGAGGTTGCGATCGACGGCGAAGTCACACGGGCACCACTGCACCGGCGGGCCCAACGCGGCTTGATGTTCGTGACGGAGGAGAAGTCGGTCTTCATGGGCCTCTCCACGCGTGACAACCTGCGGGCCGCCGACGCCGACCTCGACGCCGCGATGACGCTGTTCCCGGAGCTCGAGCGTCGCCTCGACGTGCGCGGCGGACTGCTGTCGGGCGGAGAGCAGCAGATGCTGAGTCTCGCCCGTGCCCTGTGCCGCGAGCCCCGGGTGCTGCTGGCGGACGAGTTGTCGATGGGACTCGCACCGCTCGTCGTGAAACGGCTCCTGCAGGCCGTCCGCGACGCCGCCGTCGCGAGGGGCACGGCGGTGCTGCTCGTCGAACAACACGTGCGACAGGCGTTGCGGTACGCCGACCGCGCGTACGTGATCCGTCGGGGCCGCATCGCGCTGGCGGGCAGCGCGGTCGAGCTCGCCGGACGCATCTCCGAGATCGAGGACAGCTACCTGACGCGCTCGGTGCGCTGACCAGGTCTCCGCGCCCGCGAAAGCCATCGGAGACGAGATGCAGCCCCGGTGTACGGTGGCAGGCGTCGGTTCGATGCGCGCACGCGCGAAGGGAGGGTCTGTGAACAACTCGCACACCCCTGCCCTTCGCGATCCCCGCACGCCCCCGACATCGGTCGAGTCTTGGTGGACCTGACAGCGCGACGCTGACCACCCCTCCCGATGTCATTCGCATCGAGGAGAGTTCACCATGGCTGCACGCCGCAGCAACCGTCCACGCTCGCGCCGTTTCGACGACGACGGGTGGGAGCCAGACCGCACCGTCGAGCGCGACCCGCTCGACCCGACCCGCGACGTCGCCGGCGGTCACGACGCCATCGATGATCACACCGACGAGCCGGCGTGGTCGACGTACCGCGACGCGACGAAAGGACCCGACCCAGTACCGGCGTGGGTCGTCACCGACCCGCGTGCGATCGACACCGACCTCGGCGTGATGAAGTCCGGCAAGGAAGCCAACGTCTCACTGCTTCGACGTGAGCTCGACGTCGATGGGGAGCCGGTCCATGGGTGCCTCGCCGCCGTCAAGCGGTACCGCAGCGCGGAGCACCGGATGTTCCATCGCGACGCGGGCTATCTGGAGGGCCGTCGCATCCGCAAGAGCCGCGAGATGCGGGCGATCACGACGCGTACCGATTTCGGCAAGGAGCTCATCGCGCAACAGTGGGCGATCGCCGAGTTCGCGGTGCTGTCGCGGTTGTGGTCGGCCGGAGCCGCCGTTCCGTACCCGATCCAGCTGTTCGGCACGGAGATGATGATGGAGTTCATCGGCTCCGCCGACGGCGTTGCCGCGCCGCGGCTCGCCCATGTGCGCCCGACCCGAACCGAGGGCCAGTCGTTGTATCGACAACTCGCCGAAGCGCTCGTCGCCGTCGCCGATGCCGGCTACGCGCACGGCGACCTCTCGGCGTACAACGTGCTCGTCCATGACGGCCGGCTCGTCCTCATCGACCTGCCACAGGCGGTCGACCTCGTCGGCAACCCGCAGGGCTTCACCTACCTCCGGCGCGACTGCGACAACATCTGTAGCTGGTTCGTCGCGCGCGGCGTTCCTGGCGTCGACGCCAACGATCTCTACGACGAGTTGATCCGGCGCGTCCCCGGCCTCGCGTCGCACTGAGCCGTCCGCCAGTCGGCATCTGTGTGGCGGTCAGTGTCGATGGGCGCGGTGTTTCACGAGCCAGCCGATCATCACACCGGCAATCCCTGCGGCGACGAGCACGATCCACACCGGCGCCTCGGCGTCGCCGAACACGTAGCCGAGGCGGACGTCGTCACGGTTGTCGAACGCCACCACGACGATCGCGGCGACAAGCGCGGCTGCGACAACCAGTCGCATGAGTCGTCCGACGTCTCGTACCTGGTCGACGCTGCTTCGATCGTTCGCTTCGCTCATGTGCCGCTCCATTCGTCGGTCTCGAAGTACCCCCCGACGTGTCGCTCAAACCCTTCCGCTGGCTCCCGGAGCGGGGCAGTTCAGCGGCCGCGCAGATACCGGGAAGCGGCCCCGGTTTCGCGTTCGGGCGCCGTCAACTCCACAGAGCCGTCGTCGCCAGCGCGGCGCCGTCGCTGAGCGCCTTGAGCTTGGCCCATGCGATCTGCGGGTGACAGCGCAGGCCGAGCCCGCAGTCGGTGGAGGCGATCACGTTCTCGCGTCCGACGAGCCCGGCGAAGCGCTGGATGCGATCGGCCACGAGTTGCGGATGCTCGATCAGCGGTGTCGAGTGGGTCACCACGCCCGGGGCGAGGATCTTGCCGTCGGGCAGCTTGGTCTCCTCCCACAACGCCACCTCGTGCTCGTGACGCACGTTGGCGGCCTCGATGAGGTACGTCTGGGCCTTGACCGACAACAGGATGTCGATGACGTCGGGCAGCGGCAGATCGCGAGAGTGCGGCCCGTGCCAGCTGCCCCAACACAGGTGATACCGGATCTGCTCCTCGGGGATGTTGCGCAGTGCGTGGTTGAGGGCTTCGCAGCGCATCTGGCAGAACTTGCGATACCCGTCCATCCCCATCTCGAGCCCGATCCGGTCCCACAACGCGCCGAGCCAGGCGTCGTCGACCTGAATCTGGAATCCGGCGGCGGCGATCGCCTCGTACTCGACCTGCATCGCCTCGGCGATCGCGTAGATGTGCTCCTCGTCCGACTTGTAGAACTCGTTCGCTCGACCGGGCTCCACGCTGAGCGGTGCCGTCGTCGTGAGGAACGCATCGGAAGCGGGCCGGTCGCCGAGGGCGTCCTTCAGCATCGCGATCTCGCGCTCGAGCGCTTGGTGGCCGCGATACGTGATCGGCCCGGTGCACACCCAGTCCTCGACGAAGGCGATGCTGTCCTCGGCTCCTTCCGGAACGTGCGGGGCCGACCCCGACTGCTCGAACAGCGTGCCGTTCTGGAGGACCGCGAGGTAGAACTCGTCGAAGTCGACCCAGTCGGCGCTCGACATCAGCAGCTTGCCGAGGCCGCCGCGCTCGGCCGCAGGCTCGTATCCACCGAGACGGGCCGCAAGGTATTGCGTCCAGTGGCCGCCCTTGGTGAGCTCGCCCTCGTTGATGAAGTCGACGCCGGCGCTGGTCTGCATGTCGCACACCTCGGTCACCGCTTCGCCGAGACGTTGATCACTGACCTCGAGCTGCGCCCACACGTCGTCGGGGGCGGGCAGCGCGCCGACGTGGGTGGTGAGAATCCTGTCTGTACTACGTCGCATCGACGTGACCTCCGAGTCGTGTGATGTCCCCATGTCTACGGGCAACACAGATTGGCGTTGAGGGGATCCAACGCCGCCGCGTCCGCTGCTCGGCCATCTGTCCGAATTCGATACAGTCCCAGACTTCATCCCAATCTGACCAACACCTATATGAAGGGAGCGGCACTCGATGCCTGCTTCGGTCCCGTCCTCTCACACCGGTCTCCTCGACGCTGCGATCGCCACGCTGGCGACGATCGGCCCTGACGGCAGGCCGCAGGTTTCGGCCGTCTGGTTCCTCGCCGATGACGGCGTAGTGAAGGTGTCGCTGAACACCGCTCGCCAGAAGGTCAAGAACCTCTCGGCCAACCCGGCGGTGACAGTGTTCATCCCCGACCCGGAGAATCCCGCGAAGTACGTCGAGATCCGTGGCGACGCCACGGTCGAACCCGATGCGGACTACGCGTTCGCGGACCGTCTCGCCGCGAAGTACGGCGGCGCCGACCTGCGCGCCATGGACGGCCCCGACGGTCGTCGCGTCGTGGTCACGGTCAACCCGGTTCGCGTCAACGCCGTCGACCTCAGCGCCGGCTGATTGCACGTCACGCATCCGACGCCGTCGTTTCTTGCTCACCCAGGTATCCGGACAGGATGAGCCGGTGATCGGCACGCAGCGCCTCGGCTGCCTGGTGGATGACGAGCTCGCCATGCGAGAGCACGTAGCCGCGGCTCGCGACGGCGAGGGCGATGTGGATGTGCTGCTCGACCACCAGCACGGCGCAGCCGCTCTCGGCGGCGTAGGACGACACGACCGGGAGCAGACGCTCGACGATGACGGGAGCGAGCCCGAGCGAGAGCTCGTCGAGCAGGAGCAGCCGTGGTCGGCGGGCCAGCGCCCGCCCGAGCGCGAGCATCTGCTGCTCGCCGCCCGACAGCAGCCCGGCCCGACGGTCGGCGAGCCCGGCGAGGGCCGGGAAGTACTCGTACGCGACCTCTGCGTCGAGGTGCTCGCCCCGAGCTCCGAGACGGAAGTGCTCGGCGACGGTCAGGCCGAAGAACACGCCGCGGCCCTCGGGAACGTGCGCGATGCCGAGCCGCGCTCGCCCGGCAGGCGACCGCCGGGCGATGTCAACGCCGTCGATGCGGATCGTGCCCGACATCGGGCGGACGAGACCGGAGATCGCTCGCAGGGTGGTCGTCTTGCCGGCACCGTTGGGGCCGAGCAGGGCGACGACCTCACCGGAGCCGACGTAGAGGTCGAGCGCACGCACGACTGCCGCCGCGTCGTAGCCGGCCGACAGCGCTTCGAGTTGGAGGACCGGGTCAGAGCTCATCAGTCAGCTCCTCCATCTCGGTGGCGGCTGAGCCCAGGTACGCGGTGATCACCTTCGGGTCGCCGCGCACATCGCTCGGTGTGCCGACAGCGATCACCTTCCCGAACTCGAGCACGACGACGCGGTCGCTGATTCCCAGCACGAGGCCCATGTCGTGGTCGATCAGGAGGATCGGAGTGCCACGGTCGACGATCTCGCGCAGGTGCTGGCCGAACGCGATCGACTCGTGCGCGTCGAGTCCGGCGCCCGGTTCGTCGAGGCACAGCAACTTGGGGCGAGCGGCCAGCGCGCGGGCGACGGCGACGAGCTTGCGCTGGCCCTGCGAGAGCTCGCTCGGGGTCGCCTCGGCGAGCTGCTCGAGCGCGAACGTCTCGAGCGCCTCATCGACGGCAGGCGAGCTGGCACGCGTCGGCGAGAAGATGTCCTTGATCGTGGTGAGCACCGACAGGTGATGGGCCGCCACGGTGAGGTTCTCGCGCACGGTCAAGTCGTCGAACAGCTCGATCGCTTGCCAGGTCCTGGCGATGCCGCGGCGGGCGCGAACGTGCGGGCTCTCGTCGGTGACGTCGATCCCGTCGACGGCAACCGTGCCACGATGTGGGACGAAACCGGTCACAGCGTCGACGAACGTGGTCTTGCCGGCACCGTTCGGACCGATCAGCCCGACCAGCTCACCGGGTTCCACGTCGAGGTCGACGTTGATCACCGCGTGCACACCGCCGAACGACACCGAGATCCCGCGAGCGGACAGGACGCCGGTCACGACCCGACCTCGGTGATCGCGTGGTGCCCATCGCCGCCCGCCGCCAGAGGCCGCCCGGACTCGTGTTCCACGCCCGCTGCCGCCTTGGCGCGCTTGGCGGCCTGCCGTTTGCGGTACGTCGTCCCGGCCACGCCCTCGGGGTTCTGGATCAGTGTGAAGATCACGAGGATGCCGCCGACGAGCAACGTCCAGTTGCCGGAGATGTGGAGCAGCTCCTCGAAGAAGTACGGAACGAGCCCCTCGGTGGCGACGAGGCCGCCGATCACCGCGCCCGAGACCATCGTGATCCCGCCGATGTAGGCGAAGGCGACGAAGCCGAGCGCGATCAGGATGCCGAACCGAGCTGCGCTCACCGAACCGAAGTTGTAGGCGTACATCCACCCCGCGGTGCCGGCGATGAACGACGAGATCGCGTAGGCGATGATCTTGACCCGCGCGACGTGGATGCCGGCCGCCGCGGCTGCCCGCTCGTTGGCGCGCACCGCCAGCATCTGCTGCCCGAGCACACTGCGGCGGATCTGGGCGACGAGCAAGCAGAGCGCGATCACGACGACGAGGTACACGAAGCCGAGCACCGGACTCGGGAGCTTGTCGTCGAGTCCGCGGAACCCGGCGTCGGAGCCGATGCTGAACCCGAACAGGCGCGGCTGCTCGACCGGCGAGCCCGAGACACCGGCGCCCCACCTCCGGTTGGCGAAACCGAACTGCTCGATCGCGACGACCCCGGCCAGCGTCACCACGGCGAGGCTGGGGCCGCGCACGCGGAGCGCGGAGATCCCGACGATGAGACCGACGACGACGCCGGCCAGCGATCCGATCAGCGGACCCCACGGAAAGCCGATACCGGCGCGCACGACCATGTGCGACAGGACGAAACCCGACGCCCCGGCGAGACTGACCTGCGCCAGCGACACCTGTCCGACGAACCCGGTGATGACCACCAGCGACAGGCACACCACGATGCCGACCAGCGACAGCATCAGCGCCTGCCGGTAGCCGTACGGCAGCACGATCAGCAGCGCCGCGCCCACCGCCGCCAGCCCGGCCGCCGGTGCGGCGAGCCGTCGGGGTGCCGGCGCGAACGGAAGTCGCTTCTCGACCAGTTCACCGCGCGACGGCAGGCTGGCACCGCGGAGCGACAAGGCGAACACGAGCAGCACGAACGTGAGCAGCGCCTGCGTGCCTGGGATCGGATTGCCGCGGTCGGTCGGGAACCAATCGAGTGTCACCACCCACGCCATCAGCGACCGACCGATCCCGATGCCGAATCCGGCGAGACACGCGATCCAGAGCGAAGAGAAGCCGGCGAACAGCGCCGCCGCGAGCGCCGGCACGATGAAGAACACCAACGTCGTCGAGTCGGCCTGGGCGAGCGGAGCGGCGACGATCCCCATCGCGCCGGCAACCGCCGACGCCAGCACTGTGTTCGCCATCGAGAGCCGGTTCGGCGACAACCCGGCGAGCATGCCGAACACCTCGTTCTCGGCCGCCGCCCGTGTGGCAAGACCGAACCGGGTCCACCGGAACAGGGCGACGAGCGCGAGCGCGATCAGCACGACGACCCCGGCCATCCAGAACCCGTACTCCGGCATCGACTCGCCGAACACCTCGACGATGTCCTTGGGAAACACGCTCGGAATCGACTTCGACGCCGATCCGAACCACAGCAGCATCGTCGCTTGCAGGATCAGGAGGATCCCGAGCGAGGCGACGAGCTTGGCGAGCGGCGACGACGTTCGCAGCGGTCGGAACACGAGCATTTCGCTCAGCACACCGACGAGGATCGCCGCCGCCATCGTCACGATCGCCGCCGGGACCGTGCCGAACGTGACGTGGAAGTAACCCGTCTTCAGCGCCCAGAAGCCGTACGCCGACACCATCGCGATGGCGCCGGTGGCGAGGTTGATGATCCCCGAGCCGCGGTACGTGATGACCACGGCCATCGAGATCCCGGCGATCACCGCGCCGCCTCCGAGGCCGAGCAGCACGAAGAGGACGACGTCCTTCATGACCTACTCGGCGCTCGAGGCGGGCGTGCGGTGATGCGAGCCGGGATCAGCGGGGCCAGAATCAGAGGAGCCAGAATCAGGGGCTACGGGACCCATCCTTCTGGCGGCGGGACGAAGTCGCCCGCCAGCTCCCACCCGGCGTCGGCGCCGTTGTACTTGTAGAACTGGGTGTAGTCGTTGCACACGCCGGGAGCGTCGGGATACTTGCCGCAATCGAGCACCGGCGAGCCGAGGATCAGCGGACCCTCGAAGGCCTTCAGCTGCTCGACGATCGCGTCGGGGGTGAGGTCGTCAGGGCCGACCGCATTGAGGAACTTGGCCAGCGTCATCGCCTGCCCGAAGCCGACGAGGATCCACGGGTCACCGATCATCGACTCGTTGCCGTGGGCCGTCAGGATGTCGGTGTACGGCGGAACCGACGGATCGCTCGGGTCGATGCTGAGCGACGAGGCAACGGCGTAGTGCCACTGCGGAAGGTCACCGAGCTCGGTGGCCACGTCGGCGTTGATGCAGATCGGGCTGGCGAGCACCTTCTCGTCGGGGATCTCGAGCTGCTGGATGGCCTGCTCGAACTTCACGCAGTCGTTGGGGTTGATGACCGGCATCACGAGGTCGACGTCCTGGGCGCCGGCGGCGATCAGCGGCACCGTCAGGTCGGGCGTGTCGGCCGGGTACGACACCACCTCGATCGGGATTCCTGCCGCTTCGAACGCCGACGCCTGCCCCTCCGCGCCCTCGTCCTGGCCGGCGCCTTCGGGATAGATCAGCGCTGCCGACGTGGTGCCCAGCACGTCGCGGGCGAACGTCGCGTACGGAGCGAGGATGTACTTGGCGCCGCCGAAGAGCACGGCCGCCGTCTCTTGGACCGTGTCGGCCGGGCTGACCGACACGCCGTGGATCACCGGCTTCGAGCCGGCCAGGGCGGCGTAGAACGACTCGGTTCCGATGAACGTCGGGCCGGAGATCACGGCCACGATCGAGTCGTCGTTGGCGAACTGCTGCCCGCACTGCTGGCCTTCCTCTTCCGCGTTGGCGACGTAGCAGGTCACGACCTCGAGCGGGTGGCCGCCGATGCCGCCGGCCTCCTCGTTGACGTACTGGACCGCTTCGTTGACACCGTCGATGTTCGTGTGGGTGACCTCGACGGCGCCGCCCTGCTGGTTGAAGTAGCCGATCTTGATCGGCTCGAGGCTGTCGTCGGCCGGACCCGACCCACCGACATAGGCGGCGAAGTCGGTCACCTTGCCCTCGACCTCTTCCGGCGTCGTCGTGCCGTCGCTGGGGGACGTCGTGTCGGCGGACGGCGCGGTCGTGTCGTCGGAGGGCGCGGTCGTGTCGGCGGGGGCCGTCGTGTCGTCGGAGGGCGCGGTCGTGTCGTCGACGGGTGCCGTCGTCGAGTCGCTCCCGGTGTCGGTCGATGCGTCGTCATCGTCGCCGCCGCAACTGGCCGCAACGAGCACGCCGACCACCAGCAGAGAGGTCAGCCCTCGACGCCGCATCCCGGCCGCGAACTTGGTGGTTCTTTGCATGACTTCCCCCTTGTCGCACTACGGACGTTCGTCCGGCATGCGGACCGTATCGTAAGCACACATCCGTCGCGAGTCGCAAGCACCGCGCTTCCCGAGCGGCGAACGACATCTTCGCGCGATCTGTCAGCCGAACAGACGCCGTGACGCGAGCTCGCAACCCTGGGCCATCGTCGCCAGCTTGGCCCATGCCACGTCGGGGTCGATGCCCTGCATGCCGACGTGGATCGAGAACCCGCAGTCGACCCCTGCCATCAGCCGGCACGGGTCGACGACGGTCGCCCACTGCTCGAGTCGCTGGGCGACGAGCTCGGGATGCTCGATGTAGTTCGACTGCGGCTCGATCACACCGGGGCAGATCACCTTGTCGTCGGGCACGCCGAGCTCGGCGAGGACCGCCCACTCGTGGGCGTGGCGCGGGTTGGCGCCCTCGAACAGCACGGTCATCGGCTTGGCCTTCCACACCAGGTCGACGATGTCGGCCAGCGGTACGTCGCAGTGGTGCGGGCCGGGGTAGTTCCCCCAGCACAGATGCATCCGCAGCTGATCGGCGGGGATGTTGCGCACGGCGTGGTTGATCGCCTCGATGTGCATCGCGATCGTGCGCCGGAACTCCTCGAGGTCGAGGTCCGCGTACGCACTGTGGCGGCCCATCGCCAGATCAGGGCAATCGAGTTGCACCGTCGCGCCGGCGGCGGCGATCGCCTCGTACTCGTGGCGCATCGCCTCGGCGATCGCGAACACGTACTCCTCGTGGCTCGGGTAGTAGTCGTTGCGGAAGAACAGTGACACGACGCCCGGTGAGGCCGCGCTCGAGAACGTGGCGGTGCTTCCGGCGCGCTTCGCGGCGTCGGCGAGGTGCTGCATGTCGGTGTGCGCGGCCTCGGTGTCGCGCACCGTGATCGGGCCGGTGCACGCCGGCGCCGAGCGCTTGCGACGGCCCGGGTTGTCGGCGACACGCGCCGCGCTCCCGGGGAAGTCGTCGAGATCCTGGAAGTGATAGCCCTGCGGCGAATCACCACCGAACCCGTCGAGCCGGTCCTTGACGTACGTGGCGTACGACGGCTTCGACATCTCGCCGTCGTTGACGATCGACACGCCGGCTGCCACCTGACGTTCGACGACCTCGTGCACGGCGGACTCGACGCGTGCGGCGAGGGCGGCTGGATCGACGGGGATGCCGTCGCCGACCGCCCACATCATCCGCACCAGGTCGTCGGGCCGCGGCAGGCTCCCCGTGTGCGTGCTCAAGATGCGATCGGTCGTCATGGTTTGCCTGATCGTGGTTTGAGGCTTCCTGGGGCGAACGGTACTGTACGCATGACGGCGGCACGTCCGTGTGCCGGGCACGACCATCGACTGCAACGAACGAAACGGGGGGATGATGCCCAAGACCGCGATCGCACAACGACTCCATCACACGGCCTTCGTCACCAAGGATCAGGAGGCGACCCGGGCGTTCTACGAGGACGTGCTCGGGTTCCCGCTGCTGGCGACGTGGTCGGAGGCCGACGAGCTGTTCGGTGCCGTGCGCGTCTACTGCCACACCTTCTTCGGCCTCGCCGACGGCAGCGCGCTGGCGTTCTTCCAGTTCGCGGAGGATGCGGATCAGAAGGAGTTCGGCCCCGAGCTGGAGCCGTCGCCGTTCCGCCACATCGCGATGAAGGTCGACGCCGAGGGCCAGGCCGAGCTCGAGCGCCGCCTACGGGAGGCGAACTGGAAGCCCGAGGGCACCTACGTGCTCGAGCACGGCTACTGCCGCTCGCTGTACACCGAGGATCCGAACGGGATGCTGCTCGAGTTCACGGTCGACGTCCCCGAAGCCGGCGAGATCGCGATCGCGCGTGCCGCCGACGCCCACGAGACCTTGAAGCGCTGGCTGGCCGGGGACCACACCGGGAACAACCCGTACCGGTGACCACTCCAACCGTCATATGAGCGATCCGTCGCGCTCGGACGGGGCGGTGGTCACGATCGGGGTGGCGGACTCGTGACTCCCTGGCCTGTGAGTCGTGGCGACGTGGTGGGCAGCATCGCCAGGTTCGACCAGGATGTCGAGACCTCGGCGGCTGCTTCGAGGAGCAACGGCAGATACTCGCCGACGAGACGCTCGCTCGACGTCTCGGCGGCGTGGACGGTGACGTTCATTGCGGCCGCGGTCCGACCGGCGTGGTCGCGGACGGGCGCCGCGATCGAGCGGATGCCGATCGAGAGCAGCTCGTCGGCGTGCGCCCAGCCCTGCTCGCGGACCCCGGCGAGGATCTCGTCGAGCTCCGCTCGTGAGAGGACGACGCGGGGGATGATGACTGACGCCGACGGGGTGTCGAGGACGTCGTCGAGCTGCGAGGCCGTGAGATCGGCGAGCAGTACGTGGCCCATCGACGTCGCCGGGGCCGGGAAGCGGGTTCCGATCTGCACCGAGATGGCAATGATCTTGGCCACCGGCACGCGGGCCATGTACACGATGTCGCTCCCGTCGAGTTGCGACATCGAGCTCGACTCACCCGTCTTGCCGACCAGCGCCAGCATGTGCGGGCGGGCGACGTCCCAGATCCCCTGGGCCGCGATGCACGCCGTGCCGAGCTCCAGCGTCTTCGTCGTCAACGCGTATGCGCCGTTCGAGAAGCGCGCGTATCCGAGGTGCTCGAGCGTCATCAGCAGGCGCCGCGCGGTCGGCCGTGGGAGCGCGGTTCTGGAGGCCACCTCGCTGACCGTCAGCTCCATCGACGTCGGCCCGAACGACTTGATGACATCGAGACCGCGTGCGAGCGCTTCGACGAAGTCGCCGCTCCCGCTGCGCTTGTTGGTCGTGGCCTTCTCGGCGTTCACCCACGCATTCCGATCAACGTCGAAAGTGACCGTGCCATGAGCACGCACCCCGCTCACGGTCCTGACGACGACAACTCTAGGGGTCCGCTCGACGGCCTCGTCGTTGCGGATCTCTCGCGGGTGCTGGCCGGACCCTACTGCTCGATGTTGCTCGCCGATCTTGGCGCCACAGTCGTCAAGGTCGAAGGCCCTGGCGGTGACGACACCCGCACGTGGATGCCGCCCGACCGCGACGGCGTGTCCACCTACTACCTGTCGATCAACCGCAACAAGCGCTCGATCGTGCTCGATTTCCGCGACCGCGACGACGTCGCACTCGTCCACGAGCTGTTCCGGCGCGCCGACATCGCGATCGAGAACTTCAAGCCGGGTGGGCTGACCAAGTTCGGCCTCGACTACGAGCATGCGCGCGAGATCAACCCGGCGCTGATCTACCTCTCGATCAGCGGCTTCGGCACCGCGGAGGGGTCATGGCTGCCGGGCTACGACCTCGTCGTGCAGGCGGTGTCGGGTCTGATGAGCCTCACCGGCGAGCCCGGCGGGCCGGCGTACCGCGCCGGGATCTCGGTGTTCGACGTGATCACCGGCCTGCACGGCACGATCGGCGTGCTCGCCGCGCTCCGCCAGCGCGCCGAGACCGGTCTCGGCCAGCATGTCGAGGTCAACCTGCTCTCGTCGGCACTCTCCGGGCTGGTCAATCAGAGCGGCGCCTTCACGGCGTCCGGTGTCGTTCCCGAGCGGATGGGCAATGCCCACCCGAGCGTCTACCCGTACCAGCCGATGCCGACGCGGGACCGCGACATCATCATCACGGCGGCGAACGACCGCCAGTTCCGTTCCCTGTGCGAGGTGCTGGACATTCCCGAGGTCGCCGACGACGCGCGGTTCCGTCTGAACGCCGATCGCACCGCGAATCGCG
>DATMDV010000389.1:0-7779 GCA_035557475.1 Ilumatobacteraceae bacterium
CCGACACGATCACGGCTTCCCACCTGACCGTGCGGCGCAACTGCCGGCGGGTCATCCCGACGGCGCGGAGCAGCCCGATCTCGCGTGTGCGTTCGAAGACGGACAGCGCGAGTGTGATGGCGATGCCGACGATGGCGATGACCATCGCCATGCTGAGCAGTCCGGTGATGAGGGCGAGGAGCTGGTTGATCTGGTCCTCCTGCTGCTCGCGGAACTCGGCGTTGCTCTGCAGGTCGGCTTGCGGGAAGTCGACGAGCGCAGCCTGCATCTCGGGCCGCGCGACGTCGGGATCGACGCCGTCGGCGAGCCTGGCGAGCACGAACAGGTCGCGGGGCGGCATCTGGCTGACCGCCTCGAGGGTGCCGATCGAGAAGTACCAGTTGGAGAGCGAACCGTCGTCGAAGATCCCGGACACGGTGAGAGTCCGTTCGACGCCGTTCTGGAACGTGGCGTCGACGGTGTCGCCGACCTCGAGGCCGAGATCGCCCGCCGGGTCCTTGTGCACCATCAAGCCGTCGTCGGCGAGTGCCTCGAAATCCCCGGACGTGACGTCGATGTCGACGAGTAGGGGAAATGCGACCGGGTCGACGGCCGTGAACTGCTTGTCGTCGTCTTCGACGGTGGCGAAGATCTGCCGGAACGGCGAAACGGCTTCCACCACGTCGAGCTGGGTCAGGTTCTCCGCGACGAGAGGTGGAAGGCCCTGGAACGACTCGTCGGACACGATGTAGTCGGCCGTGATCGATTGGTCGAGGATGCGGCTGAACGTGTCGCGCAGCGAGGATGCGAACACCGACGCGGCGCTGACGAGCGCGATCCCGATCATCAGCGCCGAGGCCGTGCGCGCGGTGCGACGCGGCGCGCGCGAGGCGTTCTCACGTGCCAGCTGTCCGGGTGTGCCGAACAGCCGCTGGATCGGTGCGCCGAGCAGCCGGCTGACCGGCCGGGCAACCGTGGTCGACAGGCTCGCCACGCCGAGGAAGATCGCAATCGCACCGCCCCCGGCGAGGGCGATGAGACCGATCGTTCCGCCCGGGCTGACGAACAGTCCGATCAGGAACAGGATCGCGCCGATGATCGTGGCGACGGCGCCGGCGATGAGCCGCCGGCTGGCGCCGAGGGCGGCAAAGCCCAGCTCGGGTCGCATCGCCGCGACCGGCGGGATCTTCGCCGCCCGCCGCGCCGGTACCAGTACCGACAGCAGCGTGATGCCGATCCCGACGACCGAGGCGAAGATGACCGTGCGCGGCTGGAGCACGAGCGGCGTGGGTGGGAAGCCGGCGCCGGCGGCGTTGAACAGCGCGATCAACGCCTTGGCGACGCCGAGCCCACCGAGGATCCCGAGCACCGTCGCGGTGATCGAGATGATCAGCGCCTCGGCCACGATCATGCGTCGCACCTGTTTCGTGCTGGCGCCGACGGCGCGCATCAACGCCAGCTCACGCAGGCGTTGGCTGATCGTGATGCCGAACACGTTGTTGATGATGAACGCGCTCACGAACGTCGTGATGAACGCGAACGCCAGCAGCCCATTGCCGAAGATCGAGATGATGGAGTTGATGTCGTCGGCTGTCTCCTCGGCGACCTGGGCGCCCGTGACGACCTCGGTGCGCGGCGGCAAGATGTCCTCGATCGCGGCCTGCACAGCGGCGGGATCGGCGCCGTCGTCCAGCGTCATGTCGATCGTGTCGTACGAGTCGCCTGCACCGAGCACCTGCTGTGCGGTCGCCGGGTCGAACATCGCGAGCGTGGCACCACCGAAGCCGTCGGAGTTGCCGAGGCCGACGAGCCCGACGATCTGGAACGACTCGGTGCCGGTGTCGAACACGATGCGGATGTCGTCGCCGACCTCGTAGTCCTCCTTGTCGGCGGTCGCCTTGTCGATCGCCACCTCCCCCGGACCGGCCGGCGCCTCACCCTCCTTCATAGCGACGCCGGAGATACCGCTCGGTCCGGTCCAGGAGACGCCGAGCGCGGGCGCGCCCTGCGTCTCGACCGGTTCGCCGTCCTTGTCGAGCATCTGCGCGAAGCGGGCCAGCCCCGGCTCGACGATCGCCACGCCGTCGACCGCCGCGATGTCGTCGGCCAGCGACGCCGGGACCGGGTCGCGGACGGCCTCGATGTTGTCGACGGTGAGCGACGAGCGCACCTCGAGGTCGACGTCCTCGGTGAGCTCCGTGAACAGGTTGTTGAACGTCTTGCGCATGCTGTCGGCGAGGACGAAGGAGCCGGCGACGAACGAGACGCCGAGCATGATCGCCAACCCGATGAACACGTTGCGGCCCCAACGGGCGCGCATCGACTTTCGTGTGATCCTGCCGATCATCGTCAGTGACCGATCTGCTTCATCTGGTCGATGACCCGCTCGACGGTCGGCTCACGCATCTCGGCGACGATCCGGCCGTCGGCCAGGAACACGATCCGGTCGGCGTAGGCCGCGGCCGTCGGGTCGTGGGTCACCATCACGATCGTCTGGCCGAACTCGTCGACGGCGCGCCGCATGAACGCCAGGAGCTCTCCTCCGGTCGAACTGTCGAGGTTGCCGGTGGGCTCGTCGGCGAAGATGATCGTGGGGCGGCTGGCGAGCGCGCGGGCGACTGCGACGCGCTGCTGCTGGCCACCCGACAGCTCGCTCGGGCGGTGCGTCAGCCGGTCGCGCAGTCCCACGGTGTCGATCACGTGGTCGATCCAGGCCGTGTCGCCCTTGGTCCCACCGAGCATGAGCGGCAGTGTGATGTTCTCCTCGGCGGTGAGCATGGGGATCAGGTTGTAGGCCTGGAACACGAATCCGACCTGTTCGCGCCGGAGCTCGGTGAGGTCCTTGTCGTCGAGCGAGGCGAGGTACGTCTCGCCGATGTACACGGCTCCCTCGCTGAGCGAGTCGAGCCCGGCGAGGCAGTGCAGCAGCGTCGATTTGCCCGATCCGGAGGGTCCCATGATCGCCGTGAAGCGGCCGGGCTCGAACGCGATCGTCACCCCGTCGAGGGCGTGGACGGCGGCGTCGCCCACGCCGTAGATCTTCTTGGCGTCGATTGCTCCGGCGGCGGCGGTGGTCGCGGCGGGGTCAGTGGGGGTGGGGGTCATGCCGATGGTTTAGTGCGAGCCGGCGGTCGACTTCCAGCATGTTGGCCTGAACGTCGGGGCGGTTTCGGTCGCGAGGAACGTCGTGTCCACCGACCGATCATGCTTTCGCTCGTCGTTCCGGAGCCCTTCGTGCCGTACGATCGCGGGTTGATGGCGTGTCCCTCCTGCGCTCGCCCGGTGCCGGAAGGTGCCCGTTTCTGCCCCGCCTGTGGGCACTCGCTGGCTGTCGTCACCACCGAGGGCCGGCGGGTCGTCACGGTGCTGTTCGCCGACATGGTGGGGTTCACGACGCTCGCCGAGTTCCGCGACCCGGAACAGGTGAAGCGGTTCGTCGACGCCGCCTTCGAAGGCCTGGTGGCCGACGTCGAACGGTTCGGTGGGCGGGTCGACAAGGTGCTCGGCGACGCGATCGTGGCGTTGTTCGGCGCCCCGGTCGCCCACGAAGACGACGCCGAGCGGGCTGTGCGCGCCGGGCTCCAGATGCACGCCACGTTGCGACGGTTCATCGCCCAGCAGCCCGAGCTGTCCCACGTGAAGCTGCGGATCGGGATCAACACCGGTGAGGTGCTCGTCGGCACGCTCGCCCGTACCGACTACACGGCGATGGGCGACGTCGTGAACATCGCGTCTCGCCTACAGGGACTGGCGCCGCAGGGTGGCGTGCTCGTCGGCGACGCGACGCGGGTGCTCTGCTCCGACGCCATCCGCTTCGAGCAGCACGCGCCGGCCGAGCTGCGAGGGCGTGAGCAGATCGAGAACGCGTGGTTGGCGCTCGGCACGAGCGCGCCCGCGGCGAACCGTCGGCGGCGTTCGGAGATCGCGTTCGTCGGGCGCGTCACCGAGCGCACGCTGTTGCAATCGGTCACCGAGCTCGTCGCCACGGGCCACTGCGCCATCGTGTCGGTGGTCGGTGAGGCTGGCATCGGCAAGTCACGTCTCGTCGACGAGGCGGTCGCCGCGCTCCACGACTGCACTCCGGGCGTCAGCGTCATCCAGGGGCAGTGCGCGCCTTACGGCGAGCCCAACGTGTGGTGGCCGATCGCGCACGGATTGGCGGCCGGTATGGGCCTGCAGCTCGACCAACCGTCGGAGGAGGTTCGCGAGATCGTCACGGCCGCGGTGGCGGCGATGTACGAGCTGCCTCCCGACGCGCGAGCAGTGCGCAACGAGATCGAGGCCTTGCTGCATCTGCTCGGCCATTCGTCCGAGCTCGACGCGCTCGACACCACGGGCGCCCGTGACGCGCTCCACAACGCGTTGATCACCTCGATCCGGTTGCGCGCCGCACTCGGTCCGGTCGTCGTGTGGATCGACGACCTGCAGTGGGCGCATCCGCTGCTCCGCGAGCTGCTCGAGCTGATGGCGCGCAGCCTCGCCGAATGCCCGTTGCTCATCGTCACCGCGTACCGACCCGGCGACGAGGACGACTGGCCACCGCCCGTCGAGCGGGCGCTGACGCTGAAGCTGCCGATCGGCCCGCTCGACGAGTGTGAGACGGCCGCCCTCGTGGAGGCGGTCGCCGGCAAGCGCCCGACCACCGATCTGGTCGACCGGCTGTACGACCGCAGCGGTGGGAACCCGCTGTTCCTCACCGAGCTCGCCCAGCTCACCGCCTCCCTCGGTGACGAGGAGGTCGATGTGGCGTTGCCGGGCACGCTCCGCGCCCTGATCGCGGCCCGGCTCGACCAGCTGGCGCCGAACCAACGGGCGATCCTCGACAACGCCGCGATCCTCGGCACCGAGGGACCGCTCGGCGCCTTCGCCGAGTTCGCCGAGGCGCTCGGGCAGGACTTCGACGAACGTCTCGTCGACGATCTCGTCGTCGCCGGGATGCTCGAGGTCGAGGGCCGGCGGTGGCAATTCCGCAGCGATGTGGTGCGCGAGGTCGCCTATCAGACGCTCACGAAGCAGGCCCGCGCCCAGCGCCACGCCGGTGTCGCGACACATCTCGCCACGCTCGGCAAGGTGCCGCTCGACGATCTCGCCCACCATGCCGCCACGGCGGCCGAGCTGCTCGACGAACTGGGTTCGGTGCCGGGCGTGTCGTCCGCGATCAGGCCGCAGGCCGTCGATCTGCTCGCACGCGCGGCGCGCCAGTCGTACGAGATCGGCGCCTTCCCGCGCGGCGTCGCCGCGTCCCAGCGGGCGCTCAGCCTCGTCGGCGACGACGCCGAGGCGCGGCGATCGTTGCGACTGCTGCTCGCATCGGGACTCGTCGAGATGCGCGCCCTCGACAGCGCGCGTGACGAGCTGCTCGAGTTGCTCGACGACTCGGATGGCGTCGACGATCTCGTGGCCGAAGGCGAGACGCACCGGCTCTTGGGCGTCGTCGAGCAACTCGACGGCGACCTCGTGGCCGCCCGTGAGAACCTCGGACGGGCGGTCGACATCTTCCGCGAGCTCGGCGACGACCGGCACCTCGCCACCGCACTGCGGGCGAGGGGCTTCGCCGAGATCTTCGGCGGTTCGCTGGCCGACGCCGAGTGGTACCTCGGCGAGGCCGACGCCATCTACGACCGCGTCGGCGACGCGCGTGGACGGGCCTGGGTGCGCCAGCACCTGGCGTGGGTGGCGTTCTTGAGCGGCGACCACGCCGGCGCCGAGACGCGGCTCGCCGGGTCGATCGCCACGTTCGACGGGCTCGGCGACCGCGCCGGTGCCAACTGGGCGAGGGGCCTGTTGGCGTTCGTGATGTACTTCGAGCGCCGGTTCGTCGAGGCCGAGGAGCTGTCGCAGGAGGTCCTCGAGGAAGCCCGCAAGTGGGGCGACGACTGGGGCGCGGCGATGATGCTCACGCTCGGATCCAACCTGCGGCTGTGGACCGGGAGGTTCGCCGAGGCCGTGCAATACGGCGAACGGGCGCTCGCCGGCTTCCGCAAGCTCGGCGATCGCTTCGGCGCCATCCAAGCGCTGGCTCCGCTCAACCGTGCGCGTGTCGCGCTCGGTCGTCTCGGCGATGCCGAACGCGGCGCCGAGGAGCTGCTCGCCCTGTCCGATTCGTTCGGCGAGATGGCGTACCCGGCCATCGCCGCAGCCGGCGTCGCGATGCACAGCGGCCAGGGTGAGCGAACGGTCGAGCTCGCGGGCGACGCGGTCGACCGCATCGCGTCGACGGGAGCCAACGTCGACGAAGGACTGGTGCTGTTGTCGATGGGCCTGTCGCTGTCGGGGAAGCCGGAGGATGCGCTCGTCACGCTGCTCGACGTCGACGTCGAGGTGTCACCGTTCGCGCTGGCCTCGCGCGCCCTCGCGAACGCGATGGTCGGCGACACGAAGGCGGCGATCGCCGATGCCGACGCACTCGGCGACGCGGGCGAGATGAGCTACTTCGACCGCATCCTGGCCACCGTGGCGGGCGCCTCGGCGGCGTCGGCTGCATCGCTCGAGGACGCGCCGGAACGGCTGGCGCTCGTGCAGTCGCTGATCGACCGGTGCGACGACGTGGTGATCTCGTCGTTCGCACGCGAGACGATCCACCGTCTCGGCGTCTCCACCGGTGAGGGGTCACCGCACGCGTTGACCCCGGGTTGGCGCCGCGTCGTCGACCAGCTCACCGGTTCGACCGGGTGACCGGTTCAAGACACCCCGACGGGCGTGCTCGAATCCCCACAGAACGTCCGAGCGCACCGACGTCCGTGCACGAAACCGGACAGAACGGAACGGAACCCGCGAGCCGTGCTCAAACGGGGCTGATCGTCGGTCGGTTCGATCCACCGCACCTCGGGCACTCGTACATGATCGAGTGGGCTGCGGGGCGGGTCGACCGGCTCGTCGTGTTCGTCAACAGCCGATCGACCGACGCCGCTCCCGGATCGCGCCGCGCCGCATGGCTGGCCGACCTGCATCCCGACGTCGACGTCGTCGAGGTTCGCCACGATCTCGACACCGACTTCGGCGATCCGGAGTTGTGGGAGAAGTGGATGGCGTTGTTCAGGTCGCGCTGGCCCCACCCGGACGGCCCACACGTCGTGTTCTCGTCGGATCACTACGTCAGTGAGCTCGCCCAGCGGTTCGGGGCGGAGGCGATCGTCGTCGATGCCGACCGTCGTGCGGTTCCGATCAGCTCGACGATGATCCGTACCGATCCGGCGGCGCACCTCGACCGACTCGCGCCGGACGTGCGGGCCTGGGTCGAAGCGAACTGGTGTTGACGGTTCGTCAGGACTGGGGCTGGGGCACGATCCGGATGTACGGCTTCGGCTCGTTCCACGTGCCGTAGATCTCCTTCGCCTCGTCGTTCGACACCGAGCCGGCGATGATCACGTCCTCGCCCTGCTTCCAGTTCACCGGTGTCGCCACGCGGTGCTTGGCGGTGAGCTGGAGCGAGTCGATGACGCGCAACACCTCGTCGAAGTTGCGCCCCGTCGTCATCGGGTAGACGAGCACGAGCTTGACCTTCTTGTCGGGTCCGATCACGAACACGTTGCGAACGGTCTGGTTGTCGGCCGGCGTCCTCGTGCCAGAGACGCCCGATGTGCTCGCCGGCAGCATCCCGTAGAGCTTCGACACGTTGAAGTCGGCGTCGCCGATGATCGGGTAGTTCGGGCGAGTGCCCTGCGTCTCCTCGATGTCGTCGGCCCACTTCTCGTGCTTGCCGGTGGCGTCGACCGACAGTCCGATGACCTTCACGCCCCGCTTTTCGAACTCGGGCTGCAACTTGGCCATGTACCCGAGCTCGGTCGTGCACACCGGCGT
>DATMDV010000390.1:0-3951 GCA_035557475.1 Ilumatobacteraceae bacterium
AGGCCCACCATCGCACCGAGCAGGTTGCCGTTGCGGAAGAAGATGAGGAAGACGGCCGCCATGATCGCGGCGTAGATGGCCCACTCGCGGATCAGGCGCCGCCACGGCACCGGCCTACTCGACTCCCAACCCATCACCGGCTTCCTATCAGATCGGCTGCCTCGCAGATATCTCGTCGCTTAGTCTCGGTAACGTGCGTGTCGGTGTGCTGACGGGTGGAGGCGACTGCCCCGGACTCAATGCCGCGATCCGCGGCATCGTGCGCAAGGCCGAGCGCCACTACGGCGACGAGGTGCTCGGCTACCTCGATGCCTGGGACGGGGTGCGCGAGCGACGCACGATCCCGCTCACCGTCGAGACGATGCGCGGAATGCTCCCGCGTGGCGGCACGGTGATCGGCACCCGTCGCGGCAGCCCCTTCGATCATCCCGACGGGGTCGACGAGATCAAGGCGACGCTCGCCGACATGGGGATCGAGGCGCTCATCGTCGTCGGCGGGAACGGTTCGTTGACCGTGGCCAGCCGGCTCGCCAACGAGCACGGTCTGCCCATCGTCGGCGTGCCGAAGACGATCGACAACGACATCTTCGGAACCGACCTGACGTTCGGCTTCAACACCGCGGTACAGATCGCAACGGATGCGATCGACCGGCTGCACACCACCGCCGAGAGCCACGACCGGGTGATGGTGGTCGAGGTCATGGGCCGCCACAGCGGATGGATCGCGACGCACGCCGGGATCGCGGGAGGAGCGGCCGTCGTGCTCATCCCCGAGTTCCCATTCGACATCGACGACGTCTGCGACCGGATCCAGCGACGTCACGAGCGCGGCCGCTACGCCTCGATCGTCGTCGTCGCCGAGGGGGCGCTGCCGAAGGAAGGTTCGCTCGACATCGGCGAGCGCAGCGTCGATCAGTACGGCCATGTTCGCCTGGGCGGGATCGGCAACATCGTGGCCGACGAGATCGGTCGCCGCACCGGCTTCGACACCCGGCCCGTGTTGCTCGGTCATGTCCAGCGCGGTGGCACGCCGACGGCCTTCGATCGCGTGTTGTCGACCCGGTTCGGGGTTGCCGCCGCCGACGCGGTGCACGACGCGGCGTGGGGCGAGATGGTCGTGCTACGCGGCGGTGCGATCGAGCGCACCCCGCTGACCGAGGCGGTCGGCCGCACGCGTGGCGTCGACCTGTCCCTCTACCACGACGTCGCCGAGATCTTCTTTGCTTGATTGAGTCGTTCGGCGGGCTCAGCCGGGCGACGGGACGGCCGGGTACGCCGGTTGCGCCGACTGCACCAGGCCTGGGAAGTCGTACACGGTCAGCGCCCCTTCGCGGGTCTCGCCGTCACCTTTCGGCCAGCGTTGATCCTGGCCGTTCACGCGCAGGCGGACGGCCCTGACACCCTCGATCTCGGTGGCCGTGAACACGATCTGGGCGACGGCGAGCACGAGCAGATCGCCGGACAGTTCGGTGATCTCGGGCGAGACGTCGACGAACAGCACGTCGCCCGATGAGCGCGCCGAGATCAGCACCGTCTCCTGGGGGATGTTCGTCACCAGGCGCGACGACAGCTCCTCGTCGTTCGGGCCGGCCAACAGCGACTTGATCAGCGGCGTGGCACCTGACGCCACATCACGCGAGGTCGAGCGCAGCAGACTCGGGTCACCGGCTTCGCTCGGCGCCACGAGGTAGATGCGACTGGTCCCTCCCGCCTCGTCGCCGTCGGACACGGCGTTGACGGTCAGGTTGCGCTCGGCGGGGGCGACGTCGCGCGGCGACGAGTCCGGCGCGATGCCACATCCACCACTGGCGACGATCGCGGCCGCGAGCACGACGCAGCCGATGCGACTGGGCAGGATCCGTCTCATTCCGCGAACTCCGACGTCTCGCTCGTCGACTCGAGCGCCTCGTTCGTCAACTCCGACGCGGGCAGCTCGAGCACGAAACGGGCACCCGGTTCGCCGTCGGGCCGATCCTCGATCCAGACCCGACCGCCGTGCATCCGGATGTGCTCGTCGACCAGCGCCAGACCGAGTCCGGCACCGTCGCTGCCCGTGCGACGGCCGGCGCCCCCGCCGCGGGCGAACCGTTCGAACACCAGCTCGCGCTCGTCCTCGGGGATGCCGCCGCCGTGGTCGGAAACCGCGATCTGCACGTGTGTCACCGGTGCGTCGGCGGCGTCGATCTCGGCGATCGAAACCTCGGGCTCACCGCCGCCATGGCTGCGGGCATTGTCGATCAGGTTGGCCACGACTCGGGCCAGCCGCCGGCGGTCACCGCGGATCAGCACCTGCTCGGCCCGATCGGTCACCGTCACGGAAGTGCCCGGCAGGCTGCTGACCGCGACCGCGTGTCGGACGAACTCCGCGACGAACAACTCCTCGAGGTGCAAACGGATCGCGCCGGCGTCGAATCGACTGATCTCGAGGAGGTCTTCGACGAGGCCCTGGAACCGCGTCACGTCGCCACTCAGTAGGTCGAGCGCCGCCTGGGCCCGTTCGGGCATGTCGTCGCGCCTGCCCTCCATCACCTCGATCGACGCCGCCAACGTCATGAGTGGTGATCGCAACTCGTGACTGACGTCCGATGCGAATCGGGCGTCGCGCTCGATGCGGAGCTGGAGCGCCGACGCCATGTCGTTGAACGAGTTGGCCAGCACGCTGAGATCAGGATCGTCGGTCGGTTCGAGCCGGGTGTCGAGCCGTCCGCCGGCGATCGCCTTGGCCGCCTGCGCCGCGACGCGCACGGGTCGCACCGCGCGACGGGCGGCGAACACGCCGAGCAGCACCCCGAAACCGGTGGTGATGATCCCGGCGAAGAACAACGAGAGGCGGATGCTCCCGAGCGTGCTGTTGACCTCGTCGAGGCTGAAGAACTCGAAGTACGCGTTGTCGCCCCGCAGCGGCCAGCCGACGACGATCGTGGGCTCGTTGCCGACATTGATCGTCATCCGCGACGGCACCGAGTCGGTCATCACCCGCTCGCGGAGGACCTCCGGCACCTCCTCGAAGTCGTACGGCGGAGCGCCGCCACTCGGTGCCTGCTTGTACCAGATGATCCCGCGCTGGACGCCGAACCCCTCGAGGGCAGCGATCGCGGCACGCGTGTTGAGCGGGTTGCCGGCGAGGAGGGCCTGCACCGTGGCCGCATGGAGACGAGCGGCCTCGACGCTGTTGCGATCGCGCTGCTGCACCACGTTCGAGCGCGTGAACCCGTACGTAGTGAACGCGAGGAACGTCGACAGCGTCATCGAGCCGAGCGTGAAGATGAGCAGGATCCGCCGCCGCAGCCCGAGCGCCGAGCGCCGCCGCCGAAGGGGTCGGCGCACCAGGCGCGAGAGGAGATCGCGCGCCCGCGGGATCCGTGTCGACTCGTCGCCCGAGACCAGGGCGGCGGGCAGGGTCACGTCTGAAGACGGTATCCGAGGCCGCGCACGGTGACGACGTGACGCGGGTTCGCGGGGTCGGCCTCGACCTTCGTGCGGAGTCGGCGCACGTGGACGTCGACCAGACGGCCGTCACCGAAGTAGTCGTAGCCCCACACCTTGTCGAGGAGTGCCTCCCGGCTGAACACCTTCCCGGGGTTCTCGGCGAGCTCGCACAGGAGCCGGAACTCGGTCTTGGTGAGGTGCACTTCCTCGCCGCCACGAAGGACCTTGCCCTCCTCGGGGATCAACTCGAGGTCGCCGAACAACAACCGCGCGTGCGACTGCGACGACGGCCGGATGCGCCGCAACAGCGCCCGGATCCGCGCCGACAGCTCCTTCGGTGCGAACGGCTTGGTGAGATAGTCGTCGGCCCCGGCCTCGAGACCGGCGACGACGTCGTGGGTGTCGTTGCGGGCCGTGACCATCACGATCGGGACGTCGCTCGTCTTGCGCAGGGTGCGGCACAGCTCGAAGCCGTCGATGCCGGGCAGCATGATGTCGATCAGCACGACGTCGGGCGCGTTG
>DATMDV010000391.1:0-10590 GCA_035557475.1 Ilumatobacteraceae bacterium
CTGTCCCAGAACGCGGTCTCGTAGTGGCGCAGCGTGTGCTGGGCGCCGAAGAAGTGCTTCCCGGGGCCGACCTCGTGGAAGCCGTCGAGCGCGAACTGCTCGTCGCTCAGGTCGATGCCCCGCAGGTACGTGTGCAACGCGCCGCAGAAGTCGGCGTCGACGATGAACTTCTCGTATCCCATCGCCAGCCCGCCCTCGAGCCAGCCCGCCGAGTGCAGGATGAAGTTGGCGCCACACAGGATCGCCGCCTGCATCGACACCGCCGACTCGAGCATCGCCTGGCCGTCGAGCACCTTCGACGTGGTGAACGACCCGGAACACCGCAGCGGAAGGCCGACCCGCCGTGCCATCTGCCCGACCACGAGTGAGCCGATCGCCGGCTCCGGCGTGCCGAATGTCGGCGCACCCGAGCGCAGCGCCATCGACGACAGGAAGTTGCCGTAGATGACGGGCGAACCCGGTCGCACCAACTGGCCGAGCGCGACGCCCACCATCGTCTCGGCGTGGGCCTGGGCGATCGCACCGGCGAGCGTGACCGGTCCCATCGCGCCGCCGAGGATGAACGGCACGACGACCGGCGCCTGGTTGGCGGACGCGTAGGCGCGGATCGCACCGGTCATCGCCCCGTCCCACACGAGCGGCGAGTTGACGTTGACGTTGCCGAGGATGACGCAGTTCGACTCGAGGAACTCGGCGCCGAACGCGATGCGGGCCATCTCGACCGAGTCCTCGGCGCGGCTCGGCTGCGTGACCGAGCCCATGAAGCCTTTGTCGGAATATCGGAGGTGTGCGTACACCATGTCGAGGTGACGCTTGTTGACGGGGATGTCGACCGGTTCGCACACCGTGCCGCCCGAGTGGTGCAACCACGGCGTGGCGTACGCCAGCTTCACGAAGTTCTCGAAGTCGACGAGTGAGCCGTACCGTCGACCGCCCGCGAGATCGCGCACGAACGGCGAGCCGTACGCCGGCGCGAACACGACGTTGGCGCCGCCGATCTCGACCGACCGATCCGGGTTGCGGGCGTGCTGCGTGAACGATGACGGCGCGGTCGCGCACAGCGCACGAACATGTCCCGGGTCGAAGCGCACCCGATCACCGTCGACCGTCGCGCCGGCCTCGCGGAAGAGCGCGACGGACACGTCGTCGTGGATGTCCATCCCGATCTCGGCCAGGATCTGGTCACCCTTCTGCTCGATGAGCGCGAGCCCTTCCTCGCCGAGCAACTCGTAGTTCGGGATCTGGCGACGGATGAACGCGGGCGCGCTCGGATGCGCGTCGGAATCCGCACGTGACTTGACCCGGGCCGCGCGTCCGCCGGCCCGCGCGGTCATTAGTCGACCCCGGCCGAGCGGGCGAGCTGGTCGACTGGCAGGTGGCAGCGGATGCGGTGCCCGATCGAGAGCTCGACGACCGGCGGCTCGATCACGTCGCACGTGCCGGCCATGAAGCGGTGGCACCGCGTGTGGAACACACATCCGGACGGCGGGTTGGCGGGGCTCGGGATCTCGCCGGCGAGACTGATGCGCGTCGCCGGCTCGCCATCGACAGTCGGCACGGCCGACAGCAGGGCCTCCGTGTACGGATGGTGGGGACCGTCGAAGATCTCGTCGGTCCGGCCGATCTCCATGATCCGTCCGAGGTACATGACCGCGATGCGGTCGGCGAGGTACCGCACCACACCGAGGTCGTGCGAGATGAACAGATAGCTCGTCTTCTCCCCCGCCTGGAGCTCGGCGAGGACGTTGAGGATCGCGGCCTGCACCGACACGTCGAGGGCGCTTGTGGGCTCGTCGCAGACGACGATCCGCGGATCCCCTGCGAACGCGCGGGCGATCGCGACGCGCTGCTTGAGCCCACCCGACAGTTGGCGCGGCTTGAGGTCGAGGTGGCGCGGCGAGAGCCGCAACGATTCGGCGAGCTTCTCGACGCGTTCGTCAGCGGCGCGGCCCTTGACGCCGGTGAGCTTGACGACCGCGCGCTTGAGGATCCGCCGCACGGTCCAGTTGCGGTTGAGCGCCGAGTCGGGGTTCTGGAACACCATCTGCACGGCACGCCGCTCGTCGGACGTGCGGTCGCCGGTCTTACCCTCCACGACCTTCCCGTCGATCTGCAGCTCGCCACCCTCGTCGGGCGCGTGGATGCCGAGCATCGCCTTGGCGAGGGTCGACTTGCCAGAACCCGACTCGCCGACCAACCCCAGCGTCTCACCCTCCTCGAGGCCGATGTCGACACCGACGAGCGCGGGAATGTCGTGGCGATGCTGGCGGAACGTCTTCGACACGTCGCGCATCTCGAACACGACACGGTGGCTGGTGGCGGCCTCGACCCCCTGCGTGTCGTCGGCCGCCAGGATCTCGCCGATCCGGTCGGCATGATGGCACCGCGTCCAACGTCTTGGACCGACCTCGACCACTGGCGCCACCTCGGCCCGGCAGATCTCGGTGACGAGCGGGCAGCGGTCGACGAAAACGCACGTCGGCAACGGCGTGCCGATCTGGGGCAGCGTGCCGGGGATCGTCGTCAGCAGGCGCTCGCCCTTCTGGATGCCGTGCCGTGGCAGGCAGCTGAGCAGGCCAACGGTGTACGGGTGCTGCGGGTCGTCGAACACCTGCTGGGCGGGCCCCTCCTCGACGACTTTGCCGGCGTACATCACGCCGACCCGATCGCACATCGTGCGGATCACGCCGAGGTTGTGGGCGATGAGCAGAATCGCGGCATCGGTGTCGGACCGCAGGGCGCGCACGAGGTCGAGCACCTCGGCCTCCACCGTGGCGTCGAGACCGGTGGTCGGCTCGTCGAGCACAAGCAGCGTCGGGTCGGATGCGAGCGCCATGGCGATCACGACGCGTTGCTGCATCCCGCCCGAGAGCTGGTGCGGATACCGCTGCATCACGCGCACCGGGTCGGCGATACGAACGCGCCGCAATCCCTCGATTGCATGCTGCTTCGCCTCGTCCTTGGATTGTCCCAGCAGCGTGAAGCACTCGATGACTTGTGGACCGATGCGCAACACGGGGTTCAACGCCGCTCCGGGATCCTGGTACACCATCGACGCGTCGCGGGCGCGGTATCGGCGCAGCGCGGCGTCGTCCATGCCGGTCACGTCCGCGCCTGCAACGAGGACGTGCCCGCCGGTGATCCGGCCGTTCGACGGCAGGTAGCGGAGCGCGGCATAGGCGGTGGTCGATTTGCCACAGCCGGACTCGCCGACGAGCCCGTACGCCTCTCCCGGCGCGACTTCGAACGACACGCCGCGCAGCACCTCGCGCGCGATGCCGCGCACGAGGTAGGCGACCCGGAGGTCGTCGACCTTCAACGCCGCGGTGCGGGTCGGCGCGAGTGTCTCGCTCATGAGGCGTACACCGATTCGACGGAGTCGGCGATCAGGTTGACGGCGATCACGAGACTCGCGATCGCGAGCGCCGGGAAGATCGCCGGCCACCAGGTACCTCCCTGGATGAGCCCGTAGGTCTGGCTGACCATGTTGCCCCACTCGGGTTCCTCCGGCCGCCCACCACCGACGACGAACACCAGCGTGGCGAGCGTGAAGATGGCGTAGCCGACGCGCACGGTGAGCTCGACGACGATCGGACCCGTGATGTTCGGCACGATCTCGCGCGTCATGATGTACAACGGTCCTTCGCCACGCAGACGTGCCGACGTCACGTAGTCCAGCTCGGCCTCGGCGAGCGTCACCGAGCGAACCGTTCGGAACACGATCGGCGTGAACAAGAACGCGATCGTGAGGATCTTCACCGTCTTCGAGGTGCCGAACGTTGAGAAGACGAGGAGACCCATGAGGATCACCGGGATCGCCAGCACCGCTTCCATGACGCGGCTGACGACCTCGTCGGCGATACCCCGGATGTAGCCGCCGATGAGGCCCAACAGGGTGCCGATGATGACGCTGAGCAAGGCCGCGAACGGGGAGACGAGCAGCACGTCGCGTGCTCCCGCCATGACTCTCGAGAGCACGTCGCGTCCGAGTTGGTCGGTGCCGAACAGGTGGGAGCCGCTCGGCGCCTGACTCGACGGGAAACCGGTCTGGAGCGGCCCGTGGGGACTCACGCGCTCACCGCCGACCGCACAGACGACCCAGAACAGCAGGACCACCGAGCCGGCGATGAAACCGGGCCGGCGGCGCAGCAGCCTCCACCGCTCGCGGCGCGCCATGCTGCGTTCGGTGCGAGGCTGTGCACTCGGCGGCATCGCCGACGCTGCCGTCGTCAAGGGCGTGGTCGCACTCATCGGCTGACCTCCAACCGTGCCCGCGGGTTCATCCACGCAAGGACCAGGTCAGACGCCAGCGTCGCCAGCATGTACACGGTGGCGACCACCAGCACGCCGGCGACGAGCACCGGCGGATCCTTCGAAGCGGCGTTGAAGATCGTCAGACCGAGCCCGGGGTAGTTGAAGATCTTCTCGATCGCCACGAGGCTGCCCATCACGTACCCGATCTGCACGCCGACCACCGAAACCGTCGGCTGGAGACCGTTGCGCAGCACGTGACGACGCAGCACCTGCGTCGTCGACAGCCCCTTCATCGTGGCCGTGCGAGTGTAATCGGCGTCGAGCGCCGCGATCACGCCGGCGCGCGTCATCCGGGCGATGTAGCCGAAGTACACGATCACGAGCGCCAGCGCCGGCAGCGTGAGGTAGCTCAGCTGGGTCAGGATGCTCGCGCCATCGGGGGCCTTGGCGACCACGTGGAACCATCCGAGCTTGACCCCGATCACCGCCTGGAGGATGACGCTCGAGACGAACTCCGGGATCGACGAGCTGGCGACGCCGAGCGTGACCACCGCCCGGTCGGGGACGGTGCCGTGCCGGCGAGCAGCGAAGATGCCCGCCATCACGCTCAGCGGGATGGTGAGCACGAGCGCGTAGACGAGCAACTTCATCGACCGCCAGAACGCCTGGCCGATCACGTCCGACACCGGCCGGTTCTGTGCGTAGGAGTCGCCGTAGTCGAACGTCGCAACGCCTTTGACCAACCGGCCGAACTGGTTGATCAACGGATCGTTCGTGCCCAGCTTCTCGTTGATCTCGTCGACTTGGACCTGCGGAGCGAACGGCCCAGCGAGCCGCCTCCCGATGTCGCTCGGGAAGACGTTGTTGATGAGGAACACGATCAGGATGATCAGAAAGAGCGTGATGATCGACAGCGCCAGACGGCGGAGCACGTATCGAGTCATGTGCCTCCTGTCCCCGGGATGCACGCAGGGCGGCACGCCATGGCGTGCCGCCCTGCAGAGTCGAGCATCGACTCAGGCAGCCGCTGCCTGGTCGAGGAACATCTGGCCGAGCGCGGAGACCCGGACACCGGTGAAGTTGTTCGAGAAGCCCGAGATGTAGTTGTAGAAGTACGGCACGATGACCGGGGTGTCCTCGAGGAGGATCTCTTCGATCACCTTGCACGCCGCGGTCTGCGCCTCGACGCCGATGGCCGCCGAGAAGTCGGCGAAAGCGGCATCGAACGCGGGGCTGGAGTACTGCGAGGAGTTCCAGACCCCACCCGTCGAGAGTGCGGCGTTGAGGTACACGTCGGGCGTCGCCCGGTGGCCGTAGTCGACGATGCCGAGCTCGGCGGCACCCGAGCACGGCGGGTCGGCTGGCTCGCCCGGGCACCACTGGGCGCCGTAGAACGTGTCGAGGCTCTCGCCGGCGAGCTCGAGCGTGAAGCCGCCCTCGGCGGCCTGCGCCTGGATCAGCTGGGCCAGCTCGGGGATCTCCTGCAACTCGCCGAAGTGCAGCACGGCCGACAGGCCGTCGGGGAACCCGGCCTCGGCGAGCAGAGCCCTCGCACCTTCGGTGTCGCGCTCACGCTGCGGGACCGACGCGTCGAAGTACGGGAACACCGGCGCGATGACGTGATCGTTGCCGATGTCGGCCTGACCGCCGAACAACGTGTCGATGAGCGCTTGGCGGTCGATGCACATGCCGAGCGCCTGCCGGACCTTCGGATCGGCGAACTGCCCGGTGTCGCAACGCATCCAGATCTGACGATGGGTTGCGGCCTGGAAGCTGTTCACCGTGAAGTTGTCGTCGTTGAACAGAGCGTCGCCACCGATGAACTGGAACTGCACCAGCGTGTCGACCTCGCCGGCCGACGCCGCCGTCACCATCGAGCCCTCGTCGTCGAAGAAGCTCCACACGCTGCCTTCGAGCGCCGGCGCCGGGCCCCACCAGTCGGGGTTGCGCTCGAACTCGGCACCGGTGGCCGCGTCGAAGCTCTTCAACTTCCACGCGCCGGTGCCGTTCGGCGAGGCGTCGAGCGTCGTACCGGTCGTGTAGGCGACCGGTGTGATGACGGACTGGGCGTTGTAGAGGGACACGAGGTACGGGAGGTTGCCGTTCGGCGCGAGGAGAGTGAACACAGCAACCGCGGGGTCGGACGCGTCGACCGAACCCGCTTCGATGACACCGTTCAGCCCGGAGTTGTTGGCCTCGGCCAGGCGGTCCATCGTGGCGGCGACGTCGGCCGACGTGAAGTCGGTGCCGTCGTGCCACTTGACGCCCTGGCGCAGGTGGAACGTCCACACGCTGCCGTCCTCGTTCGACTCCCACGTCTCGGCAAGACCTGGGGCGACGCCCGGCGACATTTCGCTGTCGCCGAGCGTGGTCAGGAACTCGAAGCACTGGGCGACGATGCCGTACGTGCCGAGGTCCTGCATGCCGACCGGGTCGAGCGGACCCGCCGGCTTCTGCGTGGCCACGCGGATGATGCCGCCCGTGGCGCCACCGGTGTCCGCCGGTTCGGTACCGGTATCGGTACCGGGAGTCGTGTCGGAGCCCCCGTCGGCGGCCGTGTCGTCGCTCGTGGTGTCGTCGTCGCCACCGCAGGCGGCGATGACCGCCCCGAGGAACGGCACCGACAGTCCGATGACCGTGCCCCGCCGGACGAAGTCACGGCGGTTGATCCGTCCCTTCGAGTACGACTCGATCAGGTCGAGCCCCTCTGGGCCGACCGTGGCGCGTGCCCGGTCGAAAGGCTTCCAATCCATGCTCTCCCCTTTGTTCAGCTGGCGGGGGCACGTGCTGGCTTGCCCCCGGCTGGCCGAACCCTAACGGCGACCTGCCGCACGGTCAACCGCCATTCCCGGTACAGGTGTACCGTAAATGGCACCATGAACGGCATGGCAGCGTACGAAGGCGGTCGGGTGCCGAGGGTCATCGTCGGCGGCACGGGATCGGATTCGGTCGCCGATCTCGTCGGTGAACGGAACGTGAGCGCGGCAGTGCTCATCGTCGATCAATCGGCGGTCGCCAACGGATATGTCGATGGCATCGCGGCTGCGCTGCACGGATCACTTGGAGGGCCTGGAACCGTCGCGCGATACGTCGTTCCGGCGACCGAGCCGGACGCGTCGTCGGTCGACGCCGCAGCCGAACTCGTGCGCTCGACGCCGGGGGCGCTCGTGATCGGCGTCGGCGGCGGCAGTGCGCTCGACACCGCGAAGCAGGCGGCGGTCGTCGCCACGGCCGCGATGGGGGTCGAGCACTACGCGCTCGGCGCCAACCCGTTGCCAGGCCATCGTCTGATGATCGCGATCCCGACGACCGCCGGCACGGGCGCCGAAGTCACCCGCACATGCATCGTGACCGATCGCGTCGGGCGCAAGGTGTGGACGTGGGGCGACGAATTGCTGCCCGACCTCGTCGTGCTCGATCCGACCTCGACGGTGACGATGCCGACCCATGTCACGGCGGCGACCGGGCTCGACGCGTTCGTCCACGCCCTCGAGGCCGTGAGCGGACGGCGCTCGACGGCGCTCGTCACCGCTTCCGCACTGCATGCCCTGCGACTCGTCGTCGACCACCTCCCGATCGCCGTCGCCGAGCCTGACAGTCTCGAAGCGCGCCAAGCGATGCAGGAAGCGGCGCTGCTCGCCGGCCTCGCCATCGACGGCGGCGGAACCGGCGTGGCGCACTCGATCGGACACGCCCTGGGAACGCTCGCGCACGTTCCGCACGGAGTCGCAGTGGCGATCGGGTTGGCCGCCGCGCTCGACTGGAACGTCGCCGGCGCACCGGAGGCGTACGCAACCGCCGCGGCGGCGCTCGGCCGTCCGGTCGGCGAGCTGCCGGATCTGCTCGGCGAGCTCGTCGCGGCCGTCGGGTTGTCGAATGCCATCCGCCGGCTTCCCGAGCTCGAGCTCGAGCCCGACGAGATCGCCGCGTCCATGATCGCCGAGGAGAACCTCCCGATGTACCGCAACAACTGTCGGGTGGCCGACGACCACGAGCGGCACCGCCTGGCCGAGCGAACCATCGCCGTCTGGAACGACCTGAGAGCTGCCCGACCGTGAGCGTCATCACGCGCATCGAGATCAGCCACCATCAGCTCCCGCTCGATCCACCGTTCCCGGCTGCGTGGGACACGCGACCGCGCACCCGCTTCCCGGCCACGATCGTGCGGATCCACGACGACGCCGGCCACGTCGGCGTCGGGTCCGGCGACGCCATGTACGGCTTCGCCGACTACGAGCGCCACTTCATCGGCGAGGACCCCCTCGACCTCGATCGCCACGCGGCGGTGCTCGCCAACATCGAGTTCCACGCCGGTCGACCGTGGCCGCTCGACGTCGCGTTGTGGGACCTCGCCGGCCACATCCACGACCAGCCGGTGTGGTCACTGATGGGCGGGCACTCGTCGCGCATCCGGGCCTACGCCTCGTCCGGCGTCCATCGGTCGATCCCCGAGATGGTCGAGCTCGCGCGGACCGTGGCGGCGATGGGCTTCCCCGCCTTGAAGGTCCGCTTCGGCCGCCCCGACATCGCAGCCGACCTGGCGGTGGTCCGCGCGATCCGCGATGCGCTCGGCGACTCGCTCGAGCTGATGGTCGACTGCAACCAGGGCTGGCGGATGCCATGGGACACCGAGCCGGCGTGGGACGTCGAGCGCGCCACCGAGGTCGCGGGCCACCTCGTCGCCGAGCACGTCTACTGGATGGAGGAGCCGCTGCACCGCGGCGACTACGCCGGGCACGCGGAACTGCGGCGTCGGGTCGACATCCGGATCGCGGGCGGCGAGCTCACCCGTGAGCCGTACGAGTTCCGGGAGCTGCTCGAACGCGATTGTCTCGACGTGTTCCAGCCCGACTGCGTCTGCACGCAAGGACTCACGGGACTGCGCCGGCTCGCCAACGACATCGCCGCCGCCGGCAAGACGTTCTCGCCCCACACGTGGGGCAACGGGATCGGACTGCTCGCCAACGCCCACCTCACGGCCGGCACCGTCGGTGCGCCGTTCCTCGAGTTTCCATTCGACCCGCCGGATTGGACGACCGCCCGCCGCGACTTCTTGCTCACCGAGTCGATCGAGATCGACGACGAGGGCTGGATCATTCTCGGCGATCATCCCGGTCTCGGCTGCACCCTCGATGAGCCGACCCTCACCGCCACCGCCAGCCCGACCGCCACGTTTTCATGACCTCAACTGTCTGCTTCAGATGAAGCCACGGGCAATCTGGAGCAGACAGTTCCGGTTTGGGTCAGCGGTCGAGGTCGCGGCGGAGGCGGGCGAGATAGGACGGCATCTTCGGTGGCTCGACCGTTGCCACCTTGATGAGCCCGTCGAGGTTTTGGATGAGCGTCCGCACGTGCTCGGCTGACGTCAACACGAGGTACAGCTGACCGAGGTAGAGCGCCGCTCGCTGGGGCCCGAACACCGTCACGGGCGGGGCGTAGCGCCGCATCCCGTCGTAGAGGAACCACCGGAACGTCGGGTAGAGCTCGTCGGCCAACTCGATCATCTGCTCGAGCTGTTCGCGCCGCGACGCGACGCTCAGGCGGTTCCAGATCCCCTCGCCCCGCGCGAAGCCGGTGATCCCCTGCACCGACGAGCAGCACTCCATCTCGGTGTCGGGGATGCGGGCCCACGTGAGGCGCGCCGCGCTCGTCTCGATCGTCTGCGCCGCGTTGGGTCCATGCGCCCCTGCCCGCTCGTATCGGATGACCGCATCGGTCTTCAAGAGGTCCGGCAGCGTCGCCGGCACGTAGCGGATCTTGTATCCCGCCGCCTCGGTCAGCCAGCCGAGGAGGCGCTCGTCGACCGGCGTGGGACCGGGCGCCTCGAACGACGTGTGCTCGATGATCGCGGCCTCGACCGGCCCGACGTTGCTGAGACCGATCAGCCAGTCGGTCGACAACTCGTGCTCCGCCGCCAGCGCCGCGATCGTGTCGAGACGAGGTAGCCGGGTGTTGGTTGGCGAGAGCAACTGCGTCAACGTGGTGCGGTCGACGCCGGCATTGGCTGCGAACGCGCTGCGGCTGAGTCCGGTGCGCCGCACCGCCTCGTCGAGGCGATCGCGGAAGATTGACAGGCGCGCCGTGCGTATATCCATCGTATGAAGCGTATACACCTCAATGGTGCGTAAATACGACACACACGACTGCGAATCTCTTGTTACAAGTGGAATTGTGCTCCCTACCAGGGTCGAGTGGCCGACGGTCGCCGTGTGGTGCACGATCGCGGCCGGGTTCGCGGCGCTGCTTCGCTGGCACGACCAGCTCCCCACCGTCGTCGTAGTCGCCGGGTTCGCCGTGTTGGGCGCGTGGTACAACTCGTTGCAGCACGAGGTGATC
>DATMDV010000392.1:0-6992 GCA_035557475.1 Ilumatobacteraceae bacterium
CGGTGAACCACGGGCGGATCCGGTCGGCCTCCCATCCCGCCTCGATCGCGCCGAGCAGCACCGACTGCGCCGGTTCGACACGCTCGGCCTCGACATGACCACGGAACTCGGCGGCCGGGTCGTCACCGTTCGGGGCACTCGGGCGCGGCAGCGGGTTCACCGGCCGGCCGCGCTCCTGTTCGGCGATGCCGGCGATGCCCTGCACGATCGGCAAGGCCCGCTGGTCGCCGTCGTACAGGTGCAGCATCGACAAGCAGTCGGTCGCCGACGCGATCGCGTGCCCCCATCCGAACTCGGCCCGCGGCGCGCCGTAGGCGACCGCCTCCCAGATCAGTTCCCCGGGATTGGCACTGTTCTGCAGCAGCCGCACGACATCGCGTGACACCTGGCCGATGTAGTCGTTCTGGATCCCGCGCCGCATGCTGTCGATCAGCTGCGGGCGCAGCACCGCCGGGTCGGGGCGTCTGACCGTCACGCTGATCGCGCCGTCCTCGGCCACGGTCGCCTCGTGGGTGCGCACGTTCTCCTCGCCGAGCACGCACGTTCCGTCCGACACGCGGAACTTCCAGTTGTGCCAGGCGCACGTGAGCAGGTCGCCGTCGAGGTCGCCCTGGGTGAGGCCGTAGCCCTCGTGCGGGCAGGCGTTGTCGATCGCGAACACGCCCTCGCTGGTGCGTACGAGGCAGAGCCGGTGGCCGTCGACGCGCACCATCTTCATGGCGCCGACGGCGATGGTGTCCAGATGTCCAACTTCGGTCGTCACGGAGCACACGGTAAGACTTCAACAATGGTTGAAGTCAAGCGCTTGTCGATCGGAGAGGTCGCGACCCGATCGGGGGTCGCCACGTCAGCGTTGCGGTTCTACGAGGAGCACGGGTTGATCTCCTCGGACCGCGCGGATTCGAACCACCGCCGCTACCACGCTGACGTGCTGCGCCGGGTCAGCTTCATCCGCGTCGCCCAGAAGGTCGGGCTCACGCTCGCCGAGATCAAGTCGGCGCTCGAGCTGCTGCCGGAGCGGCGCACGCCGAACCGTCACGACTGGGCCGACCTGGCGGCCAGCTGGGGCCCGCGCCTCGACGAGCAGATCGCCACGCTGCAGCGCCTGCGCGAGAACCTCGACGGCTGCATCGGCTGCGGGTGCCTGTCGCTCGAGACGTGCGCGATCTGGAACCCCGACGACATCGCCGCCGAGCTCGGCACCGGCCCCCGCTACGTCCTCAGCGACGAACGCCCCGTCACACCACCAACCCCAACTCATGAAGTTTCGGCGTCCTGAGGGCGCCGAAACTTCATGAGATCGGTTCGTCGAGCGCCAGCTGGACGAGTGACTGGCCGCCTCCGTCGACGAGCCAGGCGAGCCCGGGCCGGGCCGGAATCGGGGTGCGGCGCGGGAGGACGGCACCGAGCAGGTCGCCGTCGAGCTCGCCTCCCGCAGCCATCACCAGCCCGAGCCGGCTGCGACGGCACACCGCCGTCCAATGCCCGTACGCGACACGTATCGAGTCGGCCCGACCGGCAGCGAACACGGTCGTCACACCCGCGGTCCGGGCGAGGTGGGCGGACAAACGGCCGTCGGGATCGTCGAACCGTTCGCAGTCGTCGACCGCGATCAGCCGGCTCCCATCGGATGCACCGTCGAGCGCCTCGGCCGCGCCGTACCGATCGACCAGCGGTGAGCTGCGCGTCGGGCAGATCACGCTGACGGGCGCGCCGGGATGCAGCTCACGCCAGGCCTCGATCAACCTGATCAGGGCCCAGCTCCGACCTGAACGCGCCGGTCCCACGATCAGCGCGTGCTCACCGGTCGGCACGTGCAGAACCGCCGTCGACAGTGCGGCGAAGTCGAGCCCGACCGGCAGCGCGACGACCGTTCCGATGCTCGCGTGCGTTCGTCGCAGCGCGTGCGCCGGCACGAACCGCGGGAGCGTCTCGACCGCGACCGGTCCACCGTCTCCGACGAGTGGATCGCGTTCGAGGAGCGCGACCTGTGCCTCGAGCCCGGAGGCGGCGACGATCAAGCGGCCGGGGATCGCCCGCGGCACCCTGCGCGTCGCCACGCCGAGCGCCGGTGCGCCACTCGGGTCGTCGAGGTGGAACACCCAGCGTTGGGCGAACCGTGCCAGCACGGTGCCACCGCCACGTCCGGCGTCGAGGACGGCAACGGTGGCGATGCCCACCGCCGGTCCATCGGCGAGCACGCGGTCGAACTCCGCCGACGACGCTCCACGTTCGACGTGTTCGAGGGACTCGCGCAACGCGGTCAGTCCGTCGATCGCCACGACGATGTCGGGTCCACGATCGGCGGCCGACTCGGCACGTCGCCGGTCGAGCTCGGCGGCGAGGCGCCGCACGAGCCGGTCGACGCGCTCGACCTCGTGCAGCCGGATCACATCGGCGCAATGCGCTCCCGCGAGCGCGTCGAGCGACGCGTCACCCGTGGTGTCGACGACGTACACGTGGAGACGGCTGGGCGGGTCGACACTGGTCGCCGCCGTCACGATCATCCGCAGCGTGGTCGTGGTGCCCGAACCCATCGCACCGAACAGGGCGAGGTTGCCGCGCGACCGATCCCATCGCAGCGGTGTGCGCCGCTGGAGCGCAGGTTCGTCGACCACACCGACCGCACCGTGCTCGTCGACGTCGTGAAGCTCGGCGGGCAGCGGCGGGAGCCATGGCCGGTGGGGAGCCGCCGTGCCGGCGATGGCCATCGCCCGGCGGATCTCGCCGACGAGCAGTTCGAGCTCGGTTCGCTCTCCTTCGCCGTGGTCGAGCGGAGTGGTGCACCGCGCGATCTGGAACTCGACGAGGTCGCTCGGACCGAGGCGCATCACGGCCCGGCCCGGCACACCGCGCGGCAACGCAGCCGGAGCGGGGTCTCCGACCACGTCGAGCGCGTCGGCGCGGTCGTGCAGCCGCAACGCGAGCCGCAGGTTGGTGTTGGCCCGGATGTGATCGTCGACCACCCCGGCGGGCCGTTGCGTCGCGAGCACGAGGTGGACGCCGAGACTCCGGCCGCGCTGGGCGACGCCGACCAAGGCCGGGATGAAGTCGGGGAGGTCGACCGCGAGGGCGGCGAACTCGTCGATGACGACGATGAGGCGAGGGAGCGGAGGTGCGCCGACGATCGCCCGATGTCCGGCGAGGTCGGTGGCGCCGGACTGGCGTAGCAGCCGCTCGCGTCGATGCACTTCGGCTTCGAGGCTGACCAACGCGCGGGCGGCGAGCCCGTCGTCGAGGTCGGTGACGAGCCCCACGGTGTGGGGGAGGTCGGCGCAGGCGTCGAACGTGGCGCCACCCTTGTAGTCGACGAGCACGAACGTGATGTGGTCCGGACCGACACGCGCGGCGATAGCGACGACGAGCGTCCGCAGCACCTCGCTCTTGCCGGCGCCGGTCGTCCCCGCGATCAGCGCGTGCGGACCGTCACGGACGAGGTCGATCTCGACGACGCCATCGAGCGAGACACCGATCGGCGCCGCCGGGGCGGGATCGTCACCGCCCGATCGCCATGACGCGGCGATCGCGGTGGCAGTGTTCGGCACACCCGGCAGTTCTGAGATCCGGACCTCGGTGGTGAGCTCGGTCCCGGCGCCGGAGGGATCCTCGGGATCGGAGAACCCGGCGAGACACCGGGCGATCGAATACGCCGCGTCCGCCGCGAGTCCGGTGACGTGGAGCCGGTCGCAGCCGACCGAACCACCGGCGGGATGACTCCAGCGGGCGCGGGAGCGTGTGCCGACCTCGAGCACCGAACGACAGAACGCCGGCACCGCGTCACCGCGGTCGATGGTCACGATCGTCGTGACCGAACGCTCGCCCGCGAGGAACCGGCGCAGCGGGCTCGTACGTGTCGCCAGCGTTTCCGGCACGTCGGTGAGGACGACGACGCGGCGGGCATCGTCGGCGACGCGCTCGAGTGCCTCGGTCAGCACGCGAGCATCGTCAAGCTCGAGCACGGCCGTCGCGCTCGCACCGATCGCCGCGTGCGGGAGCCACTCGGCCCAGCGATGGCGCCAGATGTCGTCGGTGACCACGACGAGCCGCCAGTCGGCAGGGCCGCACTGGACCGCCAGCTGGATGATGAATGACCGGGCGACGGCCGGCGCATCATCGCCGACGATGGCGATCGCCGTGCCAGCATCGGACGCCAGGTCGATGTCGATCGGCACATCGCTCAGCACCGACGTGGCGTCGACGAACGGGCGCAGGTCCAGACGGAGCGTGTCGATGTCGACGCTGAGCGGAATCGCACAGCCGGCCGAACCCCAACCGACGAGCACGCGGAACGCGTCTCCGTGGGCAGGTCGCCGCGACCAGAGATCCGGGCGCTCGGGAGCGCCGAGGAGGAGCAGCCGCTCGATTGCTTCGGCGATGGCCCGGTGGCGCAACCTGGCCGCGCTCGCCGCCAGTGCGATCGCGAAGGCACCGCACGCCTCGGCGTCGCGACGGCGGCGACGGCGGCGACCGCGTGCGTCACGCGCCCGCCCGGTGCCGGCTGCCGCGAGCGAGGCGACCGCACCGACGGCGCCGAGCAGCGCGAACACCGGTTGGCGCAGGACGGCGGCGATCGCCACCGAGCCGACGAGGCTCACGACGGCGCCGGTCACGCCCCACCCGCCGACCACCGACTCGGTCGGCGGGGACGGTGGCACGATCGGCGCGACGGGCTCGGCCGCGCTGCGACGGGGCCCGCGCAACACCGAACGCCGCCAACGATCGTCCGCCGACCCGCCGGTCGCCACGCCATCGGCCGCGGCCGGTCGAACGTCCACGAGCAGCCGGCTCGCACCCATCTCGACCGTCACGTGGGGCGGCACACCGGTTGCCCCCTCGACCGGGACGCCACCGACGATGACGGGCACCCGTCCGGCCAGCTGGAGGAGCGACACCGCACCATCGGACGCGACGTCGAGCACCGCGTGATGCGGCTCGACGTGTTGGTCAGCGAGACGGACTGCAGCGCCGGCGGCGCGCCCGACCAGATGCCGGCCGGGGCCGAGGCCGACGGGCGGTTCGACGGCGGGACCGGCGACCTGGACGACCGTCACCAGCGCAGCCGGGTGGGCTTCGTCGGCGCGAGGTCGGCCGGACGTCGCGTCGACGGAGCTCCCGGTGCGGACGCGCGTCCGATCGAGCACCGTCGCCGGATCGACATCGACACCGTCGATCGACACGCCCGCGGCGGGGTCGAGGCCGACGGCACGGGCGAGCTCGCCGACCGTGGTCGAGCCCGGATCCGGCCACAGCTCGACGGCGAGCCCGTCCGGACCGGCCACCACGAGGCGCGCGGGTCGACCGAGATCCACGTCGACCTGTGGGTCGGTGGCCACCAGATTTCGGAAAGGTCCACCAGCTGTGAGACGTGCTGTGAACGCCGTCGCGCACCATCGGCGCATGACTCGACTGCCACCGACGCCACCGACGCCACCGACGCGATACGACATGGGGTCCCCACCGAGCAGACCCCGAGTGAGCGGATCCGGCGTCTCGGCCCAGCTCCAGCGTGAGTGGGACCGCCTGCGCACCCGGCCGGCAATCGTCGACCGCGCCCGCCGGTGGGCCGTGACCGATTGCGAATTCGACGATCTCGACGCCCTGTTGGCGCTGGCCGGGTTCCGAACCGTGGCTACCGACGAGACCGAAATGGTGCTCCGGCGGCTGGCCATCCGCGCCGCTGACGACGAGCTCGCGGCCCGCATCGTGCTCCAGCGGGTGCTGCCCGGCCTGCTGGCGCTCGTGCGCCGCCGTCAGTCGCGCCTCGGCGACGACATGCTCGAGCACCTCGTCGCCGCGGCGTGGATCGCGATCCGCACGTTTGCGCCCGATCGCCGGCCGGCCTGCATCGCGGCGGCACTGATCGGGCAGGCCGACCACGCCTGCTTCTGCCGGCCGGGGCGGCGCAAGTCGACGAGCGAGGTGACGTTCGACCCGGCGCGGGTGACGGGGATGCCCGACGAACGGCGGGTCTCGGCGTGCGAGGAGCTCGCCGCTGTGCTCGCCGACGCCCGCGCCGCTGGCGTCCCGAACACCGACCTCGAACTCGTCCGGCACCTGCTGCGGACGGGTTCACCCGGTCAGGTCGCCCGCGACCTCCAGGTGACGGCGCGCACGATCCGCAACCGCCGCGATCGGGTCACGCTCCGTCTGCGTCAGGCTGCGCTCGCTGCGTGAAGTTCGGCTTGCGCTTCTCGAGGAACGAGTTGATGCCTTCCTGACCGTCCGGAGTCACGACGGTCGATGCCATCAGCTCGATCGCGTACGCGTACGCCTCCTCCTGCGGGAGGTCGATCTGGGCGTAGAAGCCGCGCTTGCCGAGCGCCTTCGACAACACGCTCCCCCGCGTCGCGCGGCGGATGAGGTCGGCGACCGCCGCATCGAGCTCGTCGTCGGGCACGGCCCGGTTGATCAGCCCCCACTCGGCCGCCTTCGCCGCCGAGATCACGTCGCCCGTCAGCGCCATCTCCAAGGCCCGCTTGCGACCGAGATTGCGAGCGACGGCCACGAGCGGTGTGTGGCAGAACACCCCGCCCTTGCCGCCCGGGATCGCGAACCCGGCGCTCTCGGCGGCGATCGCCAGGTCGCACGAGGCGACGAGCTGGCAGCCGGCGGCAGTGGCGAGCGCATGGACCTTGGCGACCACCGGCTGGGGGATCTCCTGGATCGTGTTCATCATCGCCGTGCACACGTCGAGCAGCTCCCGGGCGTCGTCGAGCGAGGCGTCCTTCATGTCGCCGAAGTCGTGACCCGCCGAGAAGACCGGCCCGTTGGCAGCAAGGATCACGCCGGTTGCATCGCTCTTGCCGACTTCCCGCAGCGCCTCGGTGAGCTCGCGCATCACGTCGGCGGCGAGGGCGTTTCGCTTCTCCGGCCAATTGAGGGTGACCGTGACGACGTCGCCGTCACGGGTGACGTCCACGTGCTGAGCGCTCATGGCCCAAGCGTACGATCCCGGCGCATGGGTGACTCGATCCGGCCCGGCGGTATTCGGG
>DATMDV010000393.1:0-17386 GCA_035557475.1 Ilumatobacteraceae bacterium
CATCTGGTTCGTCTACAACAACTTCAGGGAGTCGAGATCGTGACGGAGGGGTCGTGACCGAGGTCGTCACTCCAGACGTCGTGGCTCCGGAGGTCGTGACCCCGGAGGTCCTCGCGGCCGACAATCGGCTGATGATCGTCGGCAAGCGCGGCGTGAGTTACTCGCGGGGCGGACGGATCCTGCTGCACACGTTCCTCATCGTCGTCGCCATCGGGTGGTTGATCCCGATCGGCGCCGCGATCTACGCATCGTTCCGGTTCTTCGAGTCCGACACCGCCATCAACGGCGTGTTCTCGATGCCCGAAAGCCTGACCCTCGACAACTACCGCACCGCGTGGAACGTGGGTGAGATCCGCAGCCATTTCTTCAAGACCGCGTTCATCGTTGTCCCGGCCCTGTTCCTCATCCTGTTCCTGTCGAGCATGGTCGCGTTCGCCTGCACCCGCTTCAGCTGGCGCTTCAACGTGTTCTTCCTCGTGCTGTTCACCAGCGGCAACCTGATGCCGGTGCAGGTGATCTTCCAGCCCCTGTTCCGCATCTACAAGTGGGTTCCGTTGCCCGACGTGCTGAGCGACACCAACACCGGAAGCCTGCTCGGCACGAAGATCGCGGTGATCCTGATCCATGTCGCGTTCCAGACCGGGTTCTGCACGTTCGTGCTGTCGAACTACATGAAGACGATCCCCAAGGAGCTCAGCGAGGCCGCCGCGATCGACGGTGCCTCGGTGCCGCGCCAGTTCTTCGAGGTCGTGCTCCCGCTCACGCGGCCGGCACTGGCGGCGCTCGGCACGCTCGAGTTCACGTGGTTGTACAACGACTTCTTCTGGGGCGCGGTGCTGCTGAACCAGGGTGACGAACGGCCGATCACGTCGTCGATCGCGGTGCTGAACGGGCAGTACGCCCAGGAGTACAACCTGATCGCGGCGGCGTCGATCATGATCGCCCTGCCGACGCTCATCGTGTACCTGGTGCTCCAGAAGCACTTCGTCGGCGGGCTCACGCTCGGCGCCAACAAGGGCTGACTCATGCTTCGTGCCCGCGTTGATGGCCGGTCGACGGGTCCGGTCGTGACTCTGTGCCGATGATCCACCTTCGTGGGGCCGGTACCGACCTCGTGGTCGACGTCGACACGGGCGCGCCCGTCATCGCGCACTGGGGCGCGCCGCTCGGCGAGAACATCGACACGGGCATCGACGCGGGCGGTCTGGTGTCGCTGGCGAGCGCCCTCGACCGCCCGCTCGTGCAGGGCTCGCCCGACGGCGTCGCCCCGATCGCGGTCGTGCCCGAGCACGGCTCGGGGTTCCCGGGCCGGGCCGGTCTGCGCGGCCACCGGTCGCGCGGCCGGGCATGGTCGCCCCGTTTCCAGCCGGCGGGTCACGAGTCCGGCGCCGACCGCCTCGTCGTCGACGCGGTCGATCCGATCGCCCGGCTGCGGCTCACCACCACGTTCGAGCTCGGCCACGCGCTGGTGGTGCGGGTGGTGATCACGAACGAGGGCGACGATCGGTACATGCTCGACGGTTTGGGGGTCACGCTCCCGCTGCCCGACGACGCCAGCGACCTGCTGACGTTCCACGGTCGACACGCCCGCGAGTTCCAGCCGCATCGGCGGCCGTGGCCGAGCGGCGCGGTGATCGCCGAGAACTGGCGGGGTCGCACGTCGCACGAGCATCCATCGCTGTTGTTCGCCGGCACCTCCGGTTTCGGCGAGTGGCAGGGCGAGGTCTGGGGTGTCCACCTCGCCTGGAGCGGCAACCACGAATCGGGCGCCGAGCGACTGCCCGACGGCCGGCGGATCGTCCAGCTCGGCGAGCTCTTCCACCCCGGCGAGATCGCGCTCGAACCCGGCGCGTCGTACTCGACCCCGGAGGTCGTCGCCGTCCATTCCAGCGATGGACTGACGCCGGCCACGTGGGGCTTCCACCGCCACCTTCGCGCGCGGTCGGGGCATCCGACCACACCGCGTCCGGTGCTGCTCAACACGTGGGAAGCCGTGTACTTCGACCACGACACCGAGCGTTTGCGCGAGCTCGCGACGGCTGCGGCCGAAGTCGGGATCGAACGGTTCGTGCTCGACGACGGTTGGTTCGGTTCGCGTCGCGACGACTCGAAGGGTCTCGGTGATTGGTGGGTCTCGTCGGAGATGTATCCCGATGGGTTGGCGCCGCTCATCAGCCACGTCCGGTCGCTCGGGATGGAGTTCGGCATCTGGGTCGAACCCGAGATGGTGAACCCCGACAGCGATCTGTACCGCGCCCACCCCGAGTGGGCCCTGACGACCGAGGGATACGAGCCGGTGCTCGCCCGCAACCAGCTCGTGCTCGATCTCGCCAATCCCGACGCGTACTCGTACGTGTACGAGCGCCTCGACGCGTTGCTGAGTGACCACGACATCGCGTTCGTGAAGTGGGACATGAACCGCGATCACATCCAGGGGTCAGGGACCGACGGTGCGGCCGGTACGCACGGCCAGACGCTCGCGCTGTACCGACTCCTCGATGAGCTCGTTGTCGCTCATCCCGACGTCGAGATCGAGAGCTGCTCGTCGGGCGGGGCCAGGATCGATCACGAGATCCTGCGGCGGACCGTTCGCGTCTGGACGAGCGACTGCAACGACGCGCTCGAGCGCCAGACGATCCAGCGTGGCGCGTCGATGTTGATCGCGCCCGAGTTGATGGGTGCCCACATCGGGCCGCCGACGTCGCACACGACTGGCCGGACGCACACGCTCGCGTTTCGCGCCGCCACCGCGATGTTCGGTCATCTCGGCGTCGAGTGGAACGTGCTCGAGCTCGACCACGTCGAGACCGCCCGCCTGCGCGAGGTGATCGAATTGCACAAACGGTTCCGCTCGCTCCTGCACAACGGCGACACGGTGCGCTTCGACGTCGAGGAGCCGTACATGGCGCATGGCGTGTACGCGAGCGATCGGTCCGGGGCGCTGATCAGCTTTGCCGTCTTGGCATCGGCGCTCAGCCACACCCCGCCGCTCCTGCGCCTCCCCGGCCTCGAGCCGGACCGCCGCTACCGCGTGGCGCGTGTCGAGTTGCCCGGCGCCGGTCGCGGCCCGGCCCGCTCGCAGCCGGATTGGATCGCATCGACTCCGGTGCTGACCGGACGCCAGCTCGCCGCCCACGGCGTGCGTCCACCGGTCATGCATCCCGAGTCAGCGACGCTGATCCACCTCACCGCCGCCGACTGACCTACCCGGTGCGCGCGGATCGGCGGACCGACATGAGCGTCTGCGGCGCAGCGTCACCGGTGAGGAAGTCGCGGATGATCCGGCTGAGCTCGGCTGGTTTTTCCATCGGGACGGCGTGGGACGCGGCGGGGATCACCGCCAGTTGACCGGCGGGGAGCGACTCGTACAGCGCGCACGTATGGCTGAGCTCGATCACGTCGTCGTCGCCAACGACCACGAGCGACGGCGCCTGGATCCGTGCCAGATCCGCGGTCGTCATCGTCGGCTCGCTGGCGAACATCGCGAACGTCTTCTGTGCAACGTCACCGAAGTGGTCGGCGCCGTCAGGCGACCGCTCCGCATACGACGTGTGCATCATCTCGATGATCGGTGAGTCGGGTGGGATGTCCATCGGCCGCGTGCCGTCGAAGTGGAAGTTGGCGCCGATCAAGACCAACCGGCGGGCGAGATCCGGATGGCTCAGGGCGACGAGCATGGCGATGATGCCGCCGTCGCTCCAGCCGATCAAATGCGCGGGGCCACCGACGACGTGTTCCAACACGCCAACCGTCTCCCTCGCCATGTCGTCGTAGTGGAACGAAGCCTCCGAGTCGCCGGTGCGGCCGTGCCCGCGGCGGTCGAACGCAACCACCCGATACGTGTCGGCGAGGAATCCGCCGATCGTGTCGAGCAGCGCGTCGCTGTTCGAGAGGCCGCCGTGCAGCAGCACAACCGTCTCGGCACCGTCGCTCTGCTGGCCCGCGATCTCGACCCACGTCGGATGACCAAGGATGTCGATGTAGTCACCCACCCCAGCATCATGCCGGGCGGGACGCTCATTTGGGCTGCTGTTCGTTGCGACTGCCGAAAGGATCGGCCGCCCAGAAACGTTTCGGGATGGCGGGCGAGCCCGTCGGCAACACTCTTCGCATGGCCGTCCGCATCCGTCCGCCCGCCGAGTCCGACGTGCTCGCGATGTACCGCACCGACGGGACCGCGTTCGGATCGCATTGGAAGCCCGAGGAGATCGAGCGCACGCGTCCGACGATCGAGCTCGACCGCTTTCGCATCGCCCTCGATGGTGACGACGTTGTCGGCACGGCGGGATCGTTCGGGCTCGAGATGACGGTTCCCGGCGGTGGAACCCTGTCGACCGGCGGCGTCACCTGGGTGTCGTGCGCCGTCACCCATCGGCGCCAGGGTGTGCTCCGCGCGCTGATCCAGGCGATCCACGACGACATCGACGCACGCGACGAGCCGCTCGCGGCACTCGGTGCGAGCGAGGGCGGGATCTACGAGCGCTTCCGCTACGGGGTCGCGTCGCTGCGACGGGGGATCGAGATCGATCGCCGGCGCGCCCAGCTACGACCCGAGTATCGACCGCCTTCGGGCGCCGTTCGGCTCGTCCATCCTGACGAGGCCGTGGCGCTGTTCTTGCCGCGCTGGGATCGGGCCCGGAGGGTCCGCCCCGGCGAGATCGACCGCAACGAGGTGTGGATGCGGATGTTGCTCACCGAGGTCGGCGACGCCGCGGTGTGTGCAGTGCACGACGACGGCTTCGCGGTGTGGAAGACCGAGCCGCAGTGGAACATGGGGCACGCGGCGCACGAGGTGTGGCTCCACGACATGGCGGCCGCGACACCGGAGGCGCACGCCGCGCTGTGGCACACGTTGCTGTCGCTCGATCTCACAGGTCCGATCCGCTCGCTCGTGGTGCCGCTCGACGACCCGCTGCCGTACCTGCTCACCGACCGTCGCGCGTTGCGGACCACGGTGGTGAACGACGGACTGTGGCTCAACCTCCGCGACATCAAACGCTGCTTCGAGGCGCGGACGTACGGCACCGACGACGACATCGTGGTCGAGGCCGACGGCGTCCGTTGGCGCATCGGTGGTGGTGGATGCCGACGAGTGCGCACCCGCGCCGATCTGCGGACGGATCACGCCTCGCTGTCGGCGCTGCTCCTTGGTGGCGTGCGGCCCTCGACGCTGGTGACCGGTCGGCGGATGACGGCCCGCGACGCCGACGTGCTGCGTCGCGCCGACGCGCTGTTCGCGATGGCGCCGGAGCCGTATTGCCAGACCGGTTTCTGACGATCGCGCGAGACGGGCACGCCGTCCGGCGGACCCGTTTCGAGGATCATCCGTTCCGCGCGACTGGCCGCGAGGAAGAGTTTGTTCCAGGGGCCCTCGCGCGTGCGCTACGGTCTTGCGATCCGGCTGACGGGAACAGCCGTTGTCAGTAAGGAGGTCCGCCGTGGGTCGGACAGCAAAGCGCGGAACTATCGTCTTGGCCGCTCTCGTCGTGGCCACAGCGACACTCGCGACATCATCGAGTGTGAGTGGCGACGGAGGTGATCCGGATGACTTCTCGGCCGGCAGCCTGAGCCCAGACACGACCGAGTCGGCTGCCAAGTCGGTGACCGGCCGGCTGGCCCAGTCCGACGCATCGCTGCTCGGCCGCAGCGACGCCACGCTGGTGAACGTCGTCGTCAAACTCGACTACGACGCGACTGCCAGTTACGCCGGCGACATCGCCGGCCTCCCGGCGACCAGCCCGAGCGTGACCGGTGTCGACCTCACGGGCGACACCGCGGCCGAGCAGGTCTACGAGGACTACACATCCGGTATCGACGAGGCGTTCCGCGCCGAGCTGGCGGCGGCGATCCCGTCGGCCACGGCCGGCGACAGCCTCCAGCGCGTCTACGGCGGCGTCGCCGTCTCACTGCCGGCCAACAAGGTCGGCCAGCTGTTGGAACTGACCGACGTGGCGGCCGTGCAGTCCGACGAGCCCGAGCAGTTGCAGACCGACTCGAGCACCGAGTTCATCGGCGCGCCGACGATCTGGGACCAGACCGGTGGGCAGGCGCTCGCCGGTCAGGGCGTGATCTTCGGTGACCTCGACAGCGGCGTGTGGCCAGAGCACCCGTCGTTCGAGAACAACGCCGGCCTCGGCGCTCCACCACCGAAGGCTGACGGCACGCCGCGGGTATGCGACTTCGGCGACAACCCGCTGACACCAGCCACTGACGTGTTCGCGTGCAACAACAAGCTGATCGGCGGCCAGCCGTTCCTCGACACGTACAATGTCGTCTTCGGCGGCGAGATCTTCCCCGACTCGGCCCGCGACAGCAACGGGCACGGCACGCACACCACCAGCACGGCGGCCGGCTCGATCGTCGACTCGGCACCGATCTTCGGCATCGAGCGCGGACCGATCAGCGGCGTGGCGCCGGGCGCATGGGTCATCGAGTACAAGGTGTGCGGTCTCGAGGGCTGCTTCCCGTCCGACTCCGCCGCCGCGGTCGCCCAGGCGATCCTCGACGGCGTCGACGTGATCAACTTCTCGATCAGCGGCGGCGCCAATCCGTTCTCCGACGTCGTCGAGTTGGCGTTCCTCGACGCCTACGAGGCCGGCATCCTGGTCGCCGCGTCGGCGGGCAACGCCGGGCCCGGCCCGGACACGACGGACCACCACGGTCCATGGACGCTTACCGTCGCCGCCTCGACCCAGACTCGGGCGTTCCAGTCGACGCTCACCGTCACCGACGGTGTCGACACGGCGACGTTCGAGGGCGCAACGATCACACCCGGTGTCCCGACATCGACCCCGATCGTCCTCGCCCAGAACATCCCCGGCAACACCGGAGGTGCGCTTTGCACGCAACCGCTCCCAGCGGGGTCTGCGACCGGAATGCTGGTCGCCTGTCTCCGCGGTCCTGGACGCGTCTTGAAGGGCTTCAACGTGATGCAGGGCGGCGCGGTCGGCATGATCCTGTACAACGTCCCGTTGGCCGAGGCGCTCACCGACAACCACTTCATCCCCACCGTGCACCTCTACGACGGCACCGACTTCTTGGCCTTCCTTACCGCCCACCCCGGTGCGACGGGCTCGTTCACCGAAGGTGTGAAGGGTGAGGGCCAGGGCGACGTCATCACGGCGTTCTCGTCGCGTGGCCCGGGTGGCCAGTTCCTGAAGCCCGACATCACGGCGCCGGGCGCCCAGATCCTGGCTGGCAACACGCCCATCCGCGAAGACGTGGCTGGCGGGCCTCCCGGCGAGCTGTTCCAGGCCATCGCCGGCACCTCGATGTCGTCGCCGCACGCCGCCGGATCGGCGATCTTGCTGAAGGCACTTCATCCGGACTGGTCGCCAGGCGCGATCAAGTCGGCGCTGATGACGACGGCGATCACCGACGTGGTCAAAGAGGACCTCGTCACGCCGGCCGACCCGTTCGACTTCGGCGCCGGCCGGGTCGACCTGAACAACGCCGGCGACGCGCCGATCGTGTTCGACGAGTCGGCGCTGCGGATGCTCACGCTGGGCAACAACCCGATCACCGCGCTCGACGTCAACATTCCGTCGATCAACGCCCCGACGATGCCGGGGACGGTGACACTGGTCCGCACGGCGACCAACGTCAGTGGTCAGGACTACAACTTCGACGTCACGACCGAAGCACCGGCTGGTGCCACGATCAAGGTGTCACCGAAGCAGGGTCGCATCCGTGCTGGCGAGAGCCGTTCGTTCGAGGTGACCATCACGTCGAGCGCACCGAGTGGGCAGTACTTCGGCGAGATCACCTTCACCTCGCGGAACTCATCGCAACCGGCGGTGCACCTGCCGGTCGCGTTCTTCAACGAGCAGGGTGACGTCACGCTGAGCCAGTCGTGCGACCCGGCCTCGATCCCACAGTCCAGCAGCACCACCTGCACCGTCTCGGTGTTCAACGACTCGTTCGATGACGCGACGGTCAACCTGCTCTCGACCGTATCGAGTGGGCTGAGGATCACAGGGGCGACTGGCGCAACGGTGAGCCCGAACGGCAAGTCGGCGAGCGTCGGACCTGAGCTCGTCGAGGGCGAGCGCGATGCCACTCCGGCCATCGCTCCAGCCACCGACACACCGGGTGGCGGTTATCTCGACCTCGAATTGTTCGGGATCGGTCCGGTCCCCGTCGGCGACGAGAGCATCGTGAACTTCAACGTGCCCGCCTACGTGTACGGAGGTGTGACGTACACGCGGATCGGGATCACGTCGAACGGCTATGCGGTGGTCGGCGGTGGCGTGGCGTCGGACGTCGACTTCATACCGCAAACCCTGCCCGATCCGGTTCGGCCCAACGGCGTGTTGGCGCCGTACTGGACCGATCTCGACGGCACTGGTACCGAAGGCATCAGGGCTGCGACCCTGACCGACGGTGTCAGCACCTGGCTGGTCCTCCAGTGGGACGTCCGTCTCTGGGGCATCACGACGCCTGACGGCGCGAGGGCGATGCAGGTCTGGATCGGGATCGACGGCACCGAGGACATCTCGTACGAGTACGCCGCGAGCGCGCTCGGCCAGACCACACCGCCCGGATACGGGCTGACGGTCGGCGCCGAGAACCCGTCCGGTACCGGCGGCGCCCAGATCGTCGGTCCACCGACGTCGAGCTACCGGATCACGACGACGCCGGGAGCACCCGGCGAGACGCTCACCTACACACTCACGATCCTCGGCGTCGACCGCGGCCCCCGGTCACTGACGACGTCGATGACGGCAAGCACGGTGGCCGGTACCACCACGGTGTCGACGCCGATCGTCGTCACCAAGAAGTAGGCGGGAAGGGGCGGGGCGGGCCGGATGACCCGGTCCGTGCCGTCGGGGAGGGGTCGCTGAGGCGGCCCCTCCCCGACGATGCCATCGCGGGGTCCTGTGGTCGCACGCGATGTCTCCTCGCCCGCCCGCCGGCATACAGTGCGCGCTTGTGGCAAGGAGCCGGTCGCGGCGAGGCAGGGCCGCCACGGTTGTCGCCTCCTCGCTGGTGTGCGGCGTCGTTGTGTTGTGCGCCGGCTGCGGCGACGACACCGCCGAGCCGCCCGCCGCGAGCCCGACTGGTGAGTTGATCGTCGACTCCACATCCGTTTCGGCAACCGACTCGATCACGTCGTCGAATGCGCCGTCGTCGCCGACCGTCGACAGCGACACCCCGACGACCGATGCGTCCGACGAGAGCGAGGTAACCGTGACCGAACCGAACGACAGCGCCACTGGCCAGATCGACAGCGGCGTCCAGCCGCAGATCGACCAAGCCGTCGCCGATCTGGCGGCTCGCCTGAGCGTCGACCCGTCGGCGATCACGGTCGTATCGGCGGCGTTCGTCGTGTGGCCCGACAAGGGCCTCGGGTGCCCACGACACGGGATGGAGTACCTGCAGGTCCAAGTCGACGGCACGTTGATCGAGCTCGAGGCCGGCGGCGAGCGCTATCGCTACCACTCCGGTGAGACCCGTCCACCGTTCCTGTGCGAGCGCACGTTCTCGGCCGATTCGCTGGTGCCCGACGATACGAAGCCCGACGCATCCGGGTGAATCGAGCGCCAAACGCAGCCGTATCGACGCGCTGCTTTCGAACGTGACGCAACTAGCCTCGGACGACGTGTCCGAGCGCATCTCCGCCGATGTCGTCGCCAAGGTGTCGCGCCTCGCCCGACTCGATCTGACCCCTGAGGAGATCGAGATCACCACGACGCAGTTGTCCGACGTGCTCGAGCATTTCGCCGACGTCGACGCGCTCGACCTCTCCGACGTCAGCCCCATGACCCAGCCGTACCCGCTCGTCAACGTGATGCGCGACGACGTCGAGGCGCCTGTCCTCGACCGTGACGCGGTGCTGGCCGCCGCCCCGCAGGCCGAGGACGGCCGGTTCCGGGTGCCTCCGATCGTCGGCCTGGAGGGTTGAACGTGGGCATCATCCCGACCACGGCCGCCGGCATCGCCGATGCCGTTCGCGATGGCTCGGTCACCGCGTCCGACGTCGTCGAACGGCATCTCGCCGCGATCGAGGTGCGTGAGCACGAGATCCACGCGTTCAACCTCGTCGGCGCCGACGCGGCCAGGACGGCGGCAGCCGCGATCGATGCCGCGGTCGCCGCGGGCGACGATCCCGGCCCGCTCGCCGGAGTGCCCGTCGCGCTCAAGGACAACATGTGCACCCGCGGCGTCGAGACCACGTGCTCGTCGAAGATCCTCGCCGGTTGGCGTCCGCCGTACGACGCGACGGTCGTCGAGCGTCTGACCGCCGCCGGCGCGGTCGTGATCGGCAAGACCAACCTCGACGAGTTCGCGATGGGCTCGAGCACCGAGAACTCGGCGTTCGGCCCGACCCGCAATCCCCACGACATCAGCCGCGTCCCGGGAGGGTCGTCCGGTGGCAGCGCGGCCGCGGTGGCAGCCGGCTTCGCGCCGCTCGGCTTCGGCAGCGACACCGGTGGATCGATCCGCCAGCCGGCAGCGTTGTGCGGCGTCGTGGGCGTCAAGACGACATACGGCGCCGTCAGCCGCTACGGGCTCGTCGCGTTCGCCAGCAGCCTCGACCAGATCGGGCCGTTCAGCACGACCGTCGACGACGCGGCGCTGGCGCTCGAGGTGATCGCCGGCCACGACCCGATGGACTCGACGTCGATCCCCGAACCCTTCCCGCGTCTGCGCGAGGTGCTCGATCGCGGCGTCGAGGGTCTGCGCGTCGGTCGCATCACCGACCTGCCGACGGGTGCCGACCCCGACGTCATCGAGCGCCTCGAAGCAGCGTTCGACGCGCTGGGCGCGGCGGGGGCCAAGATCGTCGACGTCGAAGTGCCGGCGTTCACGTACGGCCTCACCGCCTACTACCTGATCGCACCCGCCGAGGCGTCGAGCAACCTGGCCCGCTACGACGGCGTCCGATACGGGCTGCGAGTCGACGCCCCCGACACGAACGCGATGTACATGGCCACCCGCCACGAGGGTTTCGGTGCCGAGGTCAAGCGCCGCATCATGCTCGGCACGTACGCGCTGTCGGCGGGGTACTACGACGCCTACTACGGCAAGGCGTTGCGGGTGCGGCGGCTCATCAGCGACGACTTCGCCCGCGCCTACGAGCACGCCGATGTGCTGCTGACGCCGACCTCGCCGACGGTCGCGTTTCCCATCGGGGCCAAGACCGACAACCCACTCGCGATGTACCTGTGCGACACCTACACGATCCCGAGCAACCTGAGTGGCCACCCGGGCATGAGCGTCCCGTTCGGCACCGGCGCCGACGACCTCCCCGTTGGCGTCCAGGTGCTCGCATCGACCTGCGGCGAGGCGACCATGTTCCAGGTCGCCGCCGAGCTGGAACGGGCGATGGAGAGTGCGACGCCATGACTGCGGCGACAACGACTGCGACCGAGGATGCGCTGCGCGGCTACGAGCTCATCGTGGGGCTCGAGGTGCACGTCGAGCTGGCGACGGTGACGAAGCTGTTCTCGGCGTCGCCGAACCGCTTCGGCGACGAGCCCAACACCAACATCGACCCCGTCACATTGGGGTTGCCGGGCGCCTTGCCCGTGCTCAACCGCCAGGCCGTCGAGCTGGCGATGCGGATCGGGCTGGCGCTCAACTGCACGGTGAAGTCGTGCACGTTCCACCGCAAGAACTACTTCTATCCCGACATGCCGAAGGCCTACCAGATCAGCCAGTACGACGAGCCGCTCAACGTCGACGGTTGGCTGGTGCTGGCCGACGGCACGCGGGTCGGCATCGAGCGGGCGCATCTCGAGGAGGACACCGGCAAGTCGACCCACGTCGGCGGATCGGGCGGCCGGATCCACGGCAGCGGGCACTCGTTGATCGACTTCAACCGCGCCGGGGTGCCCCTGGTCGAGATCGTCAGCCGGCCCGACATCCGCACGTCAGAGCAGGCGCGCGAGTACGTCAACGAGCTGCGGGCGATCCTCGTCGCGATCGGTGCATCGGACGCCAAGATGGAAGAGGGGTCGATGCGCGTCGACGCCAACGTCAGCGTGCACCAGCCGGGCACGCCGCTGGGGACGCGATGCGAGATCAAGAACCTCAACTCGGTGCGCTCGCTCGGCCGTGCCATCGAGTACGAGGCGCGGCGCCAGGTCGTCCTGCTCGAAGCCGGTGAAACGGTGCGCCAGGAGACCAGGCACTGGGACGAGACCGACGGTCGCACCCACACGCTGCGCTCCAAGGAGGACGCCGACGACTACCGCTACTTCCTCGAGCCCGACCTCGTGCCGCTCGACCCCGATCCGGCGTGGATCGAGCGGGTGCGTTCGGCGTTGCCGATGCTCCCGGCCGAGCGGCGACAGCTGCTCGCCGCCGCCACCGGCGCGGCCGCCAACAGCGAGGCCGTGATGGTGGTGGTCGACCGCGGCCAGGACCCCTACGTGCTCGCGGTGGGCGATGCCGGCGGTGACCCGGCACGGGCGCTCGTCCATGTCAAGGAGGCGTTCGCCGAGCAGGGTGCCGAGCCCGTCGTACCGGCGGCAGCGATCGCCAAGTTGACCCAGATGGAGGTCGCCGGCGCGCTCACGTCGACGCAGGTGAAGCAGGTGCTCGCCGACCTCGTCGCCGGTGAGGGCGACGACCCGGAGGCGATCGCTGCGGCGAAGGGATTCGAAGCGGTCGACACGACGGCGCTCGAGGCGATGGTCGATGAGGCGATCGCCGCTCAGCCCGACGCGTGGGAGAAGTACCGGGCCGGTGAGGACAAGGCGGTCGGAGCGTTGGTCGGCGCGGTGATGAAGGCGTCGAAGAATCAGGCCGACGGCAAGGCCGTCACCGCGATCCTGCGTTCCCGCCGTCAGTAGCCCGGGTTGGGCACGACGTCCCATCGCGACGGGATCGGGATGTGGTCGGCGAACCGCGTCGCGAGCGGGCCGACGATCGCGGTGACCAACACGTAGGCGGCCGCGAGGGCGCCGAGGTCTGGCCCGTCGGCGAGCTCGGAGCCGAGGGCGGCGATGACGATCGAGAACTCGCCGCGGGCGATCAGCACCGTGCCGGCGCGTACCCGACCACGGGGTCCGACACCGGCCCGCCCGGCCGCGATCCACCCGGTGGCGACCTTGGCGACCGACGTCACGATGGCGAGCCCGAGGGCGGGCAGGGCGACGTCGACGAGGTCGGACGGGTCGATCCGGAATGAGAAGAACAGGAAGAACGTGGCGGCGAACAGGTCTCGCAGCGGCGCGATCAAAGATGCGGCGCGCTCCTCCGCATGGCCGGACAGGGCGAGTCCGACGAGAAAGGCGCCGATCGCCCCCGACACCTCGATCCGCTGCGCCAACCCGCCGACCAGGAGCGTGAGCCCGAACACGGTCAGCAGCAGCGACTCGTTCGAGCCGCCGGCGACGATGTCGCTGAGGTGGCTGCCGTAGCGCACGGCGAGGACGAGGACGACGACGACGGCCGTGATCGCCAGCGTCACGCTGCCCAACAGGGCAGCCACCGTGCCACCGGCGATCAGGGCGCCGACGATCGGCAGGTAGACCGCCATCGCGAGGTCCTCGATCACGAGCATGTTCAGCACGGTCGGTGTCTCGCGAAAGCCGATCCGGCCGAGGTCGGACAGCACCTTCGAGATGATCCCGGAGGAGCTGACCCAGCACACCCCACCGAGCAGCACCGCGGCGAGTGGCTTCCAGCCGAGCAGCAGACCGAGCACGAAGCCCGGCAGTGCGTTCAGCGCCATGTCGGTGAAGCCTGGGACCAGACCGGTCCGCAGGCCGGTGCGAAGTTCCGCTTCGTTGTACTCGAGGCCGAGCGCGAGCAGCAGGAGCAGCACACCGATCTCGGCGGCGATGGAGATGAACTCCTCGCCGACGTCGAGCGTGACGACTCCACCCTCACCGACGACGAGGCCGGCGATGAGGTAGAGCGGGACCGCCGTGATCCCGATGCGCCCGGCGAATCGAGACAGGATGGCGAGCGCCAGCACGACGGCGCCGATCTCGATGAACGCGAGCGCCGACTCCGACGACCCGGCGGCCAGCACGGTCAGTGACCGGGTGGTGGACCGAGGATCGACCGGAGTGTCGCCAGGCCTTCGTCGGTGCCGACGGCGACGACAACGTCGCGCGTTGCGAACTCGAAGTCGGGCTCCGGCGCCGGCACGGTGGTGTCACCGCGGATGACCGCCACGACTGATGCACCTGTTCGGGTCCGCAACTGCCCGTCGGCGATCGTGTGGCCGATCAACAGCGACGTGGTTCCGAGCTCGATCCACTCGATCGCGAGACCCTCGATCTGCTGGCGAACGGCTGTCACTGCCTCTGTCACCCGGCCGGCGCCGAGCAGCTCCGACAGCGTCTGCGTGTCGGACGCCGACAACTGCATCCGCTCGGAGCAGGCGTCGGGATCCTTGCGGTCGTAGACGAGGATCTCCCGCCGTCCGTCGCGACGAACGAGCACGCCGATCCGCGTTCCGTCGGCGGTGGTGAAGTCGTGGCGCACACCGATCCCCGGCAGGTTGGTCTCGCGAACGTCGGGCATGCAGTCAGTTTGCCAAGAGATTCGGCCGGCGCCATGCAGGTGGCGCGCCCACCCGGCTGGCTGGGACACATCGCACTACCCTCGCTCGCATGACCATCATTGCGTTCCCCGGCCACACCGCAAGCAGCCTGCGCAGTTGCTGGCCGCTCCTCGGCTGGCGCCTCGTCGCTCGCATCGGTGACATGGTGGACCAATGACCGGCAACGACGTTCAGGTCGACATCAAGCCGCGGTCGCGCGATGTCACGGACGGGATCCAGAAGGCCGCCTCGCGGGCGATGCTGCGCGCCGTCGGGCTCACCGACGACGACTGGGGCAAGCCGCAGATCGGTGTCGCCTCGTCGTGGAACGAGATCACGCCGTGCAACGCATCGCTGCGCCGTCTCACCGCCGCCGCCAAGGAGGGGGTCCGTCGCGCCGGCGGGGTGCCGCTCGAGTTCGGCACGATCACCGTGTCCGATGGCATCTCGATGGGGAACGAGGGAATGCGGGCCTCGCTCGTCAGCCGCGAGATCATCTGCGACTCCGTGGAGGCGGTGATGCACGCCGAACGGTTCGACGGGCTCGTCGCCACCGGCGGCTGCGACAAGTCGATGCCGGGGATGATGATGGCGATCGCCCGACTGAACCTGCCCGGCGTGTTCGTCTACAACGGTTCGACGCTCCCCGGCTATCTGAACGGGAGGGCGCTCGACATCACGAGCGTGTTCGAGGCGATCGGAGCCTGCGCCGCAGGCACCATCACCGAGGACGAACTGCACGCGATCGAGAAGAACGCCTGCCCGGGTGAGGGCGCGTGCGGTGGGATGTTCACCGCCAACACGATGAGCTCGATCGGCGAGGCGCTGGGTCTTTCACTTCCCGGCTCGGCGTCGCCACCGGCGGTCGATCGGCGCCGCGAGGACGATGCGTCGGCGGCCGGGGCGGCGGTCGTCGAGATGTTGCGGGCCGGGATCCGTCCGAGCGACATCCTCACCAAGCAGGCGTTCGAGAACGCGATCGCGCTCGCCAACGCGCTCGGCGGCTCGACGAACGCCGTCTTGCACCTGCTCGCGATCGCCAACGAGGCGGGCGTCGAGCTCGAGCTCGCCGACTTCAACCGCATCGCCGCCCGCGTCCCCCACATCGCCGACATGAAGCCGGGCGGCAAGTTCCACATGACCGACCTCGACCGCATCGGCGGTGTGCCCGTCGTGCTCAAGCACCTGCTCGACGCCGGGCTGATCCACGGCGACGTGTTGACGGTGACGGGACGCACGATGGCCGAGAACCTCGCCGCCATCGAACCGCCCGACCCGGACGGCACGGTCGTGCACCCGCTCGACGCGCCGATCAACGTCGAGGGCGGGCTCAACGTGCTCACCGGTTCGCTGGCGCCGAGGGGATCGGTGGTCAAGGTCGCCGGGCTGTCGAAGGAGCAGCGGACGTTCGAGGGCGTCGCTCGCGTGTTCGACGGCGAGGACGACGCGATGGCCGTCGTGATGGCGGGCGAAATGCAGCCGGGCACCGTGATCGTGATCCGCTACGAGGGCCCGAAGGGCGGACCCGGCATGCGCGAGATGCTCGCCATCACGGGCGCGTTGAAGGGTGCCGGGCGCGGCGCCGACTGCGCGTTGATCACCGACGGCCGGTTCTCGGGGGGCACGTGGGGGTTCTGCATCGGCCACGTAGCGCCGGAGGCCGTCGACGGGGGACCGATCGCGTTCGTGCGTGATGGCGACCGGATCCGCATCGACGTGCCGTCGCTGACGCTCGACCTGCTCGTGGACGACGCCGAGCTGGCATCCCGCCGCGAGGGATGGTCGCCGAACCCACCGCGCTACACGAGCGGCGTGCTCGGCAAGTACGCCCTGCTCGCGCAGGGCGCCGAGAAGGGCGCGATCACGAACCTTGTCTAATTCTGGTGTGTGAGTCGCGGCGGGATGCGACGGGCGACGAGTCGCCACCCGATCAGCAGCACGCCGGTGAACACGCTGGCGACGATCACGAAGGAGAACGCGATTCCATCATCGAAGACCGCTCGGCGCAGAACCATGCCGAGCGCGATCGTGACGACCCAGATCATGCAGCCGGTCACGACGTCGAAGGGTCGGCGCCATGCCCTGGCGACGGCCCACCCGGCGGCGAGGCCGATCAAGAACGGCGTCGCGACGCGAGCCACGTCATCGATGCCCGAGCCGCCGGTCTCAGTTGACAGGATCGTCGGTCCGGTCGACCCTTCGTCGTGGTTGCGCCGGCCGATGGCAGCGAACACGACGATGACGGCGATGTCGAGCGCGGCCGCGATGCGGACGCGTGCGCCCCTCATGTCATGCCGTCAATTCTTACCCCTCGGCGGCGAAACCGCCGAGGGTGCCCTTGAAGAACAGCAGTGGGTGCGGGCCGTCGCCGTCGTGGTCGGCGTCGGCTTCGAGGGCGACCACGTGGCCGAGGATGAAGTAGTGGTCGCCCATCTCGTAGACGCCCTCGGTTTCACAGTCGATCCACGCCACCGCCCGATCGATGATCGGTGAGCCGGTCGGACCAGGGTGCCAGGCGACGCCGTCGAACCGTTCGGCTTCGTTGCCGGTCTTGGCGAAGCGCCAGCACAGGTCGGCTTGGTCACGGCTGAGCACGTTGACGCAGAAGCTGCCGCTCGGTGCGATCGCGGTCCACGTGTCGCTCGTGATCATCGGGAGGAACCCGACCATCAGCGGGTCGAGTGAGACCGACGTGAACGATCCGATCGTGAAACCGGCTGGTGCGCCGTCGGCGATGCCGGAAACGATCGTGACGCCGGTGGGGAAGTGGCCGAGGACGGATCGGAACTGCTGGGCGTCGAACGAGCGACTCGTGTCGGGGGCGTTCACAGGGACGACTGTACGCTGCGGCTCCGTGGCCCTGCCCATCGACGACAAGCGCGC
>DATMDV010000394.1:0-2780 GCA_035557475.1 Ilumatobacteraceae bacterium
CCATACCACTTCCTGACCGTCGCTTCGATGTCGAAGCAGTCGTCGAACCCGGTGCGCGAGCTGCGGTACGAGAACACCGACGCCTCGATCGGGGTGCGCGAGATGCGCGCCCTCGGTGTGCGGTACGCGATGGTGCGCACCCCGGAAGCGAAGACGCAGGCCGCCGCCCAGCCCGAGCTCGTGCTGGTTGCGTCCTCGGGACCTTGGGAGATCTACGAGGTCACCGAGTCCGTGATCGTCGAACCGCTGGCAGTCCAGCCGGTCGTCGTGAGGGGGCGTCCGGGCGACGCTCGCGAACGCAACCTCGAGCTCGGCACGAGTTGGTTCCAGCACCCCGAGGAATGGGCCGCGATGCCCGCTGACGACGGCCCGGCGAGCTGGCAGCGGATCTCGGTGCAGGTCGACTTGGAGCGCCGCGAGGGCGAGCCGGGTGATTCGGGGCGCAAGGTCGACATCGTCGAGCCGGTCGAACCGATCGAACCGGTGACGTTGCCACCGGTCGAGGTCTCCGACGTGCAGATCGAACAACAGTCGCTGTCGTTCTCCGTCGATCAGGTCGGCGTGCCAGTCGTCGTCAAGGTCAGCTACTTCCCGAACTGGGAGGCCTCCGGCGCGCTCGGCCCGTACCGCATCGGTCCGAACATGATGGTGGTCATCCCGACGGCCAACGAGGTCGAGCTGACGTACGGTCGCAGCACGGTCGACTGGCTGTTCACCCTGCTCACGGTGCTGGGGATCGCGTTGTGCATCGTCTGGCGGGTGCGTGGTGACGTCCGCCACGCCGCCGAGGTCCCGGTGTTCGGTCCGCCGGCGGAGAGGACCCCGATGGCGCCACCAGCGGTCGACGACGGCCACGATCCGTGGGACCCGGAGCGCTTCGAGCCGCACGGCATCGCGGATGAGGACCGGTGGATCGCACCGCGGTCCTCACCAGGGCCGATGGCCCCCGATCGGCCGGACGATCTCGAACCGTGGCGCCGGCCGGCGCGCGAACCGGACCCTCCCGTCGATCCCACCCGATAGCGTCGCGCGACGTCATGTCAGTACTGGATCAGATCGTCAAGGCGTACGACATCCGCGGCACGGTGCCCGACCAGCTCGATGCGAAGGTCGCCCACGCGCTCGGGGTCGGCTTCGCCCAATTCGTCGGAACCGAACGCGTGCTCATCGGCCGCGACATGCGCCCGAGTGGGCCCGAGCTGGTCGACGCGTTCGCAACCGGGGTGATGGAGCAAGGTGTCGATGTCGTCGACATCGGGCTGGCGTCGACCGATCTCGTGTACTTCGCAGCCGGATCGCTCGACTCGCCGGCCGCGATGTTCACGGCGTCGCACAACCCGGCGCAGTACAACGGCATCAAGTTGTGCCACGCGGGTGCCCGCCCGATCGGCATCGACTCTGGCCTCGCCGAGATCCGGACGTTGGCCGACCGCGTGCTTGCCGGCGGCCGCCCGGCACCGGCGGTCGTGCGCGGCGCGCGGAGCGAGCGCACGATGCTCGACCAGTTCATCGATCACGTCATGACGTTCGTCGACCCGACGACGTTCCGGTCGCTCCGCGTCGTCGCCGACGTGGCCAACGGGATGGGCGGCCTCGTCGTGCCCGCGGCCTTCGAGCGGCTCGACGCCCTCGAGCTCGAGGTCATGTTCCCGGAGCTCGACGGGACGTTTCCGAACCACCCGGCCGACCCTCTGCAACCCGCCAACCAGCGCGACCTGCGGGCGCGGGTGACGTCGGGCGGGTTCGACATCGGGCTCGCGTTCGACGGCGACGCCGACCGGGTCTTCGTGGTCGACGAGGCGGGTCACGGGCTGAGCGGGTCGACGACGACGGCGATCCTCGCCGCGGCGATGCTGCGCACCGAGCCGGGCGCGACCGTGCTGCACAACCTGATCTGCTCGCGGGCCGTCCCCGAGACGATTCGTGAGCACGGCGGCATCCCGGTGCGCACCAAGGTGGGTCATTCGTACATCAAGCAGGTCATGCTCGACACCGGCGCGATCTTCGGTGGCGAGCACTCGGCGCACTACTACTTCGCCCGCAACTACCGCGCCGACAGCGGGCTCATCGCGTCGCTGCTCATCATCAACGAGTTGTCGCGATCGAGTGTCGACTTGTCGGTGCTGCGCAAGCCGTTCGAGCGTTACGCCGCGAGCGGCGAGATCAACACCCACGTCGACGATGTCGCGGCGGTCATCGACGACGTGAGTGAGGAGTACTCGACGTACTCCCAGGACCGGCTCGACGGGCTCACGGTCGACTGCGGCTCGTGGTGGTTCAACCTGCGCCCTTCGAACACCGAGCCCCTTCTGCGGCTCAACCTCGAAGCGGCCACCCGCGACGACTGCGACGCCCATGTGGCAGGGTTGCTCTCGCTCATCACCCGCAGCTGAGGAGGACGTCGATGGCGCTGAGCCCGAAACTGCTCGAGATCCTGGCGTGCCCCGACGACAAGGGCCCGCTGTACTACGTCGAGCCCGAGAACCTGCTCTACAACCCGCGCCTCAAGCGCCGCTACGACGTTCGCGACGACATCCCGGTCATGCTGATCGACGAATCGGTGACGGTCGACGACGGCGAGCACGACCGATTGATGGGAGTGATCGAGCGCGACTCGATCGCGCCGACGTTCACGGTTGATTGATCCGCTGCTTCATTCCTCTGCTTGAGCCGCTGCTGGATCCTCTGCTTGATGCCCGCGCCTGATCGTGTCACCCGATCGGGCGTCGGGAGCGGTCGCCCAGTGACGTCGGACGACCGCGACCCGTGGTGCGAATTCG
>DATMDV010000395.1:0-8488 GCA_035557475.1 Ilumatobacteraceae bacterium
GGGATCCTCGCCCACGCGAACGAGGAACACCAGACGATGACACCGATGCGACGCGTCGACCCGATGAACCACGGCTACAGCGGCCCCGACCGCCGAGCAGTACCAGCCCGTGCCATGCCGTCACAAGTGTCAGAGGCACGAACGTCAGGAGTGCCGCAATGAGCGCTGGCCACCCAACCGCCGCCGAACAACTCGTCGGCTACCTGGAACGGCGCGGTGTCCGCCACGTCTTCGGTCTCTGCGGACACACCAACATCGCGGTCCTCGCCGCCATGGCCGACAGCGCGATCGAGTTCGTCAACGTACGACACGAACAGGTCGCCTCACACGCCGCTGACGGCTACGCGCGCGTCACTGGACGGGCGTCCGTTGTGCTCAGCCACCTCAGCCCTGGTCTCACCAACGCCGCGACCGGCGTGGCCAACGCCGCCCTCGATTGCATCCCGATGGTGGTGATCGCCGGAGACGTGCCCTCTCACTATTACGGCCGGCACCCCCATCAAGAGGTGAACCTGCACGCCGACGGTTCACAGTTCGAGATCTACCGACCATTCGTGAAACGGGCTTGGCGTGTCGACCGAGCAGACCTCCTCCCCGAGGTCATCGAGAAGGCGTTCCTGCTCGCCGAGAACGGCCAGCCCGGACCGGTGCTCGTCGATGTGCCGATGGACGTCTTCTCGCAGCCCGTCGACCCGGCGTTGTTCTCGCGCCTCGACCATGGCACCAAGACATTGCACCAGCCGTCGCTCGACGACGAGACCGCACGCGCCATCGTCACCCGCCTCGCCGAGGCCGCACGTCCGGTCATCTACGCCGGTGGCGGTGTACTGCTGTCGCGGGCCAGCGACGAGCTTCAGCGCTTCGTCGACCACATGGGCATCCCGGTCGCGCACAGCCTGATGGGCAAGGGCGTCCTCAGTGACGATCACCCCCTGGTGCTGGGGATGACCGGTTTCTGGGGGACACAGCTCGTCAACGACACGTGCCTCGCGGCCGACGTCATCTTCGCCATCGGGACCCGCTTCAAGGAAGCCGACAGCAGCTCCTGGTACCGGGACTACACGTTCAACATCCCCGACACCGCGCTGATCCACATCGACATCGAGCCCAGCGAGATCAGTCGCGCGTTCCCCACCGAGATCGGCGCCGTCGCCGATGCCACCGCCGCGCTCAAGGTGCTCAACCGCGTCGCGCGCGAGCAGTACCCCGACGGCTTCACCAATCCCGACGTCGTTCAGCGCATCAGCGAGTTCCGCGCCGCGTTCGCCGCCAGCAACACACCGATGGCCACCAGCGACGCGTTCCCGATGATGCCCGAGCGGATCCTCGCCGACGCCCGCAGTGTGCTGCCCGACGACGCCTACATCACCACCGACGTCGGATGGAACAAGAACGGCGTCGGCCAGCAGTTCCCGATCCGCACCCCAGGCACCGTGCTCACGCCGGGGGGATTCGCGACCATGGGATTCGGTCCGTCGGCCGCGATCGGCGCCAAGCTCGCCGCCCCTGACCGCACCGTGGTGTCGCTCGTAGGCGACGGCGGATTCGGCCAGAACCCGGCGATGCTCGCCACCGCGGTGGAACACGGACTCGGCATCGTCTGGGTCGTCATGAACAACAACGCCTACGGAACCATCGCCGGGCTGCAGTTGGCCCATTTCGGTCTGACCTACGGCACCACGTTCCACGGTGACAGCGCCGACCCGGAGCTGCTGCCGAACTATGCCGCCGTCGCCCGCGCCTATGGCGCCGAGGGCATCCGGATCGATTCCGCCGAGAGCTTCCGACCGGCCCTGGCGAAAGCGATCGCGATGGACCGTCCCGTTGTGCTCGACGTCGCCATGAAGAACAACCCGACGCCCACGACGGGCCACTGGAACATCCTCGACATCTATTCACCCGGCGAGCAGCGCTCGCACGTCACGACCGACTGAGGGAGAGCACATGGCCCGAGACATCACCGATCAGGAGAAGTCCCTCGCCGCCGACATGCTCGCCAAGGCGCGAGCCGCGATGGCGGAGATCGCCGACTACGACCAGGCCCGCGTCGACCGTCTCGCGCAAGCCATTGGCTGGGCCCTCGGCAACGAGACCACCTTCCTCCGTTTGGCCCACATGAGCGTCGACGAGAGCGGCATCGGCGACCGCGACGGGCGAGCCGCCAAGCGCTTCAAGATCCACGGCATCCTGCGCGACGCGCTGCGCGCCAAGAGCGTCGGCGTGATCGAAGAGGATCCCGCCAAGGGGTTGATCAAGTACGCCAAGCCCGCTGGCGTCATCGCGTCGATCGTGCCGATGACCAACCCCGAGCTCACACCACCTGGCACCGCCATCTACGCCATCAAGGCCCGCGACGCGGTGATCTTCTCCCCCCACCCGCGCACCAAGGCGACCACGAACGAGGTGGTGCGGATCCTGCGCGAGGTCATGGTGCGCGAGGGCGCCCCAGCCGATGTCTTCCAGTGCGTCGCGGAACCGTCGATCCCGCTGTCGCAAGAACTGATGGCCATCTGCGATCTGACGTTGGCCACCGGCGGCGCGGCGATGGTCAATGCCGCGTACAGCTCAGGCAAGCCGGCCTTCGGCGTCGGCGGCGGCAACTCGACGATGGTCATCGACGAGACCGCCGATGTCGCCGAGGCGGCCAACAACTCGCATCTGTCGAAGACCTCCGACTACGGCTCTGGGTGCTCGGCCGACGGCAACCTTCTCATCGACGACCGCATCTACGACGCAATGATCGCCAAACTTCGAGACGAAGGCGGCCACGTCGCATCCGACGCCGAGAAGGCCCTGCTCGAGCGCGCGATGTGGGACGAGGACGGCACCCGAATCGTCGCCACGGTCGCCCAACCGGCCCCCAAGCTGGCGGCCGCCGCCGGCTTCAGCATCCCCGACGACCGCACGTTCATCATCGTCGAGCAGGACGAGATCGGGCGCCAGCACCGCTTCTCCGGCGAGAAGCTCACCACCCTCATGGCGGTGTTTCGCTACCACGGATTCGACGATGCGCTGGACAAGGTGCGGCGCATCTACGAAGTCGCCGGCAAGGGACACTCGTGCGGCATCTTCTCGTACGACGACGAGCACATCGACGCCCTCGCCCGCGTCGCTCCGGTCAGCCGCATCATGGTGCGCCAGCCGCAGTCGAAGGCGAACGCCGGATCGTTCACCAACGGCATGCCCATGACGTCGAGCCTCGGCTGCGGAATCTGGGGCGGCAATGTCACCAACGAGAACATCAGCCTCAAGCACTACCTGAACGTGACCTGGGTGAGTTCCCCGATCCCCGAGGACCGCCCGTCGGAGGAGGAGCTGTTCGGGGACTTCTACGGCACTGCGGCATCCTGATGTCGCACCGACTCGACGTCGTACGGACTCGGCGATGACCGTCAAGTACTCGCTCGCCCACCTCACCGTGCTGGGTGCGACGCCGCTCGACCTGATCCAGATCGCGTCCGACGCCGGATACGACTACGTCAGCATTCGGATGACTCCCGTCGCGGACGGTGAGCAGGTGACGCCTCTCGCGGGCGATCCCGACATGGTCCGCCGGGTCTCGAAACGTCTCGCCGACACGGGCCTCGAAGTCCTCGACGTCGAACTGGCACGGCTCGGTCCGGACGATGAGCCCGACCAATACGGCGGTGTCCTCGAAGCCGCCGCTGCGATCGGTGCGAAACATGTGCTTGGGCAGCTGAACGACCCCGATCAGCCTCGCTCCATCGACCGGTTCGGTCGCCTTTGCGATCTCGCACTCGAGTTCGGACTGACACTCGACCTCGAATTCCCCTCGTGGTCGGAGACCGGGGATCTACCGGCCGCCGCGACAGTGGTGAGGGCGGTCAACCGGTCCAACGCCGGAATCCTGATCGATGCACTGCATTTCTTCCGGTCCAACTCGTCGATCGAGGAGTTGGCTGCGTTGCCTCGAGAGTGGTTCCGATTCGTCCAGCTCTGCGACGCACCCGCCCAGGCTCCGCCGACGGTGGAGGGAGTGATCCGCACCGCCCGTTCGGCGCGGTCGCTTCCAGGGTATGGCCACCTGCCGCTCGGTGAGTTGCTCGAACATCTTCCACCCGGGCCGTACTCGCTGGAGGTCCCCAACGATGTAGTACGGCACGAACTGGGAACCGCCGAATACGCCCGTCTGGTGTTGGCGACGGCGCGAGACGTCGTCGCCGAGCGCGGGCTCCCGGCGATGAACCGCTGACTGGTCGTCCCGATCGCACGCCTCAGCCTTGTCCCAGCAACCGTCGACGCCCGATCAGATGCTCAATCGCCTGATCGTGATCAGTGACTTGAAGGAGCCATGACGTCCCGTCCAATCGCCTCGCGACCACCTGTCTCGGCACCGACTGCATCCCAGCCATCGCCCATCCGGCTCGGTTTGATCGGACGCGGGATCGACAAGTCGCTGGCGCCGGCGTTCCACACGATCGCCGGCCAGATGCTCGGGCTCGACGTCACGTACGAGCTACTCCCCCGTGACCCGGCATTCTCGACCCAGCTCGATGGACTCCTCGAAGAGCTCGGCAAGGCCGGTTACCGAGGCGTCAACATCACGGTGCCCTTCAAGGCGTCGGCCTGGCAGGCCGCGCTCGATGCATCCGACGAGGTTGTCAGTACCGGCGTCGCGAACACGCTGCTGCTCGGACCGGCCGGCCCGACGAACGCGTTCAACACGGACTACTCGGGCTTCAAGTGGGCCTACCGCCGACGCTTCGCGAACGCGTCACCTGGGACCGTTGCGCTGCTGGGCGCCGGCGGGGTTGGAACCGCCACCGCCGCCGCGCTCGCCGATCTGGGAGCGTCGGCCATCCGCATCTACGACATCGACGCCGAGCGATCGGGCGCGCTCGCCGCCATCGTGCGCCAGCGCAATGCAGCCGTTCGAGTGGACGTGGCGGTGTCGGCCGAGGAGGCCGTTGACGGCGTCGACGGGGTCGTGAACGGAACACCTGTTGGCATGTATTTCCTACCCGGCACACCCGTCGACCTCGCCGCGATCCGCGATCAGCAATGGCTCTTCGACGCTATCTACTCGCCGACCGAGACCGAGCTGATGGCACGGGCCGCCGAGCAGAAGATTGCGACGATCAGTGGCTTCGACCTCTTCCTGGGACAGGCCATCGACGCGTTCGAGATCTTCACCGGCCACCACATTGCGCCCACCGTTCTGGCACCGCTGGAGAAACGGATGCATGAGGTCGAACGCGAGCGCACGTTCTGACCCACGGTGATCGTCGCTCGTGGCCTCCCTGCCCCTCACGCGGGTTGATCGGCGTCTGTTACCTCGAACCTCGTGGAGAGCTGCGCCGTCGAATCGCCGCCGACCCAGACGTCGAACGTCGAGGAATCTGTCACCCAGTCCTGGACAGCCGCGTTCCAGTACCGCCGCTCGGACGGCCCGACCCGGAACTGGACTGTGCGTGATTCCCTCGCGAGGAGCGTGACGCGCCGGAAGCCCTTGAGCTCGCGTACCGGACGCGACGCCGAGCCGGTTCGCTGGTGGATGTAGAGCTGGACGACCTCATCGGCTTCGCGATCCGCCGTGTTGGTGACCTTCACTGACACGGTGACAGTGTCGGTGGTGGAGATGACGGGATGGTCGACCGCGAGGTCGGCGTACTCGAAACGGCCGTAGCTCAAGCCGTAGCCGAACGGGAACAGCGGCGTGCTGGCCTCGTCCCAGTACCGGCGGGCCTGATTCTCCGGCTCGTGCGAGATCGTGTGGGCGTAGGTCATCGGGACCTGTCCGACGGTCCGCGGCCAGGTGAAGGGCAGCTTGCCGCCGGGCGTGACGTCACCGAACAACAGGTTTGCCACGGCCGTGCCGCCCTGTGTGCCGGGGTACCAGATGTCGAGGATCGCCGGGACGTGCTCGACGGGCCAGCGCAGGTCGAGCGGGCGCCCGTTCATGACCAGCAACACGACCGACGTCCCGGTTTCGACAACTGCCTGCAGCAACTCCAGCTGGCGACCCGGCAGCTCGAGCGACGACCGCGAGGCGGCCTCGCCGATCATGTTCTGCCACTCACCCGCGACGACCACGGCGACATCGGCTCCGCGCGCGAGTTCGACGGCGTGCTGGAACTCGGCGTCCTCGTCGAACCCCTCGGGATCCTCTGGCGTGTTCCCCCCGAACATGTCGAACATCGAGGGAAACTCGCGTTGCACGACGCGCACACCGCGGGCGTGATCGACCCGCACCCCGTCGCCAGCCCTGGCCCGGATGCCTTCCAACACGGTCACGGTTTCGTCGAGGTCGACGTCGAAGACCCACGGCCCGAGGATGTCGCGCTTGGAGTCGGCCAACGGTCCGATGACCGCGATCGAGCTGACGCTGCCGGCGTCGAGTGGCAACAGCTCGCCCGCGTTGCGGAGCAGCACTGCGGAGCGCTCCGCCGCGATGCGCGCCACGTCGCGGTGGGCCGGATCGGCGAGCACCTCGCGGGCGCGGTCTTCGTCGACGTACGGTGCGTCGAACAGGCCCATCCGGACCTTTGCTTGCAGCACGCGCCGGACGCTGGCGTCCATCGCCTGCGGGCTCGCCGCTCCTGACTCCAGCGCCTCGGGCAGGTGGCGGTAGGCGGGGTCTGACACCGCCATCTCCAGGTCCATGCCCGCGTTGACAGCGCGGGCGGCGGCATCGCTCAGGTCGGTCGCGAAGCCATGTGTGACGAGACTCCGAACGGCGTTGGCATCACTCACCACGAAGCCCTCGAACCCCCACGTGTCGCGCAGCACCTCGGTGAACAGCCACCGACTGCTCGACGCCGGAACACCGTTGAGGTCCATGTAGGCGGTCATCACGTTGCCGGCACCAGCCGCGACCGCCGCCTCGAACGGCGGGAAGTACACGTTCCAGAGCTCGGAGTCGGACAGGTTGACCTCGTCGTAGTCGCGCCCACCCAGCGCGGCGCCGTACCCGGCGAAGTGCTTCGGACCGGCAATGACGTGGTCAGGTGCGCCCAGCTCGCCACCCTGGAAGCCACGCACCTGGGCGGCGGCCACGGCCGCGCCGAGGTACGGATCTTCACCAGCGCCCTCGATGATCCGACCCCAACGTGGGTCGCGGGCGATGTCGACCATGGGCGCGAACGTCCAGTGGATGCCCACGGCGCGCGCTTCACGGGCGGCGACCGACTGGCCCCGTTCGATCGTGTCGGGATCCCAAGAGGCCGCCATCGCGATCGGCACCGGGAAAATCGTGCGCAGGCCGTGGATGACGTCGAACCCGAACAGCACCGGGATGCCGAGGCGGTTGCCTTCGATCGCGAGTCGTTGGAGGCGGTTGATCTCGGCCGGATCGGTGACGAACAACAGTGAACCGGCAGCGCCCGCTCGCAGCGCGGACTCGACCGACTTTGGCTGCGCGTCGGCGTCGAAGTCGAGCGCCGGGCCCGCATCCGCTGGCAAGCGGAAGTAGAAGTATTGGGTGAGCTGCCCGGCCTTCTCGGCCGGCGACATCTGGGTGATCAGCTCATCCACCTTCGACTGGATCGTCTCCATTCACTCTCCTTTGTGGCCCGATCTCCTTCTGCAGAGTGGGCGCGGATCGGACCGGGTGACGTCACTTCACCGGGTCGAGGTCGTCCGCCGCCGGCACGGCCATCCCCCAGCGAACCATGCCCTGCTCGACGCGGTGGATCGCCGTCTCCAGCACCCGCACGCGAGCGAAGCGCTTCTGCTCGCCGGAGATGAGGTCCCAGGGCGCGAGGTGGTGGTCGGTGCGCTCGAACATCTCCTCGGCGGCGGTCAGGTACTCGCTCGCCTTCGTGCGGTTGCGCCAGTCCTCATCGGTGATCTTCCATCGCCGCAGCGGATCGTTCTTGCGATCCTCGAATCGCTTCAGCTGCTCACTGTCGCTGATCTGCAACCAGAACTTCACGATGATCACGCCCTCCAGGGCGTTGGCGCGCTCGAAGTTGACGATCTCCTCGTATGCGCGACCCCACTGGTCTTCCGTCGCGAAACCCTCGATGCGCTCGACGAGCACCCGCCCGTACCAGCTGCGATCGAACACCGACATCCCGCCGAGCCCGGGCACGTACGGATAGAAGCGCCACAGGAACGGGTGACGCTTCTCGTCGAACGTCGGCTTGGCGAACGACGACACCCGGTAGTGCCGTGGGTCGAGCGGCTCGACGAGGCGCTTGATGGCGCCGCCCTTTCCGGCGGCGTCGCTCCCCTCGAACACGAACAGGAGGCCCGGGCCGAGCTCGCCCGAGCCCATCTGGCCACCGACGTGGAGGCGCAGCTGTAACCACCGCCGCTGGGCGGAGGCGAGGCGCTCGCTGTACTCCCGGCCGGCGAGGCGTGGTGTGAGGTCCATTGAGTCAAGGCGACCCATGGGCGCCGAGGCTACGCATCGCGCCCGACCAACGGTCGCAGTGAGGACTCCGCTAGATCGGCGTGTATCAGTGAGATGACTGATTCGGGCTCGGGGACCCAACACGTACGATCCGTTCGTGGTCACCCGCGA
>DATMDV010000396.1:0-30762 GCA_035557475.1 Ilumatobacteraceae bacterium
TCGTCGTTCTCCATCGCCGCTTCGAGCAGATCGCAGCTCTGCTGCGTCAGCGCCCACGCGCAGGTGATCTCGCCGCTGGCTTCGGCGACCCGCTGCTGGAGCAGGACGTTGTTCACCTTCTCGGCACCCGAGTACGCGTCGCGACGCGTTCGCGCCTGCTCGACGAACAGGCGGAGTCCACGTTCGGCCATCCCGACGATGGTGCCGAGCAACATGGTGCCGAGCGTGACGCGGATCGGGAGCCGATAGAGCGGAATCTCGACACCGGGTACCGTGCCTGCCGACGCCATGTCCATGCGCACCGCGTGACGATCGGGCACGAACACTTCGTCGAGCACGATGTCCTTCGAGCCGGTCCCGCGCATGCCGAGCGTGAACCACGTGTCGTCGATGACCACGTTGCCCTTCGGGATGACCACGACCTGCGTCGCACATCGCTCGCCGGCGGTGTTGGGGACACCGCGCGCGCCGACCATCACCCACTCGCCGTGATCTGCGCCGCTGGCATACGGCCACCGACCGGTCAGCACGTACCCGCCGTCGGTACGTACGCACGTTCCCCGCGGCGTCGGCACGCCTGGGATCAACATGCCGGCGTCGGCGCCGAACACCTCGTCTTGACCCTCGGTTGGCATCCGCCCGGCGATGAAGGTGTGCGCGCCGGTGACCATCAGCACCCACGACGCCGCCGGGCTGCCGTGCGCGAGGACCCGCTCCGCCTCCACCAAGGCCCGCGGCGACAGCTCGTAGCCGCCGTAGCGAGCCGGGCTCATCAGCCTGGTCGCCCCTGACTCGTGCAGCAGTGCCACGGCCCGATCACTCAGCCGACGCAGCGTCTCCGACTCCTCGACGGTTGCACTCAGCGGCTCCACGACCTTCTCGGCGCTTCCAACCACATCGAACGCCACGGTGGACCCCCTCGTCGCGCGTTGTGCGATCCCTTCCCGCAGAACGACTACCATTCTAGTGTAGAAGTGATGGCCGTCACCTTCAAGACCGATCTCCCGGGCCCGTCAGCAACACTCTGTCGCAGCGGCGCCCGCCTCCACGACACGGCCTACGCGTACCTCAAGAACCTCCTCCTCCACGGAAGCCTCGCACCCGGGGATCAGATCTCCTCGGAGACGATCGGGCGCGTGCTGTCGATGAGCAGGGCACCGGTGAGTGACGCCATTCGCCGTCTCACCGTCGAGGGCCTGCTCGAGGTCCAGCCCCAGATCGGCTGCCGGGTGGTCACGCCCGTGCCGAGCGAGGTCGCCGACTTCTACGAGCTGTTCGGTGCGACCGAAGGCGTTGTGGCCCGGCTGGCCGCCAAGCGGCGCTCGGCAGAGCAGGCGGCCGCACTTCGTGCCTTGTTCCGTCAACTTGCCGACCACAGCGACCTCCCCGACGAGCCTGACCGTCGCGTCGCGATGCTCCGCGAACGGAACCGACGCCGATACGAGCGCCTCCACGAGCTGGCCGGAACGCCGCTCAGCACCGGCATCGCCGAGGGGTTCTGGGACCGAAGCGACTTCTTCCTCCAAGTCGCCTTCGGCGTACAGAGCCTGCCCGCCTACGTCGCCACTGGCCACGCCACGCTCTTCCAGGCGGTCGTCGACGGCGAAGCAGCGACCGCCGAACGCGAGACGCGGCGGACGTTGGCCCGGCTCGGCCGCGACGTCGCCGACGTCCTCGGGAGCCAGACGACGTCACGACCCTGAGCTCGATCCTCAGGAAGCTCCAACAAACGCCGAGCGTTTCTGGCATGCCAGAAAAGGATGGCGGGTCGCGCACGCCACTGCATGATGTGATCAGCGGGCTGCGATCTCAAACATAACCGCTGTCGCTCGTCAGGCAAGGAGTGGGAGATCGGCTACTCTGGCGCGGTGCGTGCGCTAGAAGGCATCCGGGTGGTCGACTTCGGCCAGTACATCGCCGGCCCGCTGGCGGCGATGATCCTCGCCGATCACGGCGCCGACGTCGTGCGCGTCGATCCACCTGGCGGGCCTCGCTGGGACAGCGACGCGAACGCAGTGCTCCAGCGCGGCAAGCGAAGCATCGTCGTCGACCTGAAGGATCCGAGTGACGTGGATGTGGCCCGGCGACTCACCGAGCGCGCCGATGTCGTGATCGACGGGTTCCGACCGGGCGTGCTCACGCGGCTCGGTCTCGCGGCGACGGATCGCACAGTGTGGTGCTCGTTGCCCGGCTTCCCGGCCGACGATCGACGGGCCGACCTGCGCGGCTGGGAGGGGATCGTCGGCGCGGCGACGGGTCACTACACGCCGAATCCACGTGAGGGCCGGAATCAGCCCTCGTTCTCCGCCCTCCCACTCGCCTCCTCATACGGGGCGCTGGTCGCAGTGAACAGCATCGTTGCCGCGCTCATCGCGCGCGAGCGAACGGGCCTCGGACAGACGATCGAGGTGTCGCTGTTCGGCGCGATGTTCGAGGCGATCGGCAGTGCGTACCAACAGTTACCCGTGCCGCCGGTGGTCCCGTTCACGCCGTGCTCCGACATCGACGCGTTGGCCAGTGACGGCCGTTGGGTGCACATCGTGATGATCTCGCCCTGGCACTACGAATGGTTCCGCGACGCGTTCCTGCCTGACCTCGGGCCACCGGACCTCGAATCGCGGCAACGCGTCCTCGACCTGGTCGCCACGGCGCCGGCGGACGAGTGGGACCGCCGGATCAACTCGATCGGTGTGCCGTGCACAGTCGTCCGCACGACCGAGCAGTTCCTTCAGGACGATGACCAGGCGCGTGCGACGCGGGCTGTCGTCGAGGTCGTCGACCCCGAGCTCGGTCGGACGACGCAACTCGGACACGGGGTGACGCTGAGCCGCACTCCTGCGGCGGTTGCACCACGCCGTGTGCTCGATTCGGATCGCGCCGAGATCCTCGCCGAGCTCGACGAGCCGGTCGCGCGGCTGTGCCCAACGGGTGTCGAGTTGGCGGGACCGTTGCAGGGAGTCAAGGTCGTCGACCTGACGATGGTGCTCGCCGGTCCCTCCGCCGGGAGGATCCTCGCAGAATTCGGCGCCGACGTCGTCAAGGTCAACCGGCCGGGCTACTGGATCATCGGCCACTGTCATACGAACAGCGGCAAGCGGTCGACGCTGATCGACGTGTCACGGCCGGAGGGACGGGATGTCCTGTGGCCGCTCGTCGCCGACTGCGACGCGTTCTTGCAGAACATCCCCGCGGGTCGTGCGGCCGATATCGGAATCGGCGAGCCTGAGGTGCGTCGGCATCGTCCGGACGTGGTCTACTCGTCGGTGACCGCGTACGGCGTGGACGGCCCCCGGAGTGACCATCGGGGTTGGGAGCCGATCGGTCAGGCGGCCACCGGGATGATGTTGCGTTGGGGCGGCGGGACCCCGCGCTTCGCGCGATTCGCCGTCTGCGACTACGGCACCGGCCATCTGTCGGCGATGGCCGTGCTGCTCGGGCTGTTCCATCGCCTTCGGACAGGACAGGGCCAGCACGTGTCCACGTCGCTGATCCAGGGCGGCGCGCACCACCAGGCTCCGTTCATGATCGCCTACGACGGCAAGACGTGGGATGAACCAACGGGATACGACGCGCTCGGGTGGAGTGACCGTGACCGGTTGTACGAGGCCAGCGATGGCTGGCTATACGCGGTCGGCGACGATCTGCCGGACGCTGAGAACTTTCGCACGGACACCGTCGCCGCGTGGGTCGAGCGCCTCGAGTGCGCTCACCCGCTGGTGCCGATCGAGGAGCTGATGGAGGACGGCGACGTCAAGGCGCGTGGCCTCAGCGTGGTGCGCGAGCATCCAGGAATCGGCCGCGTCCGCCTCGTCGGTCCCGGTCAGCGCTTCAGTCGCACCCCTGTGCGACTCACCGAACCGGCGCCCGCGCCGGGGTGGGACACGCGTGCGATCGTCGGCGCGCGCTACGAGGACCTGGCGGATCTCGGCGTCGTCGCCGACCGACTGCCCGACGACGTGATGTTGGTTCTCTGAAGCGCCCTTCAGTGGGCTCCGGCAGCGCCCGCCGAGATCTCGCGCAGCGCCGGCATGACGTGCTCAGCGAACTGCCGCATCGAGCGGTGCGTGTCCTCATTGCGCATGCCCGGGTGGCGGAATGCACACGCCAGCTCGGTGACGCGGCCCAATGCCCCGACGGCGAAGGGCGTGAGCGCCTTGATCACGTCGTCCGGGTTCCCGACGGCCGCGCTCCAGAAGCCTGCGTTGCCGCTGCGGATCATCTCCTCCGTGATGCGCTTCGACGGGTCAGCGGGTACGCCCTGCAGGTCCTTGCGCGTCTCGTAGAAGTTGACGAAGTACTCGAACCCACGGCCGGCGATCTCCCACCCCTTCTCGGCGGAGTCGGTGACGCAGATCATCTGCATCGAGGCGACCTGGTAGTCGTCGGGGTTGCGTCCTGCGGCGGCGAGCTGCGCGTCGTAGCCGAAGTTGCCCGGACCGATGAAGTTGAAGCCGCGCTCAGCGGCCTTCTTCGCGTTCTGCGGTCCCATCGCGCTCGACCAGATCGGCATCGGGTTCTGCACGGGCTTGGTCGTGAACGTCATCTCCGGGATGTCGTAGTACTTGCCCTTGTGGCTGAACTCGCTCTGCTCGCTGAACGCACGCAGGATCCAGTCGATGGACTCCCACATCCGCCCGTTCATCTGCTTCGGGTCGACGCCAAAGGTGCGGAACTCCTCGTACTGCGAGCCTGGCCCGATTCCGAAGTCGAATCGCCCGCCGGAGATGATGTCGGCGATCGCGACGTCCTCAGCCACGCGGATCGGGTCGTGGAAGGGGAGGAGAAGGACCGCCGTGCCGATCCGCAGCTTCTCGGTCCTCGCCGCGACCGCGGTCGCAACGAGGATCGGTGAACCGGTCCACTGGCACTCGCGGAAGTGGTGCTCGCCGTAGAACGCGCCCTTGAACCCGAGCTCCTCGGCGAGCACGGCGTCGCTGATGTAGTCGGCGTAGACGTCCTTGAGGTCGTACGCCTCCGACGGGAGGTTGCGGACGGCGTTGAGCAGAGAGAATTCCAGGGCCACGCCGACACAGTACACTTGTGCTGACGCCCGCTTCCTAGTCCACGTGCGTCAGGGGGACACCATGCACGATCACGACGGATGGAAGTCGCTGGGATTCCGGGGGCTGCCGGCGTTGTCGGGGAGGGTCAACCAAGCGATCGGAGGCCCGTTCGCCCCGCTCATCCAGGAACGTGTCGCCGGCCAGTACGAACCGTTCATCGGCATTACGACCGATGGCGTCGAGCGCACCGGATTGCGCTCTGTCGACGCTGCGCCGAAGGTATCCACGGCGCCGATCACCGACGCGGCGCTCGCGTTTCTCGCCTCGCTGTCGAAGGAGCAACACACGCGCGCGTGCCTGCCGATGGAGTCGCCGGACTGGCGCACGTGGACGAATGTCCACATCGCGTTCTGGCGCCACGGGTTGCTGCTCGACGACCTCGATGAGCAGCAGCGTGATCTCGCGCTCGGCGTGCTGCGATCGACCTTGTCGGCACGCGGCTACGAGTACGCGGTCCGGATCATGGAGCTGAACGAACTGATCGCGCGGATCAAGCACAACTCCGACTCCTACGGTGGCTGGCTCTACTTCCTCTCGATCTTCGGCACTCCCGGGAGCGACGCGCCGTGGGGCTGGCAGATCGACGGCCACCACCTCTGCGTGAGCACGGTCGTGTTCGACGGGCGGATCGTGATGACACCGACGTTCATGGGCTCCGAGCCGCGGTCGATGGGCGATCTATCGCTGTTCGACGCCGAGGAAGAGGCGGGTCTGACGCTGATCCGATCACTCGACGACGCACAGCGGGCGAAGGCGATCATCTACCCGTCGATCACCAAGGCCGACATGCCGGATCCGAACCTGCAAAACCCCTTCGACGGGCGCCAGGTGGGCGGAATGGGTCACGACAACCTCGTCCTCCCGTACCAAGGCGTCCCCGCGACGGACCTGACGGACGCACAGCGGCGGCTGCTGGTCGGTGTCGCCCGCCACTACGTCGAGTGGAGTGCCGACGGGCATGCGGCCGTGAAGCTGCGCGAGGTCGAGGCGCACCTCGACGAGACCTGGTTCTCCTGGTACGGCGGCTACGGCGAGACCGATCCGTTCTACTACCGGGTGCACAGCCCAGTGACGCTGATCGAGTTCGACCACCACGACGGAGTCGTGTTCGACAACATCGACCCGTCGCGCCATCACATCCACATGCTGGTCCGGACACCCAACGGCGGCGACTACGGGCGCGACCTGCTCCGCGAGCACCACGAGCGGTTCGACCACGTCGACGGGCACCACGTCGCGCGCTGACCGCGATCAAGCCAGAGGCGTGCCCACCTGCCAGGAGACCTCGATGTGTGAGCCGCGCTCTTGCGGCGCCGGCAATCCGAACGCGAGGTGACGCTCGACGCCGGGTCCGAGATTCCAGTTGCGGTGCGGCACGCCCGCGGGGATGACGACGAGGTGGCCGGGCGTCACGTCGTGAACCTGATCGGCGATCTCGAGATGGAAGGCACCCTCGAGCACCCAGTACATCTGGTCGTGGGTGTGGATGTGCCATGACGTTCCGGGTGAGTCGGGCCCGACACGCGCTGCGTTGACCACGATGCTCGCTCCCGTCGCCGCCGACGCGATGCGAGCGAGTTCGAAGCCGTCGACGTGGCTCGGCTCGTACGAGGCCGATCCGAGCTCGTACAGCCACGCAGTTCCCGGGCCACGGTCGTCCTCCGTCGCGGGCGTGCTGGCGGGCTTGGTTCGAGTTGGTGCCGGGACCATGAAGTCGAGGTGCAGTTCGGCGACCGACCCGTCGTTGCGGTTCTTGTGCACGACGCCGGCGGGGATGTACACCAGCGTGTTCGGCCCGGCGACGTGCTCCACGCCGTCGAGCACGATGGTCAACTCGCCCTCGATGATCCAGTACAACTGATCGATCTGGTGCGTGTGGGGGAACGGGCGGACCCAACCTACGGGCACGCCGACGGCGACGACCCACGCAGTCTCGGTGTCGACGAGCGTGACGGCGTCGAAGTCGTTCGGATCGAGCGCCGAGGGATCGAGATGGCGGACGTACTGCATGTTCAGGCAACTCCCATGATCAGGGCACCGCCGTAGCGGGTGCCGGCGAGGACGCCGGACCAGGCGAGTGCAGCGGTGTTCGTGGTGCGGTGGCGCATCCCGAGCGCGAAGGCGTCGATCACGGGAACAGCACCACGTCGTCGGCCTCGGCGTCAGCGGCATGGAGGCGAGCGACATCTGCTGCCCGCCGCTCGAGCACCGCCCGCTGGTTGATGTAGCCCTTGTCCGTGATCTCGTGTCCGTCGATAGAAGGAGGCTCGCCCAGGACGAGCACGCGCGCGATCCGCGTCGAGGACTGGGAGTTGTCGGCATTGTGCTTCTCGATCGCGCCCCGCAGCGCGTCGAGGTTGCCGACCGGCGACAACCACACGAGTGCGCCGACTTCGTGGCGGTCGTGACCCGTGAGGACGGCATCCGTGATCGCGCCCGCCCCTGCGCTGACGAGCGCGGTCCGCAGCGTGCCAACGCTTACCCACGTGCCGGTCGTGAGCTTGAAGTCCTCGGCGACACGGCCGTCGAAGACGATGCCGCGTTCGGGCCGGTCCGGGTCGACGAACCGACCGGCGTCGCCCATGCAGTAAAAGCGCTCGGAGTCGAACGCTGCGCGCGTGAGGTCCGGCTCGCCGACATAGCCGGGCGTGACGTTCGGCCCCTTGACGCGCAGCTCCAACTTGCGGCCGTTGGGGACCATCTTCAGCTCGACGCCGGGAACCGGCACGCCGATGCAGCCCGGACCGTCGAGCGGGAAGTGCGCCGACGTCGCCAGCGGCGCGGTCTCGGTCGACCCCCACGACGCCGTGAGGGGCACGGGACGCGGTGCGAAGCGACGGGCGAGCACATCGAGCCGTTCCCACAGCTCCGCTGGCAAGGCGGCGGCGGCGTACACGACGAGTCGCACCCGGGCGAAGAACCGCGTGGCGAGGTCCGCGTCGCTCTCGAGGAACGGGACGAGGGCGGCGAATCCGGCAGGCACGTTGAAGTAGGCCGTGGGCGAGACCTCGCGCAGGTTGCGCACCGTCGTCTCCACGAGGCCCGGGACGGGCCGTCCTGCGTCGATGTGCATCGTGCCGCCCGACCACAGGACGAGGTTGAAGTTGTGGTTGCCGCCGAACGTGTGGCTCCACGGCAGCCAGTCAACGAGGACGACGGGCTCGCGTGCGAGGAACAGCCACACTTCCCGTGCCTGTTGCTGGTTGCTACACAGCATGCGGTGCGTGTTGATGACACCCTTTGGCAGTCCCGTCGACCCCGATGTGAAGAGGTACTTGGCGATCGTGTCGGGACCTGTCGCCCGGTACGCGTCTTCGATCCGGACCCCTGGCGCGGCCGCGCGCAGCTCGGTGAGCGAGTGCGTGACGTCGACACCGTCGAGGTCGAGCGATGCCAGCGCAGGTGCGAACGCTTCCTCCGGCGTGGCGAAGATCAGGCCGGGACGGGTCTTCTGAAAGATGTGCCGCAACTTCGAGTGATCTGTGCTCTGCAGTGAATACGCGACCGACACGGGGACGATCGGAACGCCGGCGACGTAGCACGCGAGCATCAGCAGCCCGTGGTCGATGCTGTTGCCGGACAGCACCATGACCGGTCTGCTCTGTTCGAGGCCTCGGTCGAGCAGCGCCTGCCCGATCGAGCGCGCTGCATCCCACGCCTCTCGATAGGTGACGCGTCGCCAAGTTCCATCGCCATCGCGCTCGCACAGGAGGTCGGCGTGCGGTGTCGCCAGTGCCCGGTCTTCGAGGACGGTGCCGATGCGCGGCTCGTACACGCCGAGCGCGGATCGAGAGCGCAGGATCCACGCGCCGTCGTCGCGGCGCTCTGCCTCGACGTCCGGCGTGGCGAAGGTCGGTGAGTCGCTCACGTGAGCAGAAAGAAGTCGATCCCCATCAGCAAATGTTACAGTTCAGGTGACGATCGATACAACAGCTGATGTAAGACGGATGCTCGAAGGAACGCCGCGTACCCTGGGACCGATGGAGTCCCACGTGGAGACCCACTACGTACCCCTGCACAACTACGACACCACCGACCTGACGCCGCGGGTTCAGTCCGGCGCGCAGCCGCAGCGGCTGATCTTGTCGCTCCTCGGCTGCTACTGGCGTGGCCCGGATTCGCAGATCCCGTCGGCAACCCTGGTCGAGCTCGTCGAGGAGTTCGACATCACGACTGCAAGTGCGCGGGTCGCCCTCAGCCGGCTCGCCCGACGCGGATTCCTTCGCTTGTCGAAATCAGGCCGGAACACTTCGTACGGACTGACCGAGCTCGCCGCCGAATTCCTGAATGAGGGCCGACGTCAGATCCTGTCGTTCGGCGCACCGAGTGCCCCGTGGGATGGACGATGGCGCTGCGTGGCGTTCACGGTTCCCGAGAATGATCGACGGCTGCGCCACCTGTTGCGTGAAAAGTTGCGCGTTGCCGGATACGCACCGCTGTACGACGGGTTGTGGGTCAGTCCAAACGACCGAGTCGCCCAAGCGGTCCGCGCGATCGAAGATCTCGGCGTGCCACACGCGACTGTGCTCGTCGGCGAAATCGCCGGCGGTGTGAGAGGTGACGGCGATCCCGTGTCGGCGTGGGATCTACCGGCGCTGCGCGCCCAGTTCGAGGCGTACATGCGCCGGTTCACGCCCGTGCTGAAGAAGGCACGGGCGGGCCGGCTTGGCGCGTCGGACGCGATGGTGAACAATTTCTACTTGGTCGACGAATGGCTGTTGACGAGCCTCGACGATCCGGACCTCCCCGACGACCTGCTCCCCGCGAGTTGGCCCCGCGACGAGGCCCGAGCGATGTTCCTCGAGCTCTACGACCTCACAGCGCCCCTCGGGGCGGAGCGCGTGCGCGCTGTGCTCGGCCGCAACGCACCAGATCTCGTCCGCTACGTCGGCCATTACTCGGTCGACGAAGTGCTTTCGCCGCTCCGGCAGGGACGCTGACCCCTCAGGTCAGCTCGGCGACCTGGGTCGAGCGGATGAGGTCCCAGTCGAGGTCGATCCCGAGTCCGGGCCGCTCTGGGGCGTGGACGTGTCCGCTGGAGTCGATGTGGATCGGTTCGGCGAGTCCATAGCTCAGGTGGTCGAGGTCGTACGACCCAGCCTCGTGAACGACGAGTACCTCGTACATCGAGCAGCCGGCCACTGCCATGACCAGATGCACCGTCGCCAGGTTGTTGAGCGCGTTGTACGCGTCGTGTACCTCACAGGGAAGCTGGTGGGCCTCGGCCAGTGCGGCGATCTTCATCATTCCGGTGATGCCACCCTTGAGGACCACGTCGCCGCGCAGCGCGTCGGTCGCGCCGGCGACGATCCAGGGCGGCAGCGCAAGCATGCCGCCGAGCGTCACCTCCGTCGCGACTAGAGGGATCCACAGGTGCTGCTTGAGCCGAACGTAGCCCTGGATGTCGTCGGCCCGCAGCGGATCTTCGTACCAGTGGTAACCGAGGTCCTGGATCGCGAATCCGACGTCGAGCGCCTCGCGATACGAGTACACCCACGCGGAGTCGAGCATCAACCGGTAGTCGTCCCCGACTTCGGCGCGAACCGCAGCGCACGTGTCGATGTCCTCGGTTACTGAAGTGTCTTCATCGTGAAAGGCACGGCGCTGCGTCGGAGGGTGCAGCTTGTACCCGACGAATCCCTGCTCCCTATAGGCGACTGCCTCCTCGACGTAGGTTGCATTGTCGCCGTGGACCCAGGACGAGGCGTATGCGGGAACACGCGTGCGGCACGAGCCGAGCAGCCGATGAACGGGCATTCCCGCAACCTTGCCGGCAATGTCCCACAGCGCGACATCGACAAAACCCTGCACACGCGGATCGAACATCCGCGCCCTACGCGCGAACTCGTGCCAGATCGCGCCGCGGTCAAGTGGATCACGGCCGAGCAGCAGTGGCTTGGCGGTCTTCACGAGCGCTGTCGTGATATCGGGACCGGGACCGTTGACGAAGGTGTGACCCTCGACGCCGTCGTCAGTGGTGATGGTGAGCACGGCCAACCGCGGCGTCACGACGACGCGCAGGTCGACGATCTTCATGGGTTGATCAGGGTGTCACGGTCGGGTACAAGGAACGCCATCCCGCGGCGAAGGAAGTCGCCGACCGTGTCGGCGAACGCCTCGGGTCGGTCGCCCTGGATGTCGTGTGCCGCGTCGTGCACGATCTGGAACGACGAGTTGGCCAAGTTCCGGCGATATGTCCGGCCGTTTTCGAGCGGGATCACACCGTCGTACTCGCCGAACATCACCAGCGTGCGCACATCGCATGACGACATGCGTTGCACGAGTGACTCGTCGAAGTCCGGCGTCGCTACCAACACACGCTCGACGATCGGCCAGAATCGCGCCATCGCCTCCGGCTCGGGTGGGCTCCACACCGGCTCCCGCTCCGGGTGACGCCGGAACGCCCGCTGCATCTCCTCGGGTGAGAGGCCGACCGGCGGACGCGAGCCGACGCGAAATGCGGCTGGAGACTCGAGCACGAGCGAGATCACGCGTTCCGGATGGTCGAGCGCGAGGTGCAAGGCGACGGCGCCGCCGAGCGAGGTGCCGAGGATATGGGCGCGCTCGACGCCGATCGCGTCCATGAAAGCGACGACGGTGCTGGCGAGTTCGGTGAGTGATGCACTCCGGTCGTTGGGCTGCTCGCCCCAACCGGGCAGCTCGACGCGGAGCACGCCATTCTGCGCGGCGAGGAGATCCTGGGCGATCGTGGCGACCGGGCCACCGGCGCCGTGCAGCACGACCAAGGGATCGCCGACGCCTCCCTCCCAGTAGCGCAGCGCGAAGCCGTCCGCTTCTACGTGCCGCTCGACGAAGTGTTCGCCGATCATCGCGCGACCACCAGCTCGAACCGGTCGGCGTGCAGGGCCGGGATGATGGTCTCGCCCATCAACGCGATCGACTCGATCACGGCCTCATGCGGACACGACGGCGTCCCGCCGACTATGAACTCCACGCGACCGATGCCAGCAGCATCCCGAAACTTGCGGATGTCGCCGAGCACCTTTTCCGGTGTGCCGATCCACGGCGGATCGAAGTGTGGTGGCCCCATCTTGGACGGGTCGAGAGGCACGCCCTTCGGGGCGCCGGCCATCGCTGCACCGACCATGCCCATCGTCATGATGTAGTCCATCGAGGCGCCGCCGAACAGCGCGTTGAGATCTGCCCGGCCCCGTTCCGCCTTCTCGTCCGTGTCGCCGATGAAGCAGAACTGCCGGTAGAGGATGTTGTCAGCGGTGGGTTCCCAGCCCGCGTCACGCGCGCCGGCGCGGTAGTGCTCGACGTTGGCGGCGCACGTTTCCGGCGGCTGAAAGCTGAAGCCGATGTCGCAGTGCATCTCGCCCGCGAAGCGGGCCGAGTCGGGGCTGTTGCCGGACAACAGGATGCGCGGGTGTGGCCGCTGGACTGGCTGCGGCCAGATTGACACGTTGCGGTAGCGGTAGTAGCGGCCCTCCCAACCGAACGGCTCCGGCTCGGTGAGGGCGCGGATGAAGAGGCGCACAGCCTCCTTGAACGCCTCCTTCGACTCCCACGGGTTGGTTCCGTACGTGAGGTATTCGTTCGGCGTCCCGCGCAGCAGTCCGATGTTCACTCGTCCCCCGAGGAGGTTGTCGAGCATCGCGTATTCCTCCGCCAGCTGCACGGGATTGTGCAAGGGGAGGTCGGAACCCAGCACCCCGATGTGCGCATCGGGCAGTCGCTGCCCGAGAATGCCGGCGTAGAAGATCGGGCTCGGACTCAACTGGTTGATCGAGTAGTGGTGCTCCGCGAAGTTGATCGAGTCGAAGCCGGCGCGGAACGCCGCTTCGCATTGCTCGAAACCGCACTCCATCGATCTCATGCCGTGCTGCGGGTCGTACTGGCGTGACGGTGTGGGCCACGTCCGCGTTTCGATGGGCCCGTAGTAGCTGACTGGAACGAAAATCTCGACCCTCAATGTTCCCCCTTGTCCAAGGTGGCGAAATCATAACACCTTCGCTTGACGTTCGACAAGCAAGCTGTCTAGGGTTCGGAAATGGATCTGGGCATCGCGGGACGATGGGGGATCGTGTGCGCGTCGACCTCGGGGCTGGGTCGGGCATGCGCGGAGGCACTCGCCGCCGAAGGGGTGCACATAGTCGTCAACGGACGCAACGAGGAACGCCTGGAGAAGGTGGCGGCCGAGATTCGCGCGGTCGCGGTCGCCGACGTCGTCGCTGTCGCCGCTGACTTGACGACTGAGGAGGGGCGTGAAGCGTTGGTGGCCGCGTGTCCGGAGCCGGACATTCTCGTCACCAACAATCGCGGGCCAAAGCCGGGGTCATTGTCGGAGGTCGGGGCGCAAGACTTCGAGGAGGCGCTCGACCTCCACTATCGGGCGCCGATCGCGCTTGTCGCGGCGGTGCTCCCGGGGATGAAGGCACGGCGCTGGGGCAGGATCGTGAACATCACCTCGGCGATGGTGACCACGCCGCGGGAGATGATGGTCACGAGCGCGGGTGCCCGCGCCGGACTGACCGCTGTGATGAAGGCGCTGTCGTTTGAAGCGGTCGCCCACGGTGTCACGATCAACAACCTCTTGCCGGAGAGATTCGCGACGCAGCGCCAGATCGACAACGCCAACCGCAGCGTCGAACGCGAGGGTGTCACGTTCGATCAGGCGTGGGACGCACAGGCCACGACGATCGCCGCCAAGCGCCATGGTGAACCGGGCGAGTTCGGCAACACCTGCGCGTTCGTGTGCAGCGTCCACGCGGCGTTCATGTCCGGGATGAACATCCACCTCGACGGTGGCAGCTACCCCGGTCTCGTGTGATGCACGGCTTCTACGAGGCTCCGAACACCATCATCGACATGCTGTTCACCGCGCAACAGCTGCTGTACACGATGACGCCGGCGCAACGCGCCGCATGCGACTACCCGATGGACCACCCGGGACGGTTCGACTGGGATTTCATCCCGAAACCTGACCGCACGGGGATCCCGTTGTGGCAGCTCGACCGTCACCAGCGCGTGCTCGCGCACACCCTCCTGAAGGCGGGCCTGAGCATGCGCGGATACACCCAGGCGCTGGAGATCATGGCGATGGAGAACATCCTGCGTGAGCTCGAGGTCGAACGATTCGGTGTTATCGCCGGCGATTTCCGCAACCCGGACGCGTACTTCCTGTCGTTCTTCGGTCGACCGGGTTTCGATGACACATGGGCGTGGCGGTTCCTCGGGCATCACTTGTCGCTCAGTTACACGATCGTCGGGCAGCGATGGCTGTCGGTGACGCCGTGCAACATGGGTTCTCAGCCGGCGGAGATGGGCACGATCACGCCGCTGCGGGCGGACGAGGACCTCGGCTTCTCGATCCTCGACGGCGTGTCGAACGGGCAACGCGAGCAGATGGTGATCCACGACGTCGCGCCGGCGGACTACGTGACACGGCAAGTGCCGCGGGTCGGCAAGGTCGAGTACCCCGACTACATCGACCTCGGTATCCCGTGGTACTCGATCACCGACGCTGATCGGGAGGCCCTCAAGTTCGAGAAGGACCGGCCCCGAGGAGTTGCCGGTGCAGACCTTCCCTCAAGTGTGCGGGCGACCCTGATCGATCTCGTCGAGTCGTTCGTGCGTCGAATGCCCGACGAGGTGGCCGACAGGCACATGGAGCGGGTCACGGCTGACGGCATCGAGAACTTGTGGTTCGCGTGGGCCGGGGGCCAGGAACGTGGAACACCTCACTACTACAGGATCCAGGGGCGCGAGATCTTGATCGAGTTCGACAACGCGATCGACAACGGCAACCACATCCACTCGGTGTGGCGTGACTACAGAAACGACCTCGGCCACGAGCTCCTGCTCGACCACTACGAGCACGAACGGCATCACGGGCATCATCTCGAGACGCGCCTCAAGTCGTCGGTCCCGGAGGATGAGTGACGTAGGGCAGCAGAATGCGGGCGGTGAGGGCTGTTATGGCGCGGTGACGTCGACGACGGCGCGGGCGGCCACGAGGTCGGTCCATCGCTCAATGAGCCCGAGCTCCTCCACGATCGCGCGGCCGTCGATGCCGGGCAACGTGCCGGGGCGGCCGGCACGGATAGGCGTTGCGGACATGCGCGGCGGTGTGCCGATCGTCAGCTCGCCGTCCTCGAGCTCGACGACGAGGCCGCGCGCCCGCACGTACGGGTCGCTCACGAGCTCGTCGGCGGTGACGACGACGTGCGCGCTGTGGCCAGCGGCGAGCAATCTGCGCACCCACTCGGCGGCCGTGTCGGTCAGGAACCGGGCTTCGGGGTCAGCGTCGTCGCCGAGCCCCTCGACTCCATCAAACGACTCAGCGGCGACGAACAGGTACCGGTCGCTCGCGCGGTAGATGCAGTTGAGCGGGCCCCACCCGGTGGTGTCCTGTCCCTCCGGAATGTTCCACGTCGCACCGTCGTAGGCAATCATGAAAGGTGCCTGGAGGAACGACGCGGTGTGCGCCAGCGAGGCGTCGACCGCCTGGCCCTCACCCGTGCGGCTGCGGTGGTACAACGACAGCAGGACACCGAATGCGGCCAAGTGGCCGCTTCCGACGTCACTCACCGGGAAGCTCATCATGCACGGCATCCCAGCCGTGTCTTTCCACCGGTCCTGCAGGCCGGCGACCGCTTGACCGAGCTCCTCGCGTCCCCGCCACGTACCCCGACGGCCCCTGTAACCGAACGCACTGATCGACGAATAGATCACATCGGGGCGTGCCGCCCGCGCATCGGCCTCGCCGACGCCGAGTCGGTCGGCGACACCGAGCGCAAAGTTCTGGCTCACAACGTCCGTTGTCGCCAGTATCCGGTCGAGAACGCACCGCGCCTCGGGCGACTTGACGTCGAGCAGCAGTGAACGCTTCCCGGCGTTGATCCACGCATGCCACGCGATCGCCGTATCGGATGTCTTGTTGATCTTGATCACGTCGGCGCCGTACTCGGCGAGCACCCGCGCTGCCGTCGGCCCGGCGAGGACTTGTGTGAGGTCCATGACGCGGATCCCCGCTAGTGGCAGCCCGCCCGTACCGGTCCGCTCTTGATCGCGTCCATCGAATCGCAGCGCGTCGCCGCGAGCGCGCGGTGTCAACGGAGTTCGGCTGAGTACCACGGGCTGTCCCAGCTGCGTCATCGGACCGAGCTCCGGATCGTTCAGCGCCACGACTGCTCCGCTGTCGCGGGCGTGTTCGTCGACAGTCAGCCACTCCTCGGTGGTCTGACACACCGCGCAGGGCGCACCCGTCTCGCCGTTGATCGCGCTCTCCCAGTCGCCTGCATCGCGTGTCGCGAACAGCTCCACCATTCGCCGGGTGAGCTCGGCCTGGAGTTCAGGCTCCGCACGTAGCCGATCCGGCTCGGCGACGCCCTCCGCAAGCCACTCGGGTACGAAATGGGCTGCGAACCAACGCATGTGGCGGTCCTCGAACAGACACAGGTGCAGCCATCGACCATCTCGGCACAGGTAGTGACCGAGCCCGGGGCGAGGCGGCGGCCGGAAGCCGCCGCTGCGGATGTTGCGTTTCATGTGCAGTTCGTGGCCGAAAATCTCGAATGCCGCGTCGAAGAGCGACACCTCGACGCGCTGACCGACGCCGGACAGCAGCGCTGCCACCAGCGCATGCCCTGCGATCGCAGCCGCGTATGTCGAAAGCAGTGGCGTGGCGATGAACGCGGGAGCCTCGTTGACGACAGGCCCGCCCGGGCTGGCGCGGACCTCTCGATAGATCGACGTTGCGGCCGACACGACGCCCTCCCACGCTCGCATGCCGGCGCGGGGGTCGTCGGGCGCGAACCCGGGAATCGAGCAGTACACGAGTGACGGATTGTCGGCGCGTAAGACGTCGATGCCGAGTCCGAGGCGGTCCATCACCCCCGGACGGAAGCCTTCGATTAACACGTCAGCTTCGGCGACGAGGCGCTTGGCCGCGGTCAGGCCCGCATCCGTCTTGAGATCGAGTTCGACCATCTCTTTGCCGCGCATCAGGACCGCGTTCGCCGGCGACTTCCAACGCGGCCCACCTGGAGGATCGACGTGCACGACCGACGCACCCGCGTCGCCGAGCATCGTCGCCAGCAGCGGTCCCGCGATGTACTGACCGAAGTCCACGACACGCAGGCCGGTCAATGCTCCGGTCACGCACTCACCCCTGGGCCCGGCTGGTCACCGGCTCGCGGCCCCACGACTTGAGCGTCGGCAGACACTCCCTCGCGAACAGGCGCATCGTGGCCTGCGCGAGCTCGGCGGGCATGCCGCCGCCGCTGGAGCGGAAGGCGAACGAGAAATGCGTGGTCTGCGAATTCTCGAGGAGTGGTTGCAAACTGGCGAGGATCTCGTCCGGTGTGCCGAGCAGAGGCGCCATCCTGTTCCCGGGTGGTGGCCCGTCGTGCAGCTGCTCCAGTGGCTCGAGCGGTGGCACGAATCCGAGACCGTCGAGCATCGCGATCCACGTGCGCTTGCGATATTCGTTCTGCCAGTTCCACCAGCCTTCCTTGCATTCGTCCCACGCCTGCTTCTGGGACGGGGCGAGGTGCCCGCTGACGAACATCGCCAGATTGCGCGTCATCGGGTCGACGTCTGCCTCGGCGCAGCCCTCCAGGTACTCGGGGCGGAAGTTCGCACCACCATCACCGCCAGCGCCCTGCGCGTGGAACCCGCGGCGTCCTGATTCTCGCTGCAGCTTCGGTCCGAGCCCGCCGACCCACAGTGGAAAAGGTTGCTGGACGGGTGTGGTCGTCTGGCGGATCGGCTCCGGGATCGTGAAGTGCCGCCCCTCGAACGTGAACTCCTCACCGGTGAACGAGGTACGCAGGATCTCCATCGCCTCCCAGAAGCGCCCCCACCGCTTCTTGGCATCAACACCGAACGCGACGAATTCTTCCAGCACCGATCCGGTGCCACACACGAGGTCGAGGCGTCCGCCGGAAAGCAGGTCGACGGTTGCTGCGTCCTCGGAGACGCGAAGCGGATGGTGCAAGGGGAGCAGGAACACGTTCGTGTGCAACCGGATGCGCGACGTCCGTCCCGCGACGTTGGCCAGGATCACCATTTGGGATGGCGACCACGCGTCGTCCTCGAAGTGGTGTTCGCTGGTTGACACGAAGTCGAACCCGAGCTCTTCAGCGAGGACCATCTCGTCGGTCGCGACCTTGTAGACGTCGACGAGCGGCTCCCGCCGATCAGCCAGCGTCTTGATCGCCATCGCGATACCGACTTCCATCACAGGACCTTTCGGAACAATGCCAGCGCCTGCTCGTACGAGCGGGCTGCGGCCGCTTGGTGGTAGGAAGGGCTGCGCGGCACGGCGAAGCCGTGGTCGGCGTCGTCGTGGATCTCGGCCGTGCCGCGAACGCCGAGTTGTGACACGGCCTCGATGAGGGGCTCGTTCGCTTCGACGGGCGACAGTTGATCGGCAGCCCCGAGACCGACGTACACGTGGCCGGGCAAGTTCGGCACGGCGAGATGCGGAGAGGCTGCTTCGTCGGTCACGCAGAACGACGGGTGCAGTGCGACACCGGCCGCGAACTTGTCCGGGTGGTTCGCCATTGTGCGCAGCACCGACCTCGCGCCGATGCAGAAACCGATGCAACCACTCGCACCCTCACGTGCCGCGCGCTCATCCTTCAACGCGAGGAGCACCTCGCTGACGTCCGCCTCCACATCCTCGTCCGAGGTGCCCGTGAGCATCGTCATGAAGCGATCGCGTTCAGGATTCTCAGGGTTCGGGTCGCGTAGTTTCGCCAGGTCGAACTTTGCCCACGGTTCGAAGCGGCGGTACCGGTCGATCGCGGCGACGTAGTACCCGGCGTCGGCGATCAGCTTCACCGCCTCCTTGGACCCGTCATCGAACCCAGGTCCATGATGGAAGAACACGACCACTGGGAACGGCCCCTCACCGGCGGGAATGTCCACGTACACCCAATCCTGCATCCACGGACTGTAACGCATTTCTCGGACGCTCGGCAGCACTTGTGTCGATTGATATTCGGCGCACGTTGACCGTCAGATCGGCGAGGAGCACGCAGGAACGTTCACGCACAGCTGGCTGTCGACGAAACCCTAGAGGCGTCGACATGATGCTAAAGGCGACATTTTAGTAGACAGGCGACACTAGTTCTGTTACTTATATTCCATGACTGCAGAGGGCTCACCGGCCATGACGGATGCCGGGATCAAGACATGGACGTTCGACTTCCACGCGATCCCTGGTCGTGAGATCCCGGACTACGAGGACCAGGACGTCGTACAGGCGACGTTCGATCGCAACCTCGAGCGGCTCGTCGAGCTCGAGAACTACGGGTTCGAGGGCGTCTTCTTCAGCGAACACCACTTCCTCAACTCGCTCAGCCCGACACCCAACCTGCTCATCGCAGCACTCGCCAAGATGACGACGCGGATGCGGCTTGGTGTGATGGGGAATGTCCTCCCGTTCCACCAGCCGTGGCGCCTCGCTGAGGAGCTGGCCACGCTCGACTACCTCACCGACGGCCGACTCGAGATCGGGTCGGCCAGCGGTATCCCGCCCGAGTTCCTGTTCGTCAACATGCCGCCCCAGGAGATCCGTCCACGGTTCGCTGAGATCCTCGACTTCCTTGATCACGCGTACGCGGACAAGTTCATCACCTACAAAGGCGACTACTACGACTTCGAGGACATTCCATCGATGCCCCGGCCGCGCCAAGAGGCGCGCCGACGTCACTGGATGACCATCTACAGCCCGGAGACGTCCGCCAACGCGGCCCGCCGCGGCTACAAGGTGTGCACCGGGTACCAATCCAACGAGTCCGCACGAGTCGCGTTCGACGCGTATCGGCAGGCTGCGGGCGAGATCGGTCGAGACTGCTCGCCCGATGACATCGGAGTCCGCCGCCAGGTCCTCATCTGCGAGTCCGATGCGCGGGCCGCAGAGCTCCAGGCTGAAGTTTGGGAGAAGGACAAGGAGCGCATTGAAGCGATCTTCTCGATGGTGTTCGACCGTGTCGCGAAGACGACGGCGGCAGCGCAGATCTCGTCGAGCGTGCAGGCCTCCGGTGTGATGGACGCCGCCTCGGTGTCACACGGAGGTTCTCAAGCGAGCGCCAAGCCCTCCGCCGCCGGAGCACTTCCCATCGACTTCGCCAGCGAGTTCATCTTCGGTTCGCCGGCCACGGTGACGGAAAAGATCGTCGAGTCCTGCCGGCAGATCGGCGCCGGCAACGTCCTCCAGTACCACGCGCAGTCGTTGACGGAGTCGGAACTCGACACGCACTATCGCCTCTTCGCGTCGATCATCCCGACGCTCGCGACGGCAAAGGTCGTCGAGTCGTCAGTCGCCAACGTCTGACCCGGCCGGTACGTCAAGAGTAAGTCGCCCGCGAGACCAGGACGGACAGGTCTCCCGCGCGGGGGGTGGCGCGGGCCTCCGCAACGCAGTCACTCAGCCAGAGATTCGGCACTGGTGGCGAGGTACGCGTCGGACAGCGTCTCGGCGATCTCGCGCGGCGAACCGACCGACACCAGACGCCCGTGCACCATCACGCCCGCCTTCGTCGCAACGCCGAGCACGTCGTGAGCGAACTGCTCGATGATGACGATCGCCATGGCCTCGCTCACCGCGACCTCGGCGACCGTCTCGTACAACTGTGCGACAATCAGTGGCCCGAGCCCCATCGACAGTTCGTCGATGATCAGCACCACCGGGTCCACCGCGAGCGCCCGCGCCAGCGCGAGCATCTGCTGCTCCCCGCCGGACATCGTTCCGGCGAGCTGCCTACGCCGCTCGGCGAGACGCGGAAACGTCGAGAACGCCCGTTCGCGGATGTGAGTGAGCGATGCGCCTGCGAACGTCGACATACGCAAGTTGTCGTCCACCGTGAGGTTCGGGAACACGCCGCGCCCTTCCGGGATGGTGCACACCCCTGCACGAGCGAGCGCATCCATCGGCACGCCCACCACCGACTGGCCGCGCAGGAGCACGTCACCGCTGGAGGGCAGGACCTCGCCATTCAGCACCTTGAGCGTTGTCGATTTGCCGGCGCCGTTCGGCCCCAGCAGCCCGAACACTTCGCCGGGGGAGACGGTGAGGCTCACGCCGTGGAGGACGTCGATCGTCCCGTACCCGGCGTGGACGTTGCGCAGTTCGACCAAGGGCGCACGTGGTACGAATTGGAGCGCGCGCAGCTCTTTGACGGCGTGCGTCGGCGGCGCAGACGCGTCTTTTGCTTCACCGAGGTACGCCGTGCGCACCTCCGCGTTCGCCTGGATCTCGGCTGGTGTGCCCTCGGCGATCTTGAGTCCCAGGTTGAGCACGTAGATCGTGTCGCACATTCCCATCACGAAGGACATGTCGTGTTCGACCAGGAGCACACCGACGCCGTCAGCGGCCACGCGCCGGATGACAGCTCCGACCACCTTCGTCTCTTCGTCGGTCAGTCCCGAAGAGCACTCGTCGCAGAGCAGAACCGTTGGTCGCGTGGCGATGGCGCGGCCGAGCTCGACCAAACGTGCGATCCCCGTCGGCAGCGTGTCGACGCGGGAATCGACCACGTCGTTTAGCCCGACGAGGTCGATGACACGTTCGACGTCGTCTACGACCGCGCGGGTGCGACGGCCGCGACTTGCCTCGGCGGCGACCTGGATGTTCTCGCGTACGGTGAGCGAGTCGAAGACCTCGAGGCGCTGGAACGTGCGCGCCAGTCCCTGTCGGGCGCGCTTGTACGCCGGAACATCGGTGATGTCGCGACCGTCGAGGTGGATGATCCCGCCCGCCGTGGTCTGTAGCCCGGTAATGACGTTGAACAGTGTCGTCTTTCCCGCCCCGTTGGGTCCGATCAAACCGGTGATGCTCCCGGCCTCGACCGCCAGCGATACATCTTGGACGGCGTACAGACCACCGAAGCGAACGTCAATCTGGCGGACCTCGAGTACGGGCATCAGTGCGTGGCTCGCAGCTCGACCGGTACCCCCAGCACTTCGTCGACCCGGCGCAGGTCGGCCTCTGAGAACGGTTCATAGACGCCGAGGGTCGCGGGGTCTGCGCCGGTCCGAACCCGTGACTCCGCCCGTGCAGTCGCACGTGCATCCTGGCGCCACGGGAGCAGCCTCGAGAAGGAGCGCGCCATCTCGCCAGCGACTCCGTTGGGGTTCTGGCTGACTGCGCCCGCCATCGCGCCGGGACCAATGCGCGTGAATGCCGACATGAACGCCGACGGGTAGGTGGCCGTGAGCCAGCCGAAGACAAACCCCGCCCATCCTGCGAACATTGCTCCGGCGAGGAGCGTGATCCCGCCGAGGACGAGGTACATCACCATCAAGATCCCCGGGAACATGCCGAAGTCGGTCGCCGTCGGCGTTCCGCGCTGCATCGCGAGGAACGCGCCTCCGACTGCTCCCAGTGCGCCCGACAACGAGAACACTGCGAGCTTGATCTTGCGCACGTCGAGCCCGATGGTTGTGCACGCCGCGCTGCTGTCGCGCATCGCGACGAGGCGCCGACCGAAGGCGCTGCGCCGCATCGCGACCAGCGCGACGACGATCAGCCCCAGCACGATGGTGACGAGGATCAGGTAGGCGTGCGGCTCCTTGAACGACACACCGAAGACTTCTGGGCGCTGCACCACTTCCACCCGGCTGCCGAGGATGTCGTTCTGCGCGAAGAACAGCAACTCCATCCCACGCGCGAACGCCACAGACGCCAGCGCGAAGTAAAGCCCCTGCAGGCGCAGCGCAGGCAGCGCGATCGCGATTCCGATGGGCAGCGCCATGGCCGCACCGCCGACGACGCCGAGGAGACTGCCGTCGGCAGCGTGCTCGACCATCACGTAAGCGCCGACCCCCGCGAACGCCAGGGGAGCGAGCGCCACCTGCCCGGCCCACCCGATGAGCGGGACGAGCGGAGCGAGGACCAATGCCGTGACGACCGCCGACGTGAGTCGGTTCTGTGTGGTGACGGCCATCCCATCGGTCAGGACCCATACGACGAACACGAGCAACAGGACTCCCGCCACCGCTTCCCACACATGCGGCACCCGCGCGTGGAGCCTCGCGGATCGTCGGCCGACCACGATTGGTGCTGCCGGAACGGCGAGCAGGGCGACGAACAGCACAATCGTCGGGATCGCCTGTGACACGTTCGACCAGCGGCCAGACAGGTCCAGGAAGCTCAACGAGAATGACGTCAGCAGTCCGATCAGCAAGCCACCCGCGACCGTCAACGGAAGGCTGTGCAACCGTCCGATGATCGCTGCCGCGAAGGCGTTGATGATGAGCAACGTCAGGCCCTCGACGCTCATCAGCACCTCCGGCGCGATCAGGATGCCCGCGAGCGCGGCCAGTGACGAGCCGAGCGCCCACGCAAGGGCCGACGCCCGTGCCGGCCGAGCACCGTGCATCGCGGCGAGCGTGGGACTATCGACGACCGCCCGCATCGCGAGTCCCATCCGCGACCGCTTGAGCAGGATCCGCAACGCGACGGCGATCGCGACGCCGAGCGCCACTGTGATCGCGCGGTGCCACAACACGAAGGTGTCGCCGATGTGGAAGCCGTTGCTCCCGAAGAAGTACGGAACCGTGCGGCTCTCGTTCTGGTTCCAGATCCACGCCGCGACACCCATCAGGAAGATCATCAGCGCGACCGTCGCCATCAGTTGGACGACGAGGCCACTCCGGGCCGCGCGCCGCATCGCGAAGCGATCGATCAACACGCCCATCAACGGTGCGGCGACGCAGACGACGAGCAGCAGTGCGGGGAGCTCCGCGAGGCCGACCTCGTGCGTCAGCTGCCAGTACAGGAACGCCATGAACATTCCGATCGCGCCTTGCGCGAAGTTGAAGATGCCGCTCGTCGTGTAGGTCACGACGAGCCCCGTCCCCGCGAGCGAGTAGATCGCTCCGAGGACGAGGCCCGACACAACGGCGTTGAGCACGGTCGCGAACGAGACGGGGTGTCCCGCCCACCGGTACCCGGCGACGATGGCGAGCGCTGCAGTTGCGCCGAGGAGAACGGCTCCGCTGCGCAGCCGCTGGCTGGCCCGCCAGGTCCGTTTCACCTCGCGCGGTTCTCGATCACTCGAACGTGCCGACGACGCGAACGACGGCGTTCTCGTCGCATCGGAACTCGCCCGACTCGACCGGGTCCACCCGGACGAACTCACCGCCCTGGACCTGGTTGGTGACCCAGCACGGGCTGGGCGTCCCCATCACGGTGCCTTCGGCCAGCATGCCCTTGGCGGTCACGGTCGGACCGGAGGCCAGGAGATCGAGCAGATTCTGCCGCGTGAGTCCATTGATCCCTTGTTCCTCAACGAGCGTGTTGACGAATTCCTCGAACGCAAGAGCCGCCGCGTAGGCGAGCTCGCCGTTCGCCGATACCTCGTCATCGGCCACCCCGCTGCGGTACTCCGCGACACCCTCGACGTCGAGGTCGAAATACGGCGTGATCAGCTGCGACACGTACAGGCCGTCGATCGCGTCCGCGTTCTGCTCGACGAAGGACGGCGTCAAGCATTGCGATGTGCAGGTCCAGATGATGCTGTCGACGTCGAGGCCCTGGACGCGCCCTTCGGCCATCAGCTTCGCGACGCCGATGCTCGTGGCGGTGACCCAATTCACGCCTTGGTCGCGGATCTGGTTGACAATTGGCGTCGCTTCGGCCTGCGGTGCTGCGTCGGGATAGGTCACCTTGCCGGCGCTGACCGCGCCTCGATCGACCGCGGACTGCAACAGGGCGAGGATCCCAGGGCCGATTCCCGGAACACCAGGGTCAATCCCCATGAGCACCGGTTGGGTACCCGCGAGTCGCTCCTCGAGGAAGTCGAAACCGTACTGAACCACGACGTAGGTCGGCTCCGTGGCCGTGTAGTCCTGCCCGGCGGTGACGAGCTCGTAAGTCGTGGGGGCGAGTGCTTGTCCCGGAGAGATCGCGAGCGCAGCGACGTCCGGCAGCCCGATGACGTCACCGTTCGAGTCGGCGCACTCGACGATCGGAGCCGGGTTCAACAACACGAACGCGCCAGATCCGACCGTGGCGAAGTTCTCCTGGCACGCTTGTGTGTATGCATTCGCCGACTCGTCCGGGTTGAGCTTGCTGTCGTACACGTTGACAACGATTTCTCGACCGGCGAGACCTCCCTCGGAGTTGATCCGCTCGGCCCACGCCTGAACTGCCGACACCAGCGGCTGGCTCAGGCCAGGCGCGAGGGGCGTGTCGACGTCGGCGACCACCCCGATGTGGATCTCCGATTCCGTGACACCGATCTCAGTCGCCTGAGGCTCCTCGGCCGGTTCCGTGGGCTGCGGAGTGGTCTCCTCCGTCGTGACGGCCGTCGTGTCCGCTGTCGTGGCCGCCGTCGTCGCCGCGGTTGTGACCTCAGTGGTTGCCGCCGTCGTTGCGGCCGTCGTCTCGTCCGACGAATCGTCGTCGCGCGAAGAGCAGCCCGCGAGCAGCGCAAACGCCACCAAGAACGGGATGGTCCCTCGGGTGCTCTTCATCAGTCCCCCTTGTCGTCCGCGACAGTGTTTCCGGCGCGATTTCGACACGATGACATAACGGATGCCTCTCGGTCAAGGAAGTGTTGCCTATTCGACCAACAATATTCATGTCGCTCGTCAACGAATCCGTCACACGTTAGAGTCGCCGGTCGTGAATCGATCCGGCGACCGTAGACGTGCCGTCGCCCTGCCGATGCTGGTGACCCTCGGAGGCCTCACCGCGATCCCGCCACTGGCGTTTGACATGTACCTTCCGGCGTTGCCGAACATTGCTGACGATTTCGGAGTGTCGGAATCGCGAATTCAGCTGACGCTGTCCGCCTGCCTGATCGGCATCGCGCTCGGCCAGTTGTTCGGCGGCCCGATCAGCGACGCGCTCGGACGCCGGCGTCCCATACTCGCGGGTGTCGCCGGGTTCACCCTGTTCAGCTTCGCCTGCGCGGTGGCGCCGAGCATTTCGGTGCTCGTCCTGCTCCGCTTCCTCCAAGGCCTGTTCGGCGGCGTCGCCGTTGTGATCAGCCGTGCCGTGGTACGCGATCGCACCGCCGACGCCCAGGCCGCGAGGGTGTTCTCGATGCTGATGTTGATCGGGGGGACAGCACCGATCGTCGCACCCGTGATCGGTGGATTGCTCATCGAGGTCACCTCCTGGCGCGGGATTTTTGTGGTGCTCGGTGTGCTCGGCCTCGCTGGAGGTCTGTCGGTGATCGCCGTCCTGCCCGAGACGTTGCCGTCTCCGGCCCGTCGACCCGGAAGTCTTCGTGACACGGTGGCCGTCGCCGCACGGGTCGGGCGCGACACGCGCTTTCTTGGCTTCGCCTTCACCGGCGGTTTTGGCTTCGGCGCCATGTTCTTCTTCATCTCGAGTTCGTCCTTCGTCTTCCAGGACGTGTACGACCTGAGCGCTCCCGCCTACAGCGGGATCTTCGCAGGCAGCGCCGTGGGACTGATGGCGCTCGGATACGTCAATGCCACCCTCCTGAAGCGTTATCGCCCTGAATCGCTGCTGTGGTTCGGCACGATGCAGCTCGTCATCGGCGGCGCGGCGCTGTGCGTCGTGTTGTGGTTCGACCTCGGTCTGGTGGCCGTGATCAGCGCGGTGTATATCGCCAACCTCAGCATCCCGTTCATCGCCCCGAACGCGACTGCACTTGCGCTCGATCCCTACGGACGCGAGGCCGGGACCGTCTCCGCATACCTCGGCGTCGTGCAGTTCGCGGTCGCCGCGGTCGCGAGTCCGCTCGCGGGTCTGTTTGGAGACACGACGGAGTACTCGATGGCGTTCGGCATCCTCACAATGGGGCTATTTGCGTTCACGACCCGGTCACTTCTCGTCGGACGCACCGTGGGAGGCGCGCGTCACGTGCTGAATCAGCCGACGTCTGCGTCTCCCGTGCCCCTTTCACACGAGTAGGTGACTACGAACGTCTGAGGCCGTTCACGATGCTTCGAGTGGGCTTGCGAGACTCGATCGGAGGAAGGGCGCGGTGGTGATGCTCGTCGTTGTGAGGAGTCGTGCGCGGCATGCAAGATCCGGCGCGTGCTCAGAGACGATCTCCTTGAACCGCTGCTCAGCCAGTGGCCCCAGTGCGTCGTAGAGGTTGGCGAAGATCCGCTGCGCCTCGCGTCGCGGCCACCCGGGCGGGAGCGCCGTCTCCGGGAGCTCAGGGTCGAGGTTCGGGAACTGCCGCCAGACATCCATCACCCGAGTGCGCGCGATCAGCGCTTCGGCCGGGACCACGTCGCCACCTTCAGCCCTGCCGAGCAGTGGCTCGAACTCGGCGACGAAGGCGGCGTAGACCTGCCGCAGCTCGTCGAGCTTCCACGCCGACAACGGGTCTCCGCCATTCACGGCATGAGCCACGCGCGAGACGAGGACATTCGAACTGGCGATACCCAGTTCCTCGAGCAGCGCAACGGCCTCCGTTGCATCGCTTCGGGGCGACACCCAGACACCATCGTAGAGCGGAGCAAAGCCGAGCCAACGCAGTCGCGCCCGGAGGACGTGACGGACGTCGCGTTGGTGCTCCGGCACCGAGTACGTCACGACAAGCCACGAACCGTCCCAGCGGTCGTGCGAAAGGCCGAACGACATGATTCGGCGCACGCCCCCCGTCAACATTTGCTGAGCTCTCGGCGTCAGCCCGTAGAAGGTACGCCGGCCGGCTTTCGACGAGTCGAGAAGTCCACGTCGCGCCAGTCGACCAAGCGCCGCACGCGCGCTTGTCGAGGTAATGTCGAACTCGTTGGCGAGTGCGACCAAAGTAAGGGACGGGAGCCGTTCCGCGCGACCGAACCAATAGTCGCCGAGCAACGTCACGATGAGATGTTGCGGGTTTGCACCCGTCTGCATCCTAGGAAGGCGAACGTCGTCCTGCATGGCGATGAGCACCGCTCCGGCCCTCGCGAGCACGTAAGCGAATAACAGATTATTACACACCAGATCGAATAAGTGTTATATTTAAGGCGGCGGTGGTCGAACTCGGCCCGAACCACGGCTGCGATTCCATGTTCGGAACCTTCCGTTCGAGGCGATGTGCTACACATCTGTTGACGCGCGCTACGACAAGCGGTTATCGTCCTCGATGCCCGCCCGGGTGAGAGGGGGAGAACGATTCTTGTGACAGACGTCGCGCCTACCGCGTCCACCACCACCGCCTCGCCGTCCGACGCGGCTCCCACGGTGGACACCGTCACCGCGAGCAGCGCCATGAGCGGCCCGCGGCTCGAGCAGTTCGAGCAGGAGATCCGCAAGTTGGGTGTCAAGGGCAGCAAGGCCGAACCCGAGCGAAAACTCGTAGTCCTTGGCATCCTGGCAGTTCTCGCCGGCTTCATCGTCGCCTGGCTCGGCGTCAATACTGTGCGCGGGGCCGAGTCACAACTCGAACAGGGCGACGGCATGGCGCTGACGATCGTCGGCATCGGCATCGCAGTGGTCGGAGCGATCTTGTGGGCGCGGTACTCCCTCTCGCGGTACCTCCGTTATTGGCTCGTCCGCCAGATCTACGAGGAGCGCGCCTCGGCTGACCGGATCGTGGAGGCCGTGCGGCGGGTCGAGTAAGAGTGAGCGGCGCCGCCGTGGTGCTCAGTCGAGACTGGGCCGCGAGCAGCACCGTGAAGTCCGGACTCTGCTTCACACCCGGTCATCCCCTCGAATCGGTCGAGCAGCTCGATCGAGCGGGCGGTGTCCGCGAACGGGAGTCCGCCGATACCGATCTGCGCGAGGAACCGGTCGTGCCCCGAGCAGCTCGTACTCCCACATGATCTTGTCGATGAACTCTTGCGGGCTTCCGGCGAACAGGCGCCCCGCGGCCGGCCCAGGTGTCGACGGCGTCGCCGGGAGGAGTTCGCCAGTGCGCCGCGGTTGGTGTCGTCGGCCCGGTCGACGCTAGCGGCCGGATGCCGAGTGGACGAACGGTTCGGTGAAATCGAAGTACTCGGCGTCTTTGATCATCGCCATGAAGTCCTCCATGCGTTCGACGAGTCCGGGTGGCGGAGCTTGCTTCTCGCCGTCGCGGGCGTCCTGTTCACTCGTGAAGTAGTTGAGCTCGACGAAGCCGTCCGGCGCTGTCCACACTCGAACGCCACCGATCAGGTCGGGTCGGAGGTCAGCTGCAATGTTGTCGAACTCGCGATCGGCGGTTTCGATGCGCTGGCGGTCGACGCCAGAGACCTTCATCGCCTGTACGAACCCGGCGGCATCGGACCCACCGGCGAGGTGTGTGGTCACGTCAGCCGTCTCGGCGAACTCGATGGCGCCGTCGAAGCTCGACTGGAACTTCTCGTACCACGCCTGCTGATCGGGCCGCATCAGGAGTTCGTTTCCCGCGTCCTCCGACTGCCACCGCACAAACAACAGAAATCGGCCATCGTCGGTCACGCCGCCAGTCGCACCGAGGTAACCAGCGGTGTCGCCGAACTCGACGGTCCAGCGACCGAGCTGACGACCGACCTCACCAGGATCAGCGGCCTTACCCTCGAGCACCCACACGAACATGACCTACCTCCTCGAACCAGTACGTCGATCGCCACACCAATACTCCCTCGCCGGCGTACAGCGCAACAGCCAGTCCTGATCACGAGAACACGGACGGTGACGCCGGACAGCGATGGCAACGGGCGGGTCATCGGCGTGGGGTTATGGTGCAAGTCGCCCCTCCGACACGAACCATATGCCCAACAGGGTTCGTGGTGAGGACGACCTGGTTGTCCTGGGGTTTGTAAGCACCTGAGATCCCGACTGCTTCGTAGAAGCGCGTCCGATCGCCCTGATCGCCACGTGCGAGGACGCCGTGCATACTCCGAGGTCGTTGAGGGTCTGGCGAAGCGTCCGCCGGTCGGCCAGCGGGGACGTTGGCGCCGAGACCAGGTAGTCGATCGGATAGAAGTCCTTCACGATCCACTCGTTGGAGAGCATCCCGCCGAAGCACACCGTGCCATGGACCTTCATCGCAGCGAGCGTGTCGGGGAGGGTCGGCGTGCCGACGAGCTCCACACCAGCGTCGATGCCGTCGGGGAAACGGCTTCGAACTTGCTCGGCGACGTGGCCATCGTCGATCAGCGGGTGATCGACGCCGTGTTCAGCCAGCAGGTCGAGCCGGTCACGCCGTCGCGTTGTCTCACGCCCAACGCAAAGCGGGACGTGCGCTCGCGGCAGCGGGCGAACCTGTCGGCGAGGAGTAGCGAAGTCGGCCGCGCCACGCTCCCGCGGAGATCCACGATCTGATAGTCGCCCCCCGGCAACGCGACGCAATAACCCGTCGACAGCCGTCCACAGTCTTTTCGACTCCAGGGTGTGTCGCGTGCGCGGGAACCAACGACATGCGCTCTTGCCGGGAATCAACTCGGGCAGGCGCCCCAGAGCGCTCGCGTACCCGGGTCGACGAACGCACATGTGACGCCGCTCAAGCGGGGTGCTTTCCGTGTCGATACACCACGCGAGGAGTGGATCGCGTGATGATGTCCCGTTCCGGCCGCCCCTCGAGGGTTCCGCTGGCAGTTCGGTTGGTCCAGGTCTGCCTGGCATCGTCGTTGCTCGTCTATCTGGCGTCGCTGACATTGCGCAACGACGCCGGCTACGACGTCGTGTTCGAAGGCTGGGTCGCCAACTTCGCTCTTGCCATGTGTCCACTGCTCTGTTTGCTGCGGGTGCTGTGGCAGCCGGCCCACCGTGCGGCGTTCGCCTGTTTGGGGCTCGGTGGTTTGTTCTTCACCGCCGGCAACATCGTTTACGTCGCGCACGTCC
>DATMDV010000397.1:0-5116 GCA_035557475.1 Ilumatobacteraceae bacterium
AGCTCAGTCCGGATAGAGCAACGGCCTTCTAATCCGTAGCGCGCACGTTCGAATCGTGCCGGGGGCGCTTATGGAGCGGGGATCTCTTCGCGGCACGGTCCGTGACGCTCCGATGTGGCTGCTCGTCGCGTTCGTGGCGACCGTGTTCGCGTCCGTCGCCCAGCAGTTGCGGCTGCTCGTTCGCTGGCTGCGTTTCGACGTGAGCGAGGACCAAGCGCTGTTGTGGGCGGCCGCGAGGTCGTGGGGCGAGCTCCGACCCCGCCAGCCCAACTTCTGGGGCCAGCGGTACGGCGTCACGTTCGAGGCGGTGCCGGCCGAGATCCTGGCGTCCCTCGGCGTCGGCTACCCGACCGGATTGCCGTTCGCGATCCTGGCCATGAACCTCGCCGGTTGGTGGCTGCTCGCGCTCGCGGCGGGGCTGCGCGGCCGGCCCGGGTGGGCGCTGTGCGCCGCCGCGGTCCCTTTGCTGTTGACCACCGAGTACGCGGTGCTCTCGATCGTGTTCAACACCGCCGTCGGGCGCCTGATGGCGTGTGTCTGCGCGGTGCTCATCATCGTCAAGCCAGGCGTGGCCTGGGTGCTCTCGATCGCCTGCGCAGTCGGTGGGCTGGCGGTGCTGTTCGACATGGCGTCGGCACTGCTGGTGGTGCCCGCGCTCGTGGTGGGGATCCATGCCGGTGTCACCGATTGGCGATCGGGGCAGCAGCGGCTCGCGCTGGTTCGTACCGTGGCGATCGGTGCGCTGACTCCGCTGTGCTGGTTCGCCCTGACGCAGTACTGGTATCGAGCGCACCCGGAGGACGCGCTCCATCCGGCGCCGAGTCTTCATCCCCGGTTCGACGTCCTCGTCGACAACCTCACGAACACGTCGCGGCACTTCACCGACTTCTCCCTCGAGATCGTTCGGTCACCCGTGGTGACGCTCGTCGCGGTCGGGCTCGTGATGACGGTCGCGTTCGCTCGCGGTGACGGAAGAACACGGGTGGCGGCTGCGCTGTTCCTGGTGTTGCTGATCGCGGTGTTGACGTCGCCGCGATCACGCGACTTCCTGCCGACGCCGTACTACCCGCCCGCCCGCGTGCTCATGCCGCTGCCGTTGGGTCTGTGGTTCGTCGCGTTCACCGCATTCGAGCGACCGCGACCCGGTATCTGGCGCGCCGCCGCACGACCCGTCACGATCGCGCTGTGCGTGCTCATCGCGATCACCGTGTCCGTTCGCGCCGTGACGTGGTCGGATCGGATGGGTGGGCTGCGGGACCGCGCTGAGGAGTATCCGAACTATCCGCTCACCGCCTCGTCGACGCTCGTCGGGCTGTGCGACCGAGTCGAGGAGGCGGCGCGCTCGAACGCCATCCGGTATGCGCTGTTCGACCTCCGCACCCCGGCCTACGCCTGCGCCGGGATGCTCGACGACGTGACCACGTTCTACCCGCCGTACGACCGCCGGAGCTGGGTGCTGAGGGAGGTTGATGGGGCCGAAGCGCAGTCGATGCTCATCGTGGGCGGGACGCCGGTGGCATGCGAATCGGTCGGGTACATGCGTTGTGTGGCGCTCGACGCCGAGATCTCGATCGCCCAACTCGACGGCAACACCCCACTCGACGCCGCGAGACGCCTCGGCGTCGTCGTTCGCCCGTTCGAATAGCCCCATTCGGGGCCCCGGCCCGGCGGGATTACGCCCTTTTCCCGGTACCCTTGAAGACTGCTCTCCCCCCGGATTTGGCGAGGTCTCAGTTGTTGAAGTTCAAGAAGGGCGACACCGTCATCTACCCCCAGCACGGCGCATGCGTCGTGCAGGGCACGAAGAAGATGGATGCGTTCGGCGAGAAGCGTGAGTACCTGATCCTGCAGACCGTCATCAACGAGATGACGCTGAAGGTGCCGATCGACAAGGCCGACGAGGTGGGTGTCCGACCGCCCGTGTCGGCCGATGAGCTCGAGGACCTGGTGGCGGTGCTCGCCAAGCCCGATCCTCGCGTGCCGTCGAACTGGAGCCGGCGCTTCAAGAACCACCAGGAGAAGCTCAAGAGCGGCGACGTGTACCAGGTCGCCGAGGTGGTGAGGAACCTCGCCGCCCGCAACCGCGACGCCTCGCTGTCGGCTGCCGAGCGCACGATGTACGAGCGGGCGCGGGTCAACCTCGTGAGCGAGATCTCGCCCGCGCTGCGGGTGTCGGCCGAGGATGCCGAGGCCTACCTCGACGACGCCCTGGCCAAGGGTGTGCTCAAGCCCGCCAAGGTCGCCAAGAAGGCCTGAGCCCACCGGTCGGTCAGGGCACTGGGAAGTCGCCTGCGACCCAGTCGAGCGTGAACGTCGTCGTCACCGGCAGGTGATCGGACAGGGCAGCCCACTCGGCGCCGCCCGCGGGCACTTTGACGGTGATGTCGGTCGCCGCGTCGGGGACGACGACGTGATCGATCCGCTGCGTCGGGGTGCCGGCCGGGTTCGTGGCCGCGGTCGCCGAGCCCTCGATCCCGGGGAGCGCGTCGATGACGGCGGGTTCGTCCGCATCGTTGAAGTCACCGGCCACGACCGCCGGCGCACCGCCGTGCTCGGCGATGAGTGCGGCCACGCGCTGCACCTGATCGAGCCGGTCCGTCTCGGCATCGCCTCCGATTAGGTGGACGTCGTACACGCGGTACGCCGAGTGGTCGGGCCGCCCGACCAGGCCCCACGCGGCGATCCGGTGCTTGTACGACCACTGTGAACGCTGGGGCGTGAGCGACGCCGAGCCGGTCGCGCTCAGCGTGTGCGGCGTCAGGATCGCGAGCCCCTCGGCCTTCGACTTCAGCAGCGGTGTCCACGGGAAGTGCTTGAGTGCCCAGTGGTGGTGCATCCCGAGCGCCTCGGCCAACGCCGCCGCCTGACGGCGCTGGACCTCTTGCAGCACGACGACGTCGGACGTGAGCGAGCGCAGCCGGGCCGCGACCGACGCGATCGGTGGCCCCGTCGAACCGTGGAGGTTCCACGTCGTCACGGTCCACGTTCGTGCCACGGTCGTCATCGCCGCAGTCTTACCGGGATGGTGGGCGGGCGGCGTTTTCCAGGCGGGTGAAGCGGGCCTGCGAGACTCGGCCGATGGCACGCGTCGCATTCCTGGGGTTGGGCGTCATGGGGAGTCCGATGGCGGGACACCTCGCCAAGGCGGGCCACGATGTCACCGTCTACAACCGCACCGCGTCGAAGGCGCTGGCGTGGGTCGCCAAGCACGGGCACCGCGCGTCTCCCACACCGGCTGAGGCGGCGGAGGGTGCTGAGTTCGTGATGCTGTGCGTCGGCAACGACGCCGACGTGCGTTCGGTCGTCAACGGCGACAACGGAGCGCTCGCGGCGATGGACCCCGGATCGGTGCTCGTCGACCACACGACGGCCTCCGCCGTTCTCGCCCGCGAGCTCGCGGCCGCCGCGACCGAACAGCAGGTCGGGTTCGTCGACGCCCCCGTCTCCGGTGGACAGGCCGGTGCCGAGAACGGTGCGCTCACTGTGATGTGTGGCAGCGACGACGAATCGGTGTTCGAATCGGCCCGTGCGGTCATCGCCGCGTACTCGAAGGCGTGTGAGCGACTCGGCCCGGCCGGTGCGGGGCAACTCACGAAGATGGTCAATCAGATCTGCATCGCCGGCATCGTGCAGGGGTTGGCCGAGGCCGTGAACTTCGCCCAGCGAGCCGGGCTCGACGTCGAACACGTCGTCGAGGTGCTCGGCAAGGGGGCCGCCCAGAGCTGGCAGATGGACAACCGAGCGCGCACGATGGCGGGTGGCGAGTTCGAGTTCGGGTTCGCCGTCGAGTGGATGCGCAAGGACCTCGGAATCTGCCTCGACGAGGCCCACCGCAACGGCGCCCGGCTCCCGGTCATCGCGCTCGTCGACCAGTTCTACGCCCACGTCGTCGAACGCGGTGGCCGTCGTTGGGACACCAGCAGCCTGGTGCATCTCTTGCAGAACCCCTAGCCGACATCGAGCTCCAAGCGCTCGACGCCGCGGATGGTCACGCGGTCGCGCCAGGTGGGCTCGCCGACCAGCTCGAGCGACGGGAAACGGCGGATCAGCGACGTGATCGCGATCGACGCCTCGAGCCGCGCCAGCGATGCGCCCAGGCAGTAGTGGATGCCTGCGCCGAACGCGAGGTGGCGGTTGGCGTTGGAGCGGTCGAGCCGCAGCGCGTGGGGATCGTCGAAGACCGCCGGATCGTGGTTGGCGGCGCCGAGCACGGTGAGCACCGTCTCACCGGGCAGCACGTCGACCATCTCGCCGCCAACGCTCGCATAGCTCACAGGCACCATCGCCACGCGCACGGTGTGCTGCACCGGGCCGTCGAAGCGGAGCAGTTCGTCGACCGCCCGGTCGTCGAGGCTCGGGTCGTCGCGCCATCGCACGAGCTGGTCGGGGTGGCGGAGCAACGCGAGCACGCCGTTGCCGATCAGGTTGACGGTCGTCTCGTGGCCGGCGACATACAGCAGCACGACGAACGAGATCAGTTCGGCGGGGGAGAGCCGTTCGCCGGCCTCCTCGACCGCCAGCAAGGCCGAGAGCAGATCGTCGCCAGGGTTCGACCGACGCCGCTCGATGATCGTCACGAGGTACGGGATCAGCTGCGCCAACGCCGCCTCGGCCGTGTCGAGGTCGGTGAGCGTGGCGGTCGGTTCGATCGCGGCGGTGATCGACTGGCTCCAGTCACGCAGCTCGTCGGCGCGTTCGGTCGGCATGTCGAGCAGCGCCGAGATCACCTGGAACGGCACGGGGAACGCGAGCTCGTCGATCAGCTCCATCGATCCTCGCTCGGCCGCCCGGTCGAGCACGGCGTCGACCATCGACTGGATGCTCGGTCGCAGCCGTTCGATCGCCGTCGGCGTGAACGCCTGGCTGACGAGCCGGCGCAAGCGGGTGTGGTCCGGCGGATCGAGGTTGAGGATGGTCTTGGCCCCTCGCGCCCGCCGGTCGCGCCGGCGCCGGGTGACAGGGTCGTCGCGTTCGAGGGCATTGGCCTCGACGTCGCGGCTGAAGTCGTTGCTGCGCAGGGTGCGCGCGACGTCGTCGTAGCGCGTGATCACGACCGCCCCCCACGAGAGTCGGCACGCCGGAGCATCGCGGCGGAGGCGGTCGTAGAACGGGTGGG
>DATMDV010000398.1:0-6889 GCA_035557475.1 Ilumatobacteraceae bacterium
GACGTGTGGCTCGGCGCATGATGGCCACGGTCACTGGAGACCCGCGGAGAGGAAGGTGGGCGAGCCGTCGCTTCGCGGTGACGTCAGGATGAGCCCGGAGTCGCCCGTGACAGCGACGGCGAGCTCGGTAGGCGAGGCGAGCAACTTGCTTGCGAGCCGAGCCCAGACGTTTCGTCAGCCGGCGAAGTAGGCGGCCAGCGCATCCGCCAGCCACTGCGGATCACGTACGCCGCACAGCTCACGCGCCGAGTGCATGGACAGCTGCGGCACGCCGACGTCGACCGTCGCGATGCCGAGGCGAGTGGCGGTGAGCGGCCCGATCGTCGACCCGCACGGCATGTTGTTGCGCGACACGAACACCTGCCACGGGACACCGGCCGCGACGCAGGCACGCTGGAACAGGGCGGCGGTGGGCGCCGAGGTCGCGTACCGCTGGCTGGCGTTGACCTTGATCGCCGGGCCGGCGTTGACGAGTGGACGGTGGGTGGGATCGTGACGGTCGGTGTAGTTGGGGTGCACCGCGTGGGCGTTGTCGGCCGACACGCACGTCGAGGCGGCGAGCGCGCGGAGGAGATCGTCGCGGGTGCCACCGCGGGCGAGGACGAGCCGTTCGAGGACCTGCTCGAGGAGCGGTCCGCTGGCACCCGTGGTGCTCGCCGACCCGACTTCCTCGTGGTCGTTGAGGACGATCATCGCGACCGCATCGCCGGCGCCCGAAGCCGCCAGTGACGTCGTGGCGGCCCAGCACGAGACCTGGTTGTCGAGCCGGCCGCTGGCGAGCAGCGACACGTCGCCGCCCAGCACCGCGGCGCCCTGCACGTCGTACAAGCACAGCTCCCACCACGCCGGCCGGTCGATCGCGGCGGCGTCGGCGAGCCACTCGGAGAAGTCGCCAGGTGTCGATGTCCCGCTGCCCCACACCGGGTGCACGTGTTGTTGCGGGTCGAGCTTCAAGCCGCTGTCGTTCACGCCGCGGTCGAGGTGGATCGCGAGTTGCGGAACCCGCGCCACGGGCCGGCGCACGTCGACCAGCTGCGATGAGCCGTCGGCCATCACGACCCGCCCGGCGATCGCGAGGTCGCGGTCGAGCCACGAGTTGAGCAGCACACCGCCGTAGACCTCGACGCCGAGCTGCCGCCAACCGGCAGTTGCGGTGTCGGGGTGGGGCTTCACACGGAGGCACGGGGAGTCGGTATGGGCGCCGACCAGTCGGAACGCCGCATCCGGGCGGTCGGCCGCGGGGAGCACCCACGCGATCAGGGCGCCGTCACGCGCGATGTAGCCGCGGGGCGCGACCTCGTCCCACGCATCACGTTCGGCGACGGCGGTGAAGCCCGCTTCATCGAGCCGCCGGTGCGCCGACTCGACGGCGTGGAACGGTGATGGTGACGCGTCGAGGTGGTCGACGAGATCGGCGAGCGAATGGGGACCGGGCATGGTCAACCAGTCTGGTGCAGACCGATGGGCAGGCCGGTGCCGCGCAGGTGGGACGTCTCGTTGATCGTGAGGATCGAGCGCTCTCCGGTGCCGGCCGCCATGACGCGGTGGATCGACGTGTAGTTGGGGTAGAAGAAGCCGGGTCGTGACGGATCGAGGCCGAGGACCGCGGCCAGGTAGGTGTTGATGACGCCACCGTGGCAGATCACCGCGATGCGCCCCCCGGCATGCGCGTCGACGAGGTTCTCGATGGCGGCAATCACGCGGCCGCGGAACTGGGTCGGGCTCTCGTCGCTCGTCCAGACACCCTCGACCAGGGCCCGCCATCGCGGGTCGTCGGCGGCCTTGAGCTCCTCGACGGGGACGTACTCAGGCGACATGCGATCCCACTCGGCGACGTCGTCGACGACGACCACGTCGAGGCCGTGACGAGCAGCAACCGGAGCGCCGGTCTCGACGGCGCGGCGCAACGGGCTGGAGTACACACCGTCGAGCTGCTCGGCGGCGAGGTAGTCGGCGAGATGCTCGACCTGGGCCAGACCGGCGGTGGACAACTCGGGGTCGGCCGCCCCGACGACCAGCTCGCGACGCACCGGCAACGCGTGTCTGATCAGCAGCAACTCCATCGATCGACTAGATAAGCAGGTGTGACTCGCTGCCAGATGATCCTGAAGCGCCCGGCGTGACCCGCCGGACGAAGATCGTGGCCACCCTGGGGCCGGCGACCGATGGCGACGCGGCGCTCACCGCCATCGTGCGGGCCGGTGTCGACGTGGTGCGGCTCAACCTCAGCCACGGATCCGTCGAGCAGCACATGGAACGTCTCGAACGCGTGCGTTCGGTCGCCACCACGATCGGCAAGCCGATCGGCGTGCTGGCCGACCTCCCGGGACCGAAGATTCGGGCGGGAGCGTTCCCGACACCGGGGGTCCAGCTCGACGCGGATCGGTGATCCGGTTCGAGGTCGGTGACGGACCCAGCGATGCGGAGTTGATCCGCGTCGACTACCCCGGATTCCTCGACGACCTGACGGTGGGTGATCAGGTGGTCATCGGCGACGGTGCGATCTGCGTCCGGGTCGAACGCCTCGAGTCCGCATCGGCCGTCGCCGTGGTCGAGAACGGTGGCCGGACCCAGGGCTGCCCGGGGGTCCACGTGCCCTCGGAGCGCTCGCGGCTCACGACGCCGACCGAGGAGGACCTGGTGCTCGCCGAGACGATGGCGGCTGCCGGGGTCGAGTTCATCGCCGTGTCGTTCGTACGGGCGGCGGCCGACATGACGGCGGTGCGCGAGGTGGTCGGCGATCGCGCCCATCTCGTCGCCAAGATCGAGACGAGCGCGGCGCTCGGGAACCTCACCGAGATCCTCGCCGTGTCCGATGCGATCATGGTCGCCCGGGGCGACCTCGGCATCGACTGTCCGCTCGAGGACGTGCCCCATCTGCAGAAGTCGATCGTGCGCCAGTGCGTGGAGTTCGGGGTCCCGGTGATCACGGCGACGCAGATGCTGGAATCGATGGTGACCGCACCATCGCCGACCCGGGCCGAGGTCAGCGACGTCGCCAACGCCGTGTTCGACGGCACCGACGCGTTGATGCTCTCGGCCGAGACCGCGGTCGGCGTTGCGCCGGCCCAGGTGGTGGCGACGATGAGCCGCATCGCCGCACGGGCCGAGGCCGAGGCGAACTACCAGCAGTGGTCGGAGTGGCTGGGCCGGCTCCAACGCGACCACTGGCTCTCGCCGGGCGACCGCATCACGGCCGCCCTCACCCATGCCGCCGCACAGGCCGCGCGTGACGCCGGAGCGGCCGCGATCCTGTGCTGCTCGCGCACCGGACGAACGACTCGGGCGATGGCGCGGTTCCGGCCCAAGGCCCAGCTGATCGGCCTGTCACCACTCGCCTCGACGGTGAACCGGATGACGCTGTCGTGGGGCGTCGACCCGATCCACGTCGACACGTACACCACGACCGACGAGATGGTGTGGTTCGCGGTCCAGACCGCGTTCGACCAGGGCAAGATCGCCGCCGGTGACACGGTGCTCGTGTTGGCCGGCGCTCCCGATCGCCAGAGCACCGCCGCCGCCGACGTGCTCCGCATCGTCCAGGTCGCATGAAGATCTGGTCACACGAGAGCGGGGATGCGGACGCTCCGCTGATCGCCCTGGTGCACGGCACGATGGACCGATCGGCGGGGCTGTTGCGGCTCAGCCGGTGCCTCGACCAGGCGTTCCGGGTGCTGCGTTACGACCGGCGCGGCTATGGGCGCTCGGCGCCGCATCCCGGCCCGTTCGGCGCCGACCAGCAGGTCAACGACCTGGTCGGGCTGCTCGAAGGTCGCCGGGCGCTCGTGTTCGGTCACAGTTACGGCGGCAACGTGGCGCTGGCGACCGCGGCACGGCACCCGGAACTGGTCGTCGCCGTCGCCGTGTACGAGACACCGCTGTCGTGGCTCGACTGGTGGCCGGGCTCCACCGCAGGTGCCGACGCGATCGCGACGCGGGGCGATCCGGCCGACGCGGCCGAGCGGTTCGTACGCCGACTCGTCAGCGATGCCCGCTGGGAGAAGCTCCCGCCGTCGACGCGTGAGGCACGACGGTCGGAAGGTCCGGCAATGGTCGGTGAGCTCGTCGATCTGCGCGAGCACGCACCATGGAGCGCGGACCGTCTCCGCATGCCGGTCGTCGCGATCTACGGCGAACGCGGCGCCGCCCATCACCGGGCAGGCACCGAGCACCTCGCGCGTGTGCTGCCCGACTGCCGCGTCGTCGAGGTCGCGGCAGCTCGCCATTTCGGTCCGAACACACATCCCGAGGCGGTCGCCGCCGCGATCGTCGAGCTCGCGTCACGGGTCGGCTACGCCGGCGCTGCTCGTGTGGCTGACACCGGACACGATGAGGCCGGCGGCGATCGCGGCCGCGACGGCTGACAAGGCGAGCGAGCCACCGATGCCGACACCGTCGTAGAGCAGCCCACTCCCGAGCACCGCAGCCGACCTGGCGATCGTGCCGAGCGCGTTGCCGGCCCCGATCGCCCGTCCGCGAGCCAGCGGAGCCGCCTCGGTCACCAACGACAACGACGCGACGAACCCGAACTCGAACCCGGCGAGGAACACGATCAGCCCGGTGATGGCGAGCGTCTTCGACGCTCCGGACCCGGCCGCGATCGCCAACCCGAGCCCCAGCACACTGAGCCCGATCAGCACCGATCGCCGCAACCCGATCCGGTCGGCGACCGCCGCGACCGACATGCTCGCCACCAATTCGACCGCGCCGAAGCCGGTCGCCACGAAGCCGAGGCCCGCGGTCGACACGCCATGGCGGTCGTCGAGCCATGTCCCCGACACGACGAACACCGAGATGCTCGAAGCGGCGATCAGTGCCGAGCAGCCCAACGTCATCCACCCCGACCGGGGGATCGGGCCAGCGCGGGGAGTGTTGGCGCGACTCGTCGTTCGGTCGGGACTGACGAACGCGATCACGGCGACGAACACCGCGGCCGTGACGATCGCGAGGGCGACGAACGGCCCTCGCCACCCGAACGCCTTGATGAGCGCGGCGATGCCGGTCGCGCCGAGCAACAGCGACAGTGCCCATGCGGTCTCGAACGTCCCGAGTGCCCGTCCCCGCCCTCGGTAGGGCACGCGGTCGCTGATCCAGGCGTGACCCGCGACAGTGAGGTTCCCGACACCGATCACGACCAGCGAGAAAGCGACGGCGAACGAGACGACCGAACCGATGAGGGCGATCAACGACGCGATGCCGACGAGCGACAGCCCGGCGAGGAACGTGCGCCGTCGATGACCACGGTCGAGGGCGTGCCCGGTCGCGATTGTCGTCAGACCACCCAGCTCGGCCACGCCCATCACCGATGTCAGGGTCGACGTCGACACCCCGAAGGCGCGTTCGAGGGTCGGCAGGAACGGTCCGACCCAGCGCAGCGCGGTGTTGGCCACGACCTTCGCCGCGGTCAACACGCCGAGCTGAACGCGCGTCGATCTGCCGGACGAGTCGGCGACCAGACGTGCACGCCTCCTGCGTGGGGTGAGCCGACTCAATTTTGGACGGTGATGTCCTGGCCGAGGAACGTGCAGGTCGTGTCGCGCGGGTCGCCGCTGGCGCTCGCCGCCCGGTCCGACTTGACCCGTTTGGCGCAATCGTCGAGCGAGGCCCGCTGGGTCCACACGAGCACGGCGAGGAGACCGAGCACGACCACGAGCGCCACCTTCTGGGCGATCGACTTCATCAGCCACGCCGAGGCGATCGCCAGCGCCACGAACACGACGACGGCGATGATCGCGCCGTTCCGGGCGGCTTGGAGGGACAAGGCGAGCATGCGAGCACGATACGTCCCAACTTCGACCATAGAGTGCTCATCCGTGAGCGAGCACTCGATCGCGATGTCCGACGGTCTTCCGTCGACCGTGCTCCCCGTGGTCGAGCCCGCGATCCGCCAGCGACTCGCCGAGGCGCTCGCCGAACCGCCGCCGTCGCGGCGCGACGCCGTTGCCGCCGTGGTCGCCGACCACCCACGCGTGCTCGACGCCTGGGCCGCGCTCGGCGACGTCGGACGCGACACGATCGAGCGCTACACCGCGTATCGCATCGGGTACCACCGCGGCCTCGACGCACTCCGGGCCAGCGGCTGGCGCGGCTCGGGCTACGTGCGGTGGTCGGAGCCGTCGAACCACGGGTTCCTGCGGTCGCTGCGCGGGCTCCAGCAGATGGCCGCGGCCATCGGCGAGAACGACGAGGCGGAGCGTTGCGCGACGTTCCTCGCCCAACTCGACCCCTCCGGCGTCCCGGCCGAGTGACGCGACTGGCACGTCGATGCCCACCTCGACGCCGATTGCGGGCGCTGTCCTCGTCGGCGGCGCAAGCCGGCGGATGGGTCGCCCGAAGGCCCTGATCGAGTTTGATGGCTCGCCCATGGTGGTGCGGGTGGCCGTGGCGCTCGGCGCTGGTGGGTGCGCACCGGTCCGCCTCGTCGGCGCAGGCACGCTGCCCGACGACATCGGCTACCCGGTCGTGGCGGATCGGTGGCCAGGCGAAGGTCCACTCGGCGGCGTGATCACAGCGCTGATGGATGCCCGCGGCGACGTCGTCATCGCGGCCTGCGATCTCCCCGACCTCGACGCGGCAGCGGTCCGAGCGATCCTCGACGCACCTGGTGGAGACACGGCCGAGGCGGTGGTGGCCACCACCGATCGTCTGGAGCCGGCCCTCGCCCGCTGGAACCACCGCGCGCTCGAGCAGCTGACGGCGATCTTCGCGACCGGCGAGCGGGCGCTGCACGCCGCGCTCGCGTGTCTCGACATCGTCGAGGTCGCCGTCGACCCGGTGGCGATGCGGAACGTGAACTCTCCGGGTGACCTCGGCGGGACGGCGGCGACTCGATAGCGTTGGAACATGGCGTTCAGTGAGATCAGCGTCGACGAGCTCGCCGAGTTGATGG
>DATMDV010000399.1:0-15317 GCA_035557475.1 Ilumatobacteraceae bacterium
GGCGAAGATCGTGATGGCCACCGTCAAGGGCGACGTCCACGACATCGGCAAGAACATCGTCGGCGTGGTGCTGCAGTGCAACAACTACGAGGTGATCGACCTCGGCGTGATGGTTCCGGTCGACAAGATCATCGAGACCGCGCGCGCCGAGGGGGCGGCCATCATCGGGCTCTCCGGCCTGATCACCCCATCGCTCGACGAGATGTGCCACGTCGCATCGGAGATGGAGCGCCAGGGTCTCGATCTCCCGTTGCTGATCGGCGGGGCGACGACCAGCCGCGTCCACACCGCCGTCAAGATCCATCCGAACTACCAACGCGGCCAGGTGGTGCATGTGCTCGACGCCAGCCGGGCCGTCGGTGTGGCGGCGGCGCTGCTGTCGGACGATCAACGCCCGGCGTTCATCGCCGAGACCCAGGCCGAATACGCCCGGCTCGCGGAATCGCACGCGGGTGGACGGCGCACCACGCCCCGGGCATCGATCGATGACGCACGCGCGAACGCGCTCGCGCTCGATCTTTCGCAAACCCCCAGCGCGCCGACCTTCATCGGTACCAAGCTCTTCACCCACTACTCGGTCGCCGACCTCGCCGAGGTCATCGACTGGTCGCCGTTCTTCCAAACGTGGGATCTGGCCGGCCGGTACCCGGCGATCTTCGACGACGAGCGCTATGGCGAAGCCGCCCGCTCGCTGTACGACGACGCGCGCCAGATGCTCGATCGCATCATCGACGGCGATTGGTTCGACATGGGCGCGGTCGTCGGCTTCTGGCCCGCCGAGTCCGAGGGCGACGACATCGTGATCTTCGCCGACGAGTCGCGTCGCCAGCGACGCGCCGTGTTCCACACGCTGCGCCAGCAGATGACCAAGCGTGACGGCGGACCCAACCTGGCGATGGCCGACTTCGTCGGACCGGCGGGTGCCGGCGACCACATCGGTGGGTTCACGGTCACCACCGGCGAGGGTGAGGATGCGATCTCGGCGCGGTTCCAGCTCGACAACGACGACTACTCGTCGATCATGGTCAAGGCCCTCGCCGACCGCCTCGCCGAGGCGTTCGCCGAGCGACTGCACCAGCGCGTGCGGGCCGAGTTCTGGGGCTACTCACCTGGCGAGGCACTGACGAGCACCGAGCTGATCGCCGAGCAGTACGTCGGCATCCGCCCCGCCCCCGGCTATCCGTCCCAGCCCGATCACACCGAGAAGGGCACCCTGTTCGATCTGCTCGACGCCGAAGCGCAGCTCGGCGTGCGCCTCACCGAGAGCTATGCGATGTGGCCCGGGTCGTCGGTGTGCGGGCTCTACATCGCCCACCCCGAGAGCCGCTACTTCGGCATCGGCAAGATCGATCGCGATCAGGTGGCTGACTACGCGGCCCGCAAGGGTTGGACGCTCGCCGAAGCGGAGCGCTGGCTCGCCCAGTCGCTCGACTACGACCCCGCACCGCCGCTCGTCGACTCAGGGCTGGCGGTGTCAGGCGCTCGTTGAGCGATCGAACTTGCGCGTCGCGAGCGTGGCGAACAGCGCGATGAGACCGAACGACCACCCCAGCGTCCACCACACGTCGTTACCGGTGTCGAATCCGTTGTAGAGCGCCCGCGCCGCGTTCGTGACCTTCGTGAACGGGTTGATGTCGGCGATCGGCTCGAGCCAGTTGGGCATCGTGCCCGGATCGACGTACGCCGACGAAACGAACGTCAACGGGAACATCCAGATGAACCCGGCCGAGTTGGCGGCTTCGACCGACTTGACGGAGAGCCCGATCAACGCTGCCACCCAGCTCAGCGAATAGCTGAAGAGCAACAGCAGCACCGTCGCCATCGCGGCGCCGAGCAAGCTTCCCTCGAAGCGGAACCCGATCAGGAAGGCGATGCCGAGCATCACGAAGAACGTGAAGATGTTGCGGACCAGATCGGACACGGTGCGCCCGATGAGCACGGCCGAGCGCGCCATCGGGAGCGAGCGGAGCCGGTCGACGAGGCCCTTCTGGAGGTCTTCGGCGAGCCCCACGCCGGTGAACGACGAGTTGAACACCAACGATTGGCTGAAGATGCCCGGCAACAGGAATTGGTCGTAGTCGTCGTAGCCGGCGACCCGGATCGAGCCGCCGAACACGTACACGAACAAGACGACGAACATGATCGGTTGGATCGTCGAGAACAGCAGCAACTCGATGTTGCGCGGCACGATGCGCAGGTGTCGGCTGGCCTCGGTCCACGAATCCTGGAGGGCGAGACTGGCGGTGGTCATCGCCGTGCCCCCACCTTCTCACCGACCGGTTCGTCCACCGCGGCGACGTCGTCATCGTCCTCGGCGCAGGCGTGCCCGGTGAGGGTCAGGAACACGTCGTCGAGCGTTGGCCGCCGGACCTCGACGTCGAGCACGTCGACATCGGCGTCGTCGAGGGACCGGATCACCGAGGGGACGACGCGGTTGCCCGATTTGATCGGCGCCGAGAAGCTGCGACCGCCGTCGTCGACGTCGACCTTGCCGGTGGAGATCGGGGCGAGGACAGCGATCGCCTTGTCACGGTCGGCCGCGTCGGCGATCTCGATGTGGATCCGGTCGCCGCCGATGCGGTCCTTCAACTCGTCGGGTGTGCCCTGGGCGATGACCACGCCGTGGTCGATCACGACGATCCGTTGGGCGAGGCGGTCGGCTTCGTCGAGGTACTGCGTGGTGAGCAGGACGGTCGTGCCGTCCGCTTCGAGCTCCTCGATCAGGTCCCACATCGCGAGCCGGCTGCGAGGGTCGAGCCCGGTCGTCGGCTCGTCGAGGAACAACACCGACGGTTGGGCGATCAGGCTCATCGCGATGTCGAGCCGACGTCGCATGCCGCCCGAGTAGGTCTTGACGACACGGTCGGCGGCGTCGACGAGATCGAACCGTTCGAGCAACTCACCGGCCCGCCGCCGGCGATCGTCCTTCCGCATGTGGAACAAGCGAGCCACGTAGTTCATGTTCTCGCGACCGGTGAGGCGTTCCTCGACGGCGGCGTACTGACCGGTCAGACCGATGCGCCGGCGCACGCCATCGGGATCGCGGCAGACGTCGATGCCGTCGACGAGCGCGACGCCCTCGTCGGGCCGCACGAGCGTGGTGAGCATCCGCACGATCGTGGTCTTGCCGGCCCCGTTCGGGCCGAGCAGGCCGTACACCGCGCCTTGGGGAACAACGAGGTCGACGCCGCCGACGGCCGTCGTGGTGCCGAACCGTTTGACGACGGCGCGCGTCTCGATCGCGTGGGGGGACATGACCGACATTCTGGGCGTTCGGTCCACGAATCCAAATGCGGGTATCGCGAACGCACTCTGACCAGGGCCGGAGATCAGGGCCGGAGATCTGGGCCGGAGATCAGGTCCGGTGATCAGGGACGCGGCCGCAGGACGGCCTGGGTCTGGGTGACCTTGGCGACCAGCCGGCCGGTGTCGTCGCGTACCTCGGTCTCGACGACGATCGTCGTCGAACCGACGTGGAGCGCGGTGGACCGGGCGGTGACCGAGCCGCCCCGCACGGCACCGAGGAAATTGGTCTTGGACTCGATCGTCGACGTGCCGACCGCCCCGTCGGGCAGGTTCAAGAACGCGCAGCCGGCACCGGCCGAGTCGGCGAGCGTCATGATCACGCCTCCGTGCAGTACGCCGTTGCTCGTGCACAGCTCCGGACGCCACTCGAGGTCGAGGACTACTGCGTCTTGAGCGAACTCACGCGCCGTGATCCCGAGCGTCGCGCACAACGGCATCATCTGCTGGACGAGATCGGTCGGCGCGGTCATGGCTGGGCCGTCCCGACCAGCTCGCGCTCGCCCCGGAGCATCCGCTCGGTGTCGTCATCGGCGGGGAAGAACAGCTCGAGCGCCAGCTCGTCGAGCGTGACGTCACGCGGTGTTCCGAACGTGGTGATGGTCGTGAACAGCGACAGCTCGTTGTCGCCGACCGTGAGGCGCATCGGGATCAGCAGCGGTGGATCGTCCCACTCGATCGCCTCGAACCCGTCGAGCAACGCGGCGACCGTCGGATAGGACTCGACCTCGACGAGCAGCGCTTCGAGCTCCGGGTCGCCCGTCAGCACCACCGACCGTCGCAGCTGTCGCAACAGCGGGGGTGCCCACTCCGCTACGTTCGACGACCGCGCCGCGAGACCCTCCGGATGCAGGCTCACCCGGTAGACGTTGAGCGGGATCTCCAGCAAGTCGTCGGGGAGTCCGGACGTCAACAGCGCCGCGGCGTTGTTGGCGAGCACGACGTTCCACGATCGATCGACCACGACGCCGGGGTACGGGTCGTGGGCGTCGAGCATGCGTTGCATCGAGGCCCGGGCGTGGACCATCGACGGATCGTCGAACGAGCTCTGGCTGTACCGGGGCGCGTAGCCGGCGGCCAGCAGCAACGTGTTGCGCTCGCGCAGCGGCACCTCGAGGTGGGTCGCGATCGCGAGCACCAGCTCCGGGCTCGGGCGTGATCGTCCGGTCTCGACGAAGCTCAGGTGCCGCGGCGACACACCGACCTCGAGGGCGAGATCCATCTGGCTCCTGTGCCGACGCGTGCGCCACTCGCGAACCAGTTCACCGACTCGTGGTCTCGCCATGCGGTCACGCTAGAACGCATCGACGGACGCCACGACTACCCGCGAGGTAAAGAGAATTCGCTACCACACGGGTAATCGCCGCCGGCGCCCACTCCGACGATGGTGGACGACATGAGCGAAACCACGACCACCACCATTGGCACCCCGGTCACGGCCGAGTCCGTGACCGCCACCATCGACACCTACATGGACGCCTACAGCGAACCCGACGCCGCGGTGCGAGCCGAGCTCGTCGCCAAGACCTTCGCACCAGACGCAGAACTGATCGATCCGCCGATCGACGGCAAGGGCCACGCCGGCATCACCGAGATGATGGGCGCCGTGCTCGGGCACTACCCCGATCATCGCTTCCGCCGCACGACGGGCATCGACGCCCACCACAACGTGGCCCGCTATGGGTGGGAGCTGGTCGACACGGCCGGCGCCGTCGCCCTCAACGGCACCGACGTGGCCGAGTTCGACGACGGTGGCGCGATCAGCCGGGTGCTCGGCTTCCTGGGCGATCTGCCCGCACGCGACGACTGACCGGTGGTCAGAGCGCGCGCCAGAAGGCGAACAGGAGGAGCGACGGGTCGTCGATCAGCCAATCGCGATCGGCCCGGCGTTCGAAACCGAGCCGGTCGTACAGACGGTGAGCGCCGAGCATCCATGATCCGGAGTAGATGAAGAGTGCGGTTCGTCCGGCGCTCGTCGCCTCGTCGATGCAGCGCCGGACGAGTGCCTCGCCGACGCCCCGTCCACGCGCGGCCGGCGCGACCGCCAGCATCCGAAAGCTGGCCTCGCCGTCGAGCATGTGCTCGGCGTAGGCGCTCGTCTCGTTGGCGACGTACGTGACGCAGCCGAGCGTGTCGCCGTCTGCGAAGGCGCCGAACACGATCGAGCGCTCGATGCGGGTACCGACGTCGGCCAGCTCGGCGTAGTACTCGGGATCGACGGGTGAGTCGGGCAGTGACTGGTACCCCTCGACGAGGAGCCGGCCCATGCCTTCTGCATCGTCGTCGGGCGTGAGCGCCCGGATCTCCAGTTCCACGGCGCAGCACCGTAGCCAGCTCCCCCGGCGCCATCTCATCAGGTATTCATCTCATGAAGTTTCGGCGTCCTGGGAACGCCGAAACTTGGCGAGATCCGATTGGGTATTGTTGGATTATGTCCAACATCGAGCGGATCAGGGGGTTCAACCGGCGCTGGACCGAGATCATCGGGCTGCTCGACGCGGGATTGCTGGAGACGCCGTACTCGCTCCCCGAGGCGCGGGTGCTCTTCGAGCTCGGCCGGCGCGGCGACGCCACACCGTGGGAGCAGGTCGAGCTGCGTCACCGGCTGCGGATGGACCCGAGCTACCTCACCCGCGTCGTCGCCCGCTTGCGGCGGGCCGGTCTCGTCGCCGCGGACCGCTCCGGCGTCGACCGTCGCCGCGTCCGACTCGAGCTCACACCTGCCGGGCGGATCGCCGCCGCCGATCTCGATCAGCGCTCCGCCACGCAGATCAGCGCCCTGCTCGAACCACTCGCCGACCCGGATCGCCGGCGGATCGTGCAAGCGATCGACACGATCGAGCGGGTCCTCGATGTCGAGCGCCAGCGGATCGTGACCGTACGCGGCCTCGACAGCGGCGATCTCGGATGGGTCGTCCAACGCCACGGCGAGATCTACCGCGACGAGTACGGGTGGGATCTCTCGTTCGAGGCCCTCATCGCCGAGATCGTCGCCGCCTACGTCGCCAACCACCGGCCAGGGCGCGAACAGGCGTGGATCGCCGAGGTCGACGGGTCCCGCGCGGGCTGCGTGTTCTGTTGTCAGCGCGACCCGGACACCGCCCAGCTGCGGATCCTGATCGTCGAGCCGAGCGCCCGCGGCCTCGGGATCGGACGCAGGCTCGTCGGCGAGTGCATCGACTTCGCCCGCGATGCCGGCTACCGCACACTCATGCTGTGGACCAACGATGTCTTGGTGTCGGCCCGGCGGATCTACGAGGCGGCCGGCTTCGAGCTCGTCGACGAGGAACCCCACCACAGCTTCGGACACGACCTGGTCGGCCAGAACTGGGAGCTCGCACTGTGACCGTCGCGGGCTGCCGCGGCGCCGAACTTCGGTGGCTCGACCCTCACACGCCGCGGGCGGCGTTGTCGAACCGGGTGTACTGACCCAGGAACACGAGGCGCTTGGTGCCGATCGGCCCGGAACGGTGTTTGGCGATGATCACCTCGGCCGAGCCCTTGTCGGGCGACTCGTTGTTGTACACCTCGTCGCGGTAGAGGAACATGACGACGTCGCTGTCCTGTTCGAGCGAGCCCGACTCACGCAGGTCCTGCAACATCGGCCGCTTGTCCGACCGGGATTCGAGGTTCCGGCTCAGCTGGCTGAGGGCGACGATGGGCACCTCGAGCTCGCGAGCGAGGATCTTCAGGTTGCGGCTGATCTCGCTGACCTCGAGCTGGCGGTTCTCGGAGTAGCCGCTCGTGCTCATCAGCTGGAGGTAGTCGATGACGATCAGCCCGAGCCCTCCGTAGCGGGCCTTGATGCGCCGCGCCTTGGCGCGGATCTCCATCACGGTCACGCGGGGGTTGTCGTCGAGGAACAAGGGCACCTCGAGGCGACCGATCGCCTTGCCGATCTTGGCCCAGTCGGCCTCGGCGAGACGTCCGGTGCGGATCTTCATCGAGTCGACCCGCGCCTCGCTCGACAAGATGCGCTGCGTCAGCTCGGCGTGGCCCATCTCGAGCGAGAACACGAGCACCGGCTTCTGGCCGTTCTGGGCGACGTGGGTGGCCATCCCGAGCCCGAAGGCGGTGTTGTGGAGGTAGAAGTCGGCGGCGACGAAGTTGTGCAGCCCGGGGACCGTGAAGTCGATGACGCGCGTCGAGCCGGCGGGTTCGATCGACACGATCTCGTCCCACAGCACGTCGGGCGACGCCCACCACCGCAGCCGATCGTCGTCGAGGGCCTCGGCGAGCTCGGCGACGGTCTCCTTCGACACCCAACCGCGGTAGGCGTGCCACTCGTGCGAACGCGGCTTGCCGATCTGCTCGCTGAGCTCGGCCCATGTCAACTCGCCTGACGCCTTGACGATGTCGTCCCACACCGCGACCGGGACCGCGTCGATCGAACCGCCGAACGTCCGGGCCGCGGCGTGCGCGCGCACGATGGACACCGTTGCGTCCTTGCCGCTGATGCCGATCTGGTCGGCGAACGCGATCAGCGACACGCTGTCGATCACGTCGACCTCGAACGCCGGCTGGACCGTGAGGCGGTCGGACGGCCGCTCGCGTCGCTTGGCTCGGATCCCGAACCGCAGCAGCAGGTGCGTGACGTCGGCGGCGAGCCGCTCGGACGCGGTGGCGTAGCCGATCCGGCAGCTCCCGAGGCTCGCCATCCACGACATCGCCTCGCTCGCGAACAGCTGGTTCAAGAACCGGGCAACCCCGTCGCGCGTGAGCCGGAAGACGACCGCCGGAACGCGGGCTCCAGGCCGGCCGGGGTCGACGCCACGTGCGAGCTCGTCGATGTCGCGGTGGGCCAACTCGTCGTCACCGAACACGTCGAGACGGGTCGGCACCGCGACGACCTCACCGACCCGGATCGATTCGAGGGCCCGCCAGCCGCGTGCGGTCAACAGCGGATGCGACGCGGTGATCGTGACGTCGCGGCCCGAACGGGTCCGGACGCGGAACACCGGCTTGACGCCGTCGTCGAGACACGCCGATGCGATCGAACGCGACTGGCGTCCCTCGGCGTCGAGCGACAGCATGTCGAGACCGCCACGCGACGCCGCCCGGTCCATCAGCTCGGCCGCGGTGACCACCTCGCCCGTCGACACGTCGACCATCGGCGTGTCCCACGCGACGCACTTGCCCATCGCCGGGCGAGCGCCGACGATGTACAGCGAGCTCGGCTGGAGCCCCGACAACAGCTCGTCGAGGTCGGTGTAGCCGGTGGCGACACCGGTGATCGTGTCGCCGCGATCGAACGTCTCCTGCAGGCGATCCATCGCCTCCGACAAGAGCGTGTCGAGTTGACGGGTCGAGTCGGTGACTCGCTGCTCGGCGACCTGGAACACCTTGGTCTCGGCTTCGTCGAGCGCCTTGGTGACGTCGTCGGGCTCGCTGTAGGCGAGCTCGGCGATGTCGCCCGCGACGTAGATCAGCCGGCGCAGCATTGCCGTGTCCTGGACGATCTTGGCGTAGTGGCCGGCGCTCGAGATCGCCGGCGTCGAGTTCTGCAGCTCGTGCATCGCCTCCGAGCCGCCGACCTCGTCGAGCAGGCCGGCGCGGCGCAGCTCGTCGGCGACGGTGACCGTGTCGACCGGGCCACCGCTCGAATACAGGGCGCGGATGGCATCGAAGATGTGTTGGTGGGCGGGCCGGTAGAAGTCGGAGGGGTTCAGCCCCTGTTCGCTGACGACGCCGATCGCGTCGCGTGACAACAACAGCGCCCCGAGCACCGATTCCTCGGCCTGCAGGTTGTGCGGCGGGACCCTCCCCTCGCTCCGGCGGGATCGGTCGGTCGTTCGCTGACCGTTCGGCTGTCGTTCACCTGGCATGGGGTTCCCACTCTTGCCCTCGCAACTTGGGGATCGCTAGGGGCACAAGCTGTGATCTTCCGGGGGAAAAGCACGGCCCCTGCTGTGGACACAGCAGGGGCCGCGACGATCAGGGCGCTCGCCGGCGCCGGCGACGATGGACTTCAGATGGGGATGACTTCGATCGTGATCGGGAACGACACGTCGGAGTGGAGTGATGCGATAACGGTGTGTTGGCCGACGGTCTTGATCTGCTCGGCCTGCAACTGTCGGCGTTCGAGCACGACCCCGGTTTGTTCGCGCACCGCCTCGACCACGTCGGCGGTCGTGACCGAGCCGAACAGCCGGCCTTCGGTTCCTGCCTTGGCGGCGACGGTGATGACCTTGGGGACAAGCGTGGTGGCGACGGTTTGCGCCGCCTCACGGTCGCTCGCGTCACGCAGGTCGCGCGACCGGCGCATCTTGGCGGCCTGGTCGGCCGCACCTGACGTGGCGACGAGTGCGAGCCCCTGCGGCAGCAGATAGTTGCGGGCATGACCGTCGGCGACGTCGACGATGTCGCCGCGCTTGCCGAGACCGTCGAGATCAGAGCGCAGGATCACCTTCATCGCTCAGGCCTCCTCGCCGTCACCGGCGACGACCTCGTCAACGATGGCGGCGTCATCGGTGGAGTCGACTGCCAGTTCGTCGGCGCCGACGAGGGCGGCGACCGGACTCTCTGCGACCTCGGCCTCGGCGGAATCGCGCGACCGACGGCCACCGCCGTCACCGTCGCGTGGTGGACGCTGGCGGCTCGCCGAGGCGACCCGCCTGGCGTACGGCAAGAGGCCCATCTCGCGGGCGACCTTGATCGCGTTGGCGATGTCGCGTTGCTGCTGGACGTCGTTGCCGGTGACGCGCCGGTTGCGGATCTTGGCCCGATCACTCATGAAGCGATTCAGCAGGTCGACGTTCTTGTAGTCGACGTAGTCGATCGATTCGAGGATGAGTGGGCTGGTCTTCTTCTTGTACTTGCGGGGGTTGGCGTCCTTGACGCGAGCCCGGGGCTTCTTGGCGGCCATCGTGGGTCCTTACGAACTAATCGGGGGGTCGGGGGGTCAGAACGGCTCTTCGTCGCCGTACACAGGATCGGGCTGGCGGGAACCTCCGCCGCTGCTGCTGGCACCGGCGTCGCCGCCGCCGCCTCGGCCGCCTCCGCCACCGGAGAACCCACCGCCCTCGGAGGACGAACGCTCGTTGCGCTCGATCTGGGCTTGCGCCCAGCGCAGGCTCGGACCGACCTCGTCGGCGACGACTTCGACGACGCTGCGCTTCTCGCCCTCCTGGGTCTCCCAGCTGCGCTGCTCGAGACGGCCGGTGACGATCGTGCGGCTGCCCTTGGTGAGGCTGGCGGCGACGTTCTCGCCGAGCTCGGCCCAGCACGTGACGTTGAAGAACGAGGTCTGCTCCTGCCACTCGCCGTTGACCTGGTAGCGGCGGTTGACGGCCAAGCCGAAGCTGGCGATGCCACGTCCACCGGTGGTGTAGCGCAGCTCGGGGTCGCGGGTCAGGTTGCCGATGAGGGTGACGCTGTTCGTTGCCATGGATGGCTCCTTCGAGGTGTGCTGCGCTCAGGCAGCGGCGCCCGTCATGCCGCGGCGCTCGGCCTCGGCGTCGGGCAGACGGATGAGCTTGTGGCGGACGATGTCGTCCGCGAGGCGAAGCGAGCGCTCGAGTTCGTCGAGCGCCCCACCAGGGGCGATGCACTCGACGACGAGGTAGTAACCCGACTCCTTCTTGTGGATCGGGTAGGCGAATTGACGCTTCCCCCACCAATCGGGCTTGCCGTGGATCGAGCCACCGGCAGCGACGATTCCGTCGGTGACCGTCTTGATCCAGGATTGCGCCTTGGGATCCTCGACGTCACGGTCGATGATGACCATCAGTTCGTACGCACGCGTCATGCGTGGTGTTCTCCCTTCGGACTCGGCCACCTGCTGGTGGACCGGGGCCCCGCGAATGCAGAACATGCGGAGCAGGGTGGACGTGGACCCGGGGAGTGTACCGGCAGGATGCTGCTCACACGGACGAGCATGGCAAGGGGGTGTGACGCGCCGTCATCGAGCCCGCCGGCAGCCGGGCACCGAGTCGGTTCACGGCGTGGTCGGCGACGTGCCCGAGCAGCCCTCGGCGAGGAGCTCCAACGTCGACCCGTTGCCGATGCCGAGCTCGGCCAACCCACCCTGGGGCGCCTCGATCGCGACCACGAAGTCAGCCGGCGTCGGGTACGACGGGCACGGCTCGGCGACGCACGGCTCCATGTCGAACTCGTCGAGATGGACGCCGTCGGCTCCGAAGAAGGCGATCGACAGCGGCATCACGGTGTTGCGCATCGTGAAGCTCGTCGTGTGTGGGCTGTCGTAGAGAAATGCCATGCCGTCGAGGCCGCCGAGATCGGTGACCTGCATCAGCCCGAGGCTGCGGCTGGCCGGGTCGTCGGCGAGCCACAGGCACAGGTCGCAGATCTCGCCGTTCGACGCGTTGACGCGGGCGGCGATGGTGCCGAAGCCCTGTGGCACCACGCCGGGCACGCCGCCGGTGGAGACGGGGGACGCGGGCGGCGGCGACGCCTCGCTGGATCTGGTGCTGGATCTGGTGCTGGATCTGGTGCTGGATCTGGTGCTGGAGTCGGCGCTGGAGTCGGTGGTGACGCCGGAGCTGGCGAGGCTGACGGCGGGCGTTTCGATCGGGCGGGTCGGGCCACCGGCAGAATCGCCTGCGACCTCGGCGGGCGCGTCGTTGTCACATGCCGCGACGGCGAGCACGAGGATCACCAACCAGCGACACCGCACGTCGACGACGCTACGCCAGCAGTCGCGCGGGCGAGACGCAGGTGTGGGTGCGGCCGTGGCGCCGGCGCATATCGTCAGGCGGGTGACGTGCGAGAGCTGCGGTGCCGCCGACGACGAGTTGCACACCGTTCGCCGGATGTACGTCACGCCCGCCGACTGGGACACCGATGGCTCCGAGACGACGATGCCGGGCACCGAGCGATGGTGCTTCGCGTGCTGCACGATGTACCCGCACTCCCGCGTGAGTCCGCCCGCACCGCCTCGCGGGTGAACGCTCGCGACGGCCTGATCGGGCGTTCTCCTCCGGTGCGCCGCCGTCCCGCCGCTCCGCGTACGTTGAACCCTCGACGAGGCCGCAGTCCCCGGCGGCTCGATCCGACGCAGGAGGCACCATGTCAACACTCGCGAACGATCATCGACTCCGGTTCGGGATCTTCATGGCGCCGTTCCATCCGGCCGGCGAGAACCCGACCCTCGCGCTCCAACGCGACCTGGAGCTGATCGAGCACCTCGATGCAACCGGCTGGGACGAGGCCTGGATCGGCGAGCACCACTCCGCCGGAACCGAGATCATCGCATCACCGGAGATCTTCATCGCCGCCGCGGCCGAGCGCACCAAGCACATCAAGCTCGGCACCGGCGTGATCAGCGTGGCGTACCACAACCCCTACATGGTCGCCGAGCGGGCGGTGCTCCTCGACCACCTCACCAAGGGACGCTTCATGCTCGGCGTCGGACCGGGCTCGCTGCCGACCGATGCCATCATGCTCGGCCTCGACCCGACCGAGACCCGACCGCTCCTCGAAGAGGGGCTGGACGTGATCATCAAGCTGCTCACGTCCGAGGAGCCCGTGAGCAGCACCACCAAGATGTGGAACCTGACCGACGCCAGGCTCCACCTGCGGCCGTACTCGAACCCGCTGTTCGACATCGCGGTGCCCGCCGTCGCCTCGCCCGCCGGTCCACGTCTCGCCGGGCGCTATGGCGTCGGGCTGTTGTCGATCGGCGCCACCCAAGCGGTCGGGTTCGACCTGTTGGGACTGCACTGGGACGTGATGGAGGAGCGGGCGGCGAAGTTCGGCACCGTCGCCGATCGGGCGCAATGGCGACTCGTCGGGATGATGCACATCGCCGAGTCGCGTGAGCAGGCGTACCGCGACGTCGAGTTCGGCATGGCCGCCTGGTTCGACTACTTCCAGCACACCGCAGCGTTCCCGCAGATGGACGTCGGAAGCTCTACCGCGGTGCGCGAGATGGTCGACTTCGTGAACGACTCGGGACTCGGCTCGATCGGCACCGCCGACGACGCGTGCGAGCAGATCGAACGCCTCCAGAAGCAGTCCGGCGGGTTCGGCTGTTACATGGCGCTCGCCCACGAGTGGGCCAACCCGGTCGCCACCAAGCGCAGCTACGAGCTGATCTCCCAGCGGGTGTTCCCGCAGTTCCAGGGTCAGGCGCGCTCGACGCTCGACTCCAAGGCCCGCGCGCGTGAGGCGCGCGAGCGCCTCGCCGAGCGCAACATGCAGGCGGTCAACGACATGGTCGCCAAGCACGAAGCGGAGCTCGCGGCCGACGCCTCCGGGTGAGCGTCGGCCGCCGGTCGGTTCGCGGCGGGCACTGCTGAGCTGGTCGCGCCGCTGGGTCGTGGCGCGCCCGAACCACCACAATGACGAGATGCTGACGATCGACCACGCCGACGACGCAGCACGGGACGCGGTGCCCGACACGTCGTCCGCAGTCGTCGCCTGGCTACGGCGGTCTCTCGGTGCGGTCGCCCTCGCAGTGGTGATCGCCGCCGCGGCAGTGCTCGCGATCCTGCTGCACCGCAACGGTCACGCCCGCGGTGACGATTTCGCCCTCTACGTGCGCCAGGCCCGGAGCCTGTTCGACGGCAACATGGCCGAGGTCGTCGCCGACAACCGCTTCGCCGTCATCAACTCGACCGGCGCCTTCAGCCCGTACGCGTATCCGTGGGGGCTCCCGTTGCTGTTGTCCCCCTTCGTTCATCTGTGGGACCTCGACTACAACCGACTGAAGCTGGTCGAGGTGGCGGCCTTCTGCGTGTGGCTGGTGCTCGTACACGGCGTGGTCCGCCGGCGCCTCGGCCGCGTCCTCGGGCTGGCCATCGCCGCCGTGCTGGCGACCGCGCCGGCCTTCTTGAGCCACACCGGTCAGTTGCTGTCGGAGTTCCCACACGCGGCCGCCGTCGCCGTCGTGATCTGGTGGCTCGACCGCGTGCGGACCCGCGGGCCGCTGCTGACCGCGGCGGTACGTGATCTGGTGGTGCTCGGTGTGCTCGTGACGGTCGCCTACAGCTTCCGCCGCGAGGCGATCGTGTTGATCGGGTTGATCGGCGTGGTGCAGTTCGTCGAGATCGCGTCGCGTCTCGGCCACGAGCGGCTCAGCCGCATCCCGTGGCGCAACGTCGCCGTCCCGTACGCCGCGTTCGCGGCGGCGGCGGCCGGGTTCCAGCTCGTGCTCCCCTCGATGTTGTTTCCCGACAACGGCGACAACGCCGGATACATCGACGATCGCCTCGGCGGGTATCCGCGCGTCCTCACCCAGCACCTCGGTCTCGGATCGCATCCCCTGATCGGCGCCTTGATCCTCGGCCTCGCCGTCATCGGTGCCGTCATCGGAATCCGACGACGGCCGGGACTCGACGGTCCGCTCGCCGCGATTGCCGTCCTGTCGGCGATCGCTGTCAGCACCCACTTCCGCATGGTCGGGCGGTACTACTTCCAGATCACCCCGTGGGTGCTCTACTTCGCGTCGGTCGCGGTCGTCGCGGCCGTGATCCTCGTCTGGCGCCAGCGCGATCGCCGCTTCATCTCGGTGTTCGCCGCGGTGCCGCTGCTGTACCTCGTCGCGGTTCACGTCGCGGTCCTGCCCGGCGACATCGGTGATGCCCGCGACTTCAACCGGACTTCTCAGCAACCGTTCGGGCCGACCGATCCCCGCGTCATCCCCGTGTTCGATGCCGTGGCGCGACTCACCCGCCCCGACGACATCGTCGCGTTCTACCGGGCCCGCACGATGACGCTCTACACCGACCGGCGCGCGATCCAGTCGACACTCATCGACCGCATCACCGACCGCGCCGACTACTTCGCGCAGCAGCGCGGCTCTGACTTCTTCCAACCGAGGCTGACCGAGGCGCAAGGCCATGACCTCGGCTTCGAGATCGTGTGGTCAGATCCTCACTGGATCCTGTGGAAGACCTCTCCTTGATGCGGCCGCCGAAGGCGCTGGCGCGCCCGGCGTGCCGAACCGAGGCTTACGCCTGAACCCGTCACTCACGCCTTCGATCACGGTCTGACGACGCACCCGGCGGACGCAGGCCGGCGGGTCCCGGTAAGTTCGTGGCGTGGAGTCGGTC
>DATMDV010000400.1:0-4134 GCA_035557475.1 Ilumatobacteraceae bacterium
GGCGCGGTCGTCGGCGCGGTTGTCGGCGATCCCGGGCCGGGCGCGGTCGTCGGCGGCGCGGTCGTCGGGCTCGACGGACTCGTGGAGGTCGTGGGGGCTCCCGGCGTTCTGGGAGTCGACGTCGTCGTGGTGGTGCCAGACCCCGGGCCTGTGGGTACGCCGTTCGGGACCGTCACCGGGGGTGGCGTCGCCCGCCCGCCGCCCGGGATCGACGACGTGGTCGTCGTGCTGGCGCCATCACCTGCCGGCGCCGCAGTACCCGGGGCACCGTCGTCCGCCACCGGATCGTCGTCATTGTCGTCCCCAGGGCCGACCGCCGCCTCGACCCCGTCATCGTCGACGCCGTCATCCCCGCTGTCCGGTGTGCCGTCTTCGCCGGCGGGCCGCGGTTGGCCGATCACGTCGTCGACCGGGATCGTCGCGCCCTGGGAGGCATGGACGGGGCGCGAGCCCGTCCATGCGCCGTCGTCACTCAACCCGACCCCGATCGCGCCGGCACCCAGGCCGACGACGGCGGTGAGCGCTGTGGCGCCCGACGCACCGGCGGTCGCCAGCGTTTGGGGGATGAACGACGCCTGGGTCAACCACGACAGCGGCCCCATCGCCATCCGCAACCTGCCGAGCGACACGTTCAGGAACGCCCGCACGATCGCCGCGTCGAAGTGTGTTCCAGCGCATCGTGCCAGCTCGGCGCGTGCGTCGACGGGTGAGATCGGGTCCTTGTACGACCGCACCGACGTCATCACATCGAACGCGTCGGCTACGGCGACCACCCGACCGGCGAGACTGATGTCGGACCCCGCCAATCCACGTGGGTAACCCTTCCCGTCCCAGCGTTCGTGATGCTCCCAGACCGCCCGGGCGGAGTCGCCGAGCCAGTCGACGAGTGGTGCGACGAGCTCGCGCCCGAACTCGGGGTGCTGCTTGATGGCCTCGTACTCGGTGTCGGTCAGCTTGCCCGGCTTGTTGAGGATCTCAGCCGAGACGAGGAGCTTGCCGATGTCGTGCAAAAGTGCCGACCACCGCAGGTGGTCGAGCGCGGCTCCCGTGATCTTGAGCTCGTTGCCGATCATGTGGGTGTAGGCGCGGACCCTCTCGGAGTGACCTCTGGTGAGGCGGTCGTGCACGCTGAGCGCCCCGACCAACTCGAGCAGCTTCTCGGCGGCCTCGGCCGGGGTCTCACCGATCCGGCCGGCGCGGGCGTCGGCGATGACCTGGCGGAGCTGCAGCGTGGTGCCGATGCGCATCGCGATCTTGAACCGCGACGGTGCCTGGTCGGGGAACGCGAGCGTCAACCCGAACAACACGGCCAGCGGGAGCAGCCGGCGGGTGACCCGGTCGAAGGCGACCATCACCGACGTCGACGCGATCGCGATCAAGAACCAGCGCAGGATCGCCATCTGCCAGGTCGACACGGACGGCACGAGGCCTGACAGCATCCACGCGAACGCGACCGAGGCGGCGAACGGGACGACCAGCACGAACACCCTGATCGCGCGCGCGATCCATGGCCTGCCGATCCACTGTCCTTCGCCCTTGAATGCTGACAAGTCGCGCGCTCCTGCACGGGTGAGGCCGATCCTCGGCGGACTCATCGGCGCCGATAACGCGCCTCTTGAGGGGCGGTCGCCCGGCTTTTCAGGACCCGACGAAGACGATGCGGCTGGCGGCCGCGGCCGTGTCGTACGCCAGCCAGACGTGACGACCAGACGCGGTCGGTGTGAGGATCACGAGCTCGAGTGCGTCGCCGGCGGCCAGCACCGCGTCGATCGTGCCGAGATCGAACGTCATCGGCCCGAAGCCCTGGTCAGGGCTGTCTGCGACTTGACGGCGGTACGCGAGATCTGTGCATACGGACCCGCGGCAACTGCGCAGCCAGACATCGAGCGCGAACGAACCGTTGTGGTTCCTCCCAGTCGCGAACAGCTCGACCATCACAGCACCCCGCAGCGAGATCGCCTGCGCGGTGTCCCAATGAAAGCGCTGCTCACTCTCTGGTCCCGAATCGTGTTTGAGCAGCAAACCGGCGTCATTGTCGCGATCGGTGTCGTAGTTCGGGACCGCCGCCGCGGCCGGCGAGTCGACCGTGAGCGGCAACACGAGCTGCGATGCGACATCTCCCGAACCCGGCGACGACAAGTAGAACACGAAGTCGTTGGATGGCGGTGTCGACACCACTGGCGCCGTCGTGGCCGGGGTCGTGTCCGGCCCGGCGGTCGGCGGTGGAACAGTCGCCTCGGGGCTCGAGGCGACCGGCGGTGTCTCCTGCGTCACGGTCGTTTCGGTGGGGGTCGTGCCAGCCGTCACGACGCGCGGGCGGGTCGTCACCGATGTCGGCAGGGTCGTCACGGTGCTCGGCACCGGCAGTGGCAACGTCGTCGTCGTCGACCGCGGGATCGCGATCGTGCTCGTCGACGCGGCGACCGTCACATCGTCTGGCTCGCCGGACGTCACGACGACTGTGGTCGACGGGGCGCCACCGTCGCCGATCGCCACGCGTCGGCTGTCCACGACGTCGCCGGGAAGGTACGGCGCCGAAGCGGTCTGCTCGGTTCCCGTCGACGAGAACACATCGTCGTCGCCGAGAACGATCCCGAACGCCCCGGCTCCGAGCCCGACGACGGCGGTCACGGCAGTGGCGCCGGTCGCGCCGGCGGTCGCCAGCGTCTGGGGGATGAACGACAGTTGGGTCAACCACGACAGCGGCCCCATCGCCATCCGCAACCTGCCGAGCGACACGTTGAGGAACGCCCGCACGATCGCCGCGTCGAACTGGCTCCCGGCGCATCGTGCCAGCTCGGCGCGGGCCTCGACCGGCGAGATCGGCTCCTTGTACGACCGCGCCGACGTCATCACGTCGAACGCGTCGGTGACGGCGACGATGCGCGCCGCCAAGCTGATGTCGGTTCCCGCGATCCCACGCGGATACCCCATTCCGTCCCAGCGTTCGTGATGCTCCCAGACCGCCCTCGCAGAGTCGCCGAGCCAGCCGACGAGCGGTGTCACGAGCTCGCGCCCGAACTCCGGATGCTGCTTGACGGCCTCGTACTCGACGTCGGTCAACTTGCCCGGCTTGTTGAGGATCTCGGCCGACACGAGGAGCTTGCCGATGTCGTGCAGAAGTGCCGACCACCGCAGGTGGTCGAGCGCGGGTCCCGTGATCTTGAGCTCCTCGCCCACCATGTGGGTGTAGGCGCGGACCCGCTCGGAGTGGCCCCGGGTCAGGCGGTCGTGCACGCTCAGCGCCCCGACCAACTCGAGCAGCTTCTCGGCGGCCTCGGCCGGCGTCTCACCGATCCGCCCGGCGCGGGCATCGGCGATGATCCGGCGCAGCTGCAGCGTGGTGCCGATGCGCAGGGCGACCTTGAACCGCGACGGGGCCTGGTCGGGGAACGCCAAGGTCAGGCTGAGCAACACCGCCAGCGGGAGCAGGCGGCGGGTCACGCGATCGAAGGCGACCATCACCGACGTCGACACCAGGGCGATCAGCAACCAGCGCAGGATCGCCATCGGCCAGGTCGACACCGACGGCAGCAGCCCCGACAGCACCCACGCGAACGCGACCGAGGCGGCGAACGGGACGACCAGCACGAACACCCTGATCGCGCGCGCGATCCATGGTCTGCCGATCCACTGTCCTTCGATGTTCGGTTCTGACAACGTGCGCGTTCCTGCCCGCTCGGGCCGGACCTCCACCCCTTGCATCGGCCTTCGCCCCCGGACCTTGATCGACGGAACGTCCCGCCTTGGTCAGGTTTTCGACAAAGCGCGACGAGCTTGAACCCCCACGCGCGGTCCGTGGCCTGCCTCGCATACTCCTCTCAGACCGGAACGCCGTGGTCGAGGCGGATCGTGCGAGTGGTCCGTACCCGGTCGAGGAGCTCGCGGTCGTGGGTCACGAGGATGAGCGTGCCCTCGAACGTGTCGAGCGCCCGCTCGAGCTGTTCGATCGCCGGCAGATCGAGGTGGTTCGTCGGCTCGTCGAGAACGAGCAGGTTGGCGCCATTGGCCATCAGCAACGCGAGCACGGCCCGGGTCCGCTCGCCAGGTGACAGGGAACCGACCGGCCGTTGGACGTGCTCGCCGACGAGTCCGAACTTGGCGAGCAGCGTCCGCACGTCCGACACCGTGAGA
>DATMDV010000401.1:0-17311 GCA_035557475.1 Ilumatobacteraceae bacterium
CGGCGGGCCGCTTCGTCCCCGGGCTCGGTCATCCGGTCCACAAGCACGGCGACCCGCGCACGCCGGCCATGTTCCAACTGGCTCGCGACCACGACGTCTACGGACCCCACCTCGAGCTGTTCGCCGCCGTCGGCCGTGCCCACCCGGCGGTGCTCGGCAAGACGCTGCCGCTGAACGGCGCCGGCGTGTGCGGCGCGGTGCTCGCCGACATCGACGTGCCGCTCGGCGTCGTGCGGGGCGTGGCGCTGCTCGCCCGCTGCGCCGGCCTGCTCGGTCACCTCGCCGAGGAGCTCGCCGATCCGATCGCCAACGACGTCTACATGAACGTCGACCGCAACACCGACTATCAACCGCCACCCCTTTGAACCCTTGGGCCTGATCGTCGGGTCTGATCATCGGCGCGCTCGTTTCCCGGTGCCGAACGACCATCACCGTGATATCGACCGTCAAATGGTACGGTGTCCGACTAGTGGGCGGGGGCCCACGAAGGGGGTGTGACACACACATGTCATATGCAAGTCCGGGGAAACCATCTGCGCGCTGGCAGATCTTCGTCAACGAACGGCCGATCGCTTCGCTCGTCCTCGTCGGTGTCATCGCGACGCAGCTGGGTACGTACTTCGGCTACGTGTTCCCGGCGTTCGGCCTGCCGGTCCTGCCGTGGCCTCTGTACAACGGCATCCTGGGGACGACGTTCGCCGACGGCCTCAGCGGTGCTGTCAATCCAGCGGACGGGAGCTTCGCGGCCAACTTCGTGATCTCCGGCGAGGCGTTCTTCGTCGGGAACTCGCTCCACTTCGTGAACGGCATCGTGTTCGCGATCCTGTTCGGGATCCTGTTCCGTGAGGACGTTCCGATCAAGAACACGCATGGAGGGAACATCGCCAAGGGCCTGATCTACGCCGTGATCATGTCGATCATCAGCGCCGGCCTGCTCGTGCCGTATGCGTACGTGCCCAACCAGGGTTACGGGTTCTTCCTGTTCGACGGACCCGACGGCTGGAAGTTGCCGTTCGCGATCCTGATCTGGCACCTGATCTACGGCTTCTTCCTCGGTTTGCTGTACCAGCCGACCAGAGTGGATGTCGTGGAGCGAGCCCCTGTGGTCTGACCCCAACCGGCGCTCGCCCTGACGTGACGGACGACAGTCGATTGGTGGGCTTCCCGTTGCTGCCGACCTCCCTGGTCGGCTCGTACGCCCAGCCGGATTGGCTGATCGACCGGGAGCGGCTCGCCGGCCGGTTTCCTCCACGCGTCCGCGCCGCGGAGCTCTGGCGCGTCGCGCCCGAGTGGTTGGAGCAGGCGCAGGACGACGCCACGATCCTCGCCATCCGCGACCAGGAGCTCGCCGGGCTCGACATCGTGACCGACGGTGAGATGCGGCGCGAGAGCTACTCGAACAGGTTCGCGACGGCGCTCGAGGGGGTCGACATCGACAACCCCGGCACGGCCCTCGACCGCAGCGGGCACCCCAACCCGGTGCCCCGCGTGGTCGGGACGGTTCGCCGCAAGCACCCGGTCGAGGTCCGCGACCTGGAGTTCCTGAAGGCCCACACCGACCGGGCCGTGAAGATGACCGTGCCGGGGCCGTTCACGATGTCGCAGCAGGCCCAGAACGACTTCTACGAGAGCGAGGAGGCCCTCGCCCTCGACTACGCGGCGGCGGTGAACGAGGAGATCCGCGACCTCTTCGCGGCCGGTGCCGACATCGTGCAGATCGACGAGCCGTACATGCAGGCCCGACCCGCGAAGGCGAGGGACTTCGGCCTCACCGCGCTGGCCCGCGCCATCGACGGCGTGACCGGCACCCTGGCCGTCCACATCTGCTTCGGGTACGCCGCGATCATCCACGAGCGGCCGGAGGGTTACTCGTTCCTGCCGGAGCTGGCGGGCACGGACGTCGACCAGATCTCGATCGAGACCGCCCAGTCGAACCTCGACACATCGGTGCTCGCGTCGCTTCCCGGCAAGACCGTGATCCTCGGCGTGCTCGACCTCAGCGATCACGAGGTCGAGAGTGCCGAAGTCGTCGCCGGTCGAATCCGCCGTGCCCTGCCGTACGTGCCGGCCGAGCAGTTGGTCGTCGCTCCCGACTGCGGCCTCAAGTACCTGCCCCGCGAGTCGGCGTTCGGCAAGATGGCGGCGATGGTGCAGGGCGCGGCGCTCGTCCGTGCAGAGCTCCGAGACTGAGGCGCCCGACCGGTCACACAGCTTCGACGAGCGACAGCCGATCGTCAGTCGCCAACGACTCCGCCTCGGGGAGCCCGAGCTCGCGACGGACGATGTTGGTGCCGCGAACGAGCGACACGATCTTGTTGTAGGCATGCCGCCGGCTCATGCCTTCGCGCCCCATGCCGCAATCGGACGAGATCACGAGTCGTTCGGGGGGAATGTGCTCGAGCGCGTGGCGGATCGTGTCGGCGACCTGGTCGGGACGTTCGACTTGGAGCGTGTGATGATCGATGACGCCGATGCACACCTTCTTGTCGCTCGAGATGACCTTGCCGATCGCTTCGAGGTCGCCACCACCCGAGCTGCTGCACTCGAACGTGATGATGTCGGCGTCGATGCGGTCGAGTGCTTCCAAGGCGGGGATGTAGCTCGGCACCTGGGCGAAGAGGCGCTGTTGGGCGGGGTTGCCCCAGCACGTGTGGCACCAGATCTCGGTGCGCTCGCGGAGTCCTCGCACCGTGTTGTCGAACACCTCGACCATGAACTCGGTGTTCAACACCTCATCGGAAAGGCCCTTGGCGGCGAGCAGGTGGATCTGCGTCTCCTCCATCTGGATCACTCGGCAACCTGCCGCGGCGACCTTGGTGAGCTCGGCGTTCAGGGCGTCGCTGAACGCCCAGATGCACTCGCGCAGATCGCCGTAGTGGAGGTCGCGCATCGCGAGCGCGAGCAGCTCCGGCGAGATCGTCCCGAACTTGACCGGCTTGTCGGTCAGTCGCTGAGCGGTCTTCCAGATCGCGGTGTACTCGAGCTCGCCGGGACCCACCGGTCCGACGATGTCGGGCATGACGCGTGCCTCGAGCACCTCGTGGAGGATCTCGCCCCGCGCACTGGTGAGGCCGGAGCGATCTTCGTCGGTGGTGAACGCCCGGGCTCCCGCGAGGCCGGCCATGCGGTTGGCGGGGTACGAGAACCAGCTGTGCCCGCCCACGTCGTCGTCGAAGCGGGCGTCGCCGTCGGTCACGATGTCGAGGCCCGCCGTCTCCTGATCGCGGATGTAGCACGACACCGCGTCGGTGTATTGCTCGCGGAAGCTCGTGGACACCATCGCGGTCCGGAAGTTGCGGGTGCCGAGATTCTCCCGATACCACGCCGGCCGCGGGAGGGATCCGATGACGGAGGTGGGCAATGTGATGCCGTCGGTTGCCTTGAACATGTTCGGCTCTTTCTCTCGAGGTGGGGGTGGCGTCAGGCGCTTTCGAGCGGGCCGCGCGCCGTCTCCATGTGCTCGAGCATCACCGCGTGGTGCGCGAGGACGGCGGAGCGGACGCGCGACTGGTCGCCGAGCAGCACCGCCGTCATGATCGGCTCGTGGAGCTCGAGATGGGCGTGGGTGTCTTTGGTTCGGATCCACTCCGGCTCGGTCTCGTGCTCGAGCCACTCCTCGTACTCCCACGTCAGCACTGCGGTGTGGACGCTCTCGTAGAACGCCGTGAGGTACGAGTTGCCGGCGAGACCCACGATCGCGGCGTGGAAGATCGTGTCGGCGGCGATCCATCGTGAGCTGCTCGCCGAGGCGTCGCCGAGACGTGCCAACGACGTCGCGAGCGACGCCACCTCGGAGACGTCGAGGGTGCTCGCTCGCAGCGAGGCCTGCTCGGCGCCGACCGTTTCGAGCCACAGCCGCAGTTGCATGAGGTCGCCGATCGACTTCTGATCGAGATCGAGCATGAGGTTGACAGATGCGGTGACCATCGTCTGCGGCTGACGCAGCACATACGCACCCGAGCCGCGCCGGATCTCGACCATGCCGAGCAACGAGAGTCGCCGCAGCGCCTGGCTCACGGTGGGTCGGCTGGCGCCGAACCGTTCGGCCAGCTCGCGCTCGGACGGGAGCCGCGCTCCTTGATCGAGTTGCTCGGTGACGATCAGGTCCCTGATCTGCTCGGACACATCGTCGGAGATCCGGATCGGCTTCACGCGCTGGTCGGCGCCACGTTCGACCCGGCGCGAACGTCGGGGCGATCTCACACGTGGTGGAAGAGTTGATGCCGCCTCATCTGTCATCGCTTCGCTCCTGCTCGTCGAGTCACTGTAGGTCCGCTGGATCACGCGTCACTCCGGTTCCGTCGCGTTGGTTTCCGTCGAATGGTCGAGACCGGCGCCGGCCGACTGCACCTCATACAGCGAGAGGAAGTCCTGGTTGCGCAGGCCGTGGCCGATCGCGACCTGGATGAGATGGTGGACCGTCGAGCTCACCGGCATCGGGACCTCGAGCGCGCGTGCCGCTTGGAGCGCGAGATCGAAGTCCTTACGAAGCAGCTCGGTGGTGAACGTCGGAGTCCAGTCCAGCTCGATCAGATCCTTGGAGCGGCGCTGCACCCATTCCGACGACAGCACCGTGCTGTTGAGGAAATCGAGAAACGCTGCGCGCGACGTTCCTCCCTTCTCGGCCAGGCTCGTCACCTCCACCAGCGCTTGCACCATCATTCCGAGATACAGGTTGTGGCACAGCTTCACCAGCCGGCTCTGCTCGGCGTCGCCGACGAGGACCGCCCGCTTGCCGAGGAGCTCGAAGTAGGGGAGTACCTCGGTGAACGTGTGCTCGGACCCCGACACGACGAAGCACGCCTGTCCGGCCTCGACCACGTGCGGGTTGCCGCTGATCGGAGCGGCGAGGAACGCCACGCCGAGGTCTTCGGCGGCCCGCCTGATCTCACTCGAGACCGTCCCCGACACGGTCGAACACTCGACCACGATCCTCGGGAGCGCGTCGCCGGTCAAGAGACCGCCCGGACCGGTGGTCACGGCTCGCAGGTCGTCGGGCGTCGACACCATCACGAACACCACTCCGCAGTGGCCGAGGTCGGTGATCGAGTCGACGGCGGTTGCGCCGCGGTCGACCAACGGTTGCACCTTCGACGCGGTGCGGTTCCAGACGCTGACCTTGGCGCCGGTGTCGACGAGCCGTCCGGCGAGCACCGTCCCCATCCGTCCAGTGCCCAGCCAACCCAGATGTTCGGTCACCGTGTCACTCACCGGTGCCCTCCTCTCGCTGGGAGTCGAAGCCGGCGAACATCCGCGTGCCGGCGACGTACAGCTTGTCGGCCGGGAAGCGGGTGAGGAGCTGGCACCCGTCTGGTGTGACGACCACTTCCTCCTCGATCCGGGCCGCGGCCGTGCCGTCCGGGGTCGGCCAGTAGGTCTCGATCGCGAAGACCATGCCCTCGTGCAGCGTCACCGGGTACTCGAACGAGTGGTAGCGGCTCATCAATGGCCGCTCCCAGTTCGACAGGCCCAAGCCGTGGCAGTACTGGAGCCCGAACGCCTCTTCCTCGGTGGCGTAGCCGAAGTCCTGGGCGGCCGGAAAGTGCCGGACGACATCGGCCGACGAGGCGCCGGGCCGGATCTCGGCGATCGCGTTGTCCATGAACTCGCGCGCTCGGCGATACGCCTCACGTTGCTTCTGGTTGGAGCTTCCGACGTTCAACGTCCGGTAGTAGCAGGTCCGGTAGCCGTTGAAGGCGTGGATGATGTCGAAGTACGCCGTGTCGCCCGGCCGCAGCAGACGGTCGGAGAACACGTGCGGGTGCGGGCTGCAGCGCTCGCCCGAGATCGAGTTGACCGCCTCCACCTCCTCGGACCCGTGCCGGTAGAGGTAGTTGTTGACGAGCGCGACGCAATCGTTCTCACGAACGCCGGCGCGGAGGTACCGGTACAGCTCGTCGTAGGCGCCGTCGACGAGCGCCGCGGCGTGATCGAGCAAGGCGATCTCGTCGGCTGATTTGATCGACCGCACGTCCTGCATCAGGCTGTGCCCGTCCTCGATGTGGAGCCCCTCGCGCTCGAGCGCCTTCAACACCGGCAGCTCCACGACATCCACTCCGACCGGCTGATCGCCGAGTCCGTGTTCCCGGAGGATGTCGGCGACCCGCTTGGCGTTGCCGCGCTCGACGCCGACCTCCTCCTCGATCGAGCCGCGCCAGCTCGAGATGCCGGCCCGCCAGTGGTCGTGGTCGTGCCATGGCGCGAACATCTGGTGGGTGCGGGCAGCCGAACCGATGTCCCAGAGGATCGGGTCGTGACCGCGCACGACGAGTACGCAGCGGAACAGCTTGTCGCGGGCCCAGTTCCCGATGTGCGTCGCAGTCGTGTACCTGACGTTGTTCATGTCGAACAACAGGAGCGCGCCGAGGTCGGATGCCTCGAGTGCGGCGCGCACCTTCTGCGAGCGCTCGTTGCGCAGTCGATCGAAGTCGACCCGCTGCTCCCAGTCGACTGCCATCGTTGCCCCAGGGGACGCGATCGGAACGGGCCCGGAGGTCGCGTCGTAGTTCTGGATCATGAGGCTCCTTCGTGGGGAGACGGTTGGTTGTCGGATACCTGCAGGACGACCATCAGACCGGCGCGTACTCCCCAGCGTCCACCGGCACCTCTGTTGCTTCCGGGGGTTGGTCGTGCCGGCCCAGCGCCGTCCACGCGGTTTCGACGAGATGCTGGGTCGAGAGCCCATACTTCCTGAAGAGGTACGACGCCGACCCCGCCCCCTCGGCGTAGGTGTCGGCGAGGCCGACGCGGCGGAGCGGCGTTGCCGACGCAGCCTCGGCGAGGACCTCGGCGACCGCCGAGCCGAGCCCGCCGATGATCGAGTGGTTCTCGGCGGTGACGGCGACGCGACATCGCGCCGCGACGCGGCGGACGGTCTCGGCGTCGATCGGCTTGATCACCGGGACGTTGACGACCGACACCGACACGCCGTGCTCGTGAAGCGTGCGTTCGGCGCGCAGCGCGGCTGCCAGCATCATCCCGCTCGCGAACAGCGCGACATCGGTGCCGGGCGTGATCTCCTGGGCGTGGTCGAGCGAGAATTCGTGGGAGCTCGGGAAGATCGAAGGGATCTCGCCTCGCTTCAGCCGGATGTAGACCGGGCCCGCGACATCGACGACGGCGCGGACCATCTGACGCGTCTCCGTGGCGTCGGCGACGTCGATCACCGTCATCCCGGGCAGTGAGCGCATGAGTGCTACGTCGTCGATCGCCTGGTGGCTCGGACCGCCGGGCGACGAGATGCCGGGCATGAAGCCGACGATGCGCACGGGCAGATGGGGATAGGCGATGGCGTTGATGATCTGGTCGAGCGGCCGTCGCGTCGCGAACACGCCGAACGTGTGCACGAACGGGATCAGGCCGCTCCGCGCCATCGCCGCGGCCATCCCCATCATGTTGGCCTCCGCCATGCCGGCGTGGACGAACCGCTCAGGGATCTCGTCGCGGAACAGATCGACTTCGCATTGGCGCGTCAGATCGCCGCTCAGGCAGACGATCTCTGGTCGCTCCCGAGCCAGATCGAGAAGCGCGGCTCCGTACGGCTTGAGCTCGATCCGATACGGCGGGTCACTGACCATCTGTCGCGAGCCTTCCTTCGAGCTCATCGATCGCGGCCGCGGCGAGATTCGGGTCGAGCTTGATGAAATGACCATCGGCGTCGAGCGGAAGGCATGCCAAGCCGTGGCGCGTCGACGTGCGGCAGATCACGACCTGCGGTCGCTCCGCTTCGATCGACTGTCCCAGCGCGGATTGGATCGCGGCCACGTCGTGTCCGTCGACATCGAACGCATCCCAGCCGAACGCGGTCCACTTGTCGGCGAGGGGCTCGATCGTCGTGATCTCGTCGACCGGCCCGTCGACTTGCGAGTTGTTCGCGTCGAGCAGGACCGTGATCCGATCGAGGTGGTGGTGGCCGGCGAACATCGCCGCCTCCCACACCTGTCCCTCCTGCACTTCGCCATCGCTGATCACGGCGAAGGTGCGTGTGTCGCCGTGCCCGAGGATCCGATCGGCAACGGCAAACCCCACCGCGGCCGAGAGCCCTTGGCCGAGTGAACCGCATGTGTAATCGAGCAGTGGTGTTCGCTCCGTGCCGATGGCCTCGACGGCAGAGCCGTCCCGTCCATATTGTGCTAACAGGGCGTCATCGGCGTGTCCCATCTCAGCTGCAGCGGCAAACGCAGCAATCACATAATGACCTGGCGAGACGACGATCCGGTCGGTTCCGTAGCGCACAGCGGCTCCGTAGAGCGCGGCAAAGAGTTCGGCGGACGAGAGTGCTTGACCGAGATATCCGAATCCGTGGCGCGCCACCATGCGCACCGCGCGAAGCCTGATGCCATCGGCGATACGCCCGAGATCGACTGGATCGGACGATGGGTCAAGTGCTGTGCGTTGGACGTTCAGAGCGACTCCAGTTGAAAGTGGCCTGACCAATCCTGCATGACTGACCGCAGACCAGTCAACCCCGATCCCGTGACCGGCAAACATTGTGCAGCGATTTTCCAGTGAGAGTGGTCGCCATGACCACCCACCGGCCAAAAGTGGCCAAGCCACCTTGACGCGTCTCGGACGAGGTGTCAGAGTGGTTGGGGTCCGGCCACGCTGCCCGAGCGAGCCGTCTGTTGCGTCACCGATGGGGGTAACGAGCGGTGATCGAGGGGGTTAAGGCGATTGTCGCGGCTGGTATCTCATCCGACAATCGTCGTACGAATGTCGTCCGCAATGAGCAGGCGCGCGTACGCCAACAGTGGGATATCCCGCTGGGGAGAACAGGAGCATCAGTGAACAGATCGATTCGTACGAGGGTATCGGCAGTGTCCATGGCGGCCGTCTGTATCCTGCTGACAGCGTCATGTGGAGACGACGACGACGCTGACTCAGCAACGACCGAGGCGTCGGAGCCGGCGCCCGAGCCGACCGAGGCGGCGCCGGTCGAGACGGACGCAACGGAGGCGACGGAACCTGCACCCGAAGCCACCGAGGCCCCCGCGCCGACGCCGACGTCGGCGCCCGAAGCCGAGGCCGAGCCGCTCGAGCCGGCCGACCTGACCCTCGTCGCCCTGTCGAGCTACAAGCCCGGACTCGATCCGGTCATCGAAGCGTTCGAAGCCGAGAACCCAGGCGTGACGATCGAGCCGAGTTACTACGAGGCCGGCGATGCGTACACGACCGCCGTGCCGACCCAGTTCGCCGGCGGAAACGGGTCCGACATCGTGTTCGTGCTGGGCGGCCAAGCCAGTCCGTACAGCTCGACGGCGTTCGGACGCGCCGGCTATCTGATGGATCTCTCCGACGAGCCGTGGGTCGAGACGATGTACGCGCCGACTCGCACGTTGTACGAGTACGAGGGCGCGCTCGTCGCCCGTGACGTGGGCATCGCACCGCTTTCGATCATCTCCTACAACAAGGACTACTTCGCCGAGAACAGCCTCACGGAGCCGACGACGTTCGCCGAACTGCTCACGCTGTGCGAGACCGTCGCGGGCCTCGGGATCGTCCCGATCGCGTGGGGCGGAGCCAACCCGGCCGTCAACTCCAACAATGTCGCCACCCTGGCCGGTAACACGGTGCAGTCGGAGGACGGGGAGTGGCTGGCCAAGCGCATCGCCGGCGAGACGACGTTCGCTGAGACACCTGGCTGGCGCCGGGCACTCGAACAACTCGTCGAGATGAACGAAGGCGGCTGCTTCTCACCGGGTGCCAGTGGGGCGCCACTCGCCGACATGGTGTCGATGTTCGCGAGCGGGCAGTCAGCGATGATGTTCACGTCCGGAATCCTCCTCGGGCAGGTGCTGGCGCAGACACCCGATCTCAACCCTGGGATGTTCCCCGCACCCGGTGACACCGCTGATTCCACCCGGGTCACGGCGCAGGCGTCCGGTGGCCTCGGCATCTGGACGGGCACCGATCACGAGGAGGCCGCCAAGCGATTCCTCGAATACGTCTCGCGGAGCGACGTGATCGCCGGACTGGCCGGCGGCAACTCGATCATCTCGTCGTCCGACGCCACCGAAGGCAATCTGCCGGGTGTGTACGGTGACCTCGTCGACTACTTCAGCGACGACAAGGTGGTCACCGACTTCACGGCCAGGTGGCCCAACACCTCGATGAACATGCTGACGGGGCAAAGCATCCAAGGCATCTTCACCGGCCAGAAGTCAGTGGACGACGTCCTCAACGACATGGACACGTATTTCGAACAGACCTGAGAATGCCGATGATCGCTGATCCACGGGACCGTCAATCGGCCGTGTCTGACTCCGCCGCGTCCCCCTCGCGGCGGAGTCAGTCGCTCCGCAAGGTCCCGTGGATCCTCGCCGTGCCGGCGGTGTTCGCGCTGCTCGTCCTGCGGTTCCTCCCCGCCGTGATCGGTGCGACGTACGCGTTCACGAGTTGGAACGGCGTCGGCGTGGCGGCCGACTGGAGCGGGCTCGAGAACTTTCGGGCGATCTTCGACGAACCGATCACCAGCAAGGCGCTGTTCAACACGTTCCGCCTGGCCGGCCTGCTCGTCATCATCGCCAACGTCGGCGGGCTGCTGCTGGCGCTCAGTCTCCACAAGGCACTGAAGACGAGGAACCTTCTCCGTGCCCTGTTCTTCCTCCCGTTCGCGCTCAGCCACCTGGCATCGGGATACATCTGGCAGTACGTCTTCCAGTACGACGGTCCGCTCAATCGGGGGTTGCGGTCGCTGGGTCTGGAGTCATGGCAGCGGACCTGGGTTGCCGATCCGCAGTTCGCGATCTACACCGTGTTGGCGGTCCTCGTCTGGCAGTACACCGGCTTGGCGATGATCATCTACCTGGCCGGCCTGGAGGGGATCCCCGACGAGCTCCACGACGCGGTCGCCGTCGACGGCGCGTCGGCGTGGCTGAAGTTCAGCCGGGTGACGCTGCCGCTGCTCGCGCCGGCGATCACGATCTGCGCGACGCTCACGCTGATCTTCGGCTTCGGGGCATTCGATCAGGTGGTTGCCGTCACAGGCGGCGGTCCGGTCAACTCGACCGAGACGCTCGCCACCCAGGTCTGGCGCAACACGTTCATCTTCGGCCGCTACGGATATGGCTCGGCGCTGGCGCTGATCCTCGCCGGTGTCGTCGCGACGTTCGCGATCGCCCAGGTCGGGCTGCTGCGATACCGGGAGAAGCAGCTCCTGTGAGTGGGCGATACACCGCCCGCACACTGTGCTTGGAGATCTCCATGCTCGTGCTCGCCGTGGTGTTCTGCCTCCCGCTGTTCATCCTGTTCTCGGTCGCGTTGAAGGCTCCCGAGGACTTGTTCACCGATGCGCTCGCGTTCCCGACCGATCCCCACTTCGACAACTTCTCCACGGCGTGGGAATCGAACACCGGACGCGCGGGCGGGCTGCGGACCGCGCTGGTCAGCAGCCTCATCATCACCGGCTGTGCGGTGACGGCGCTGATCGTGATCGGCTCGTTGTGCGCGTACGTGATCGCGCGCCGTCCCGGCAAGCTCACCAACACGCTGTACGTGCTGTTCGTGCTCGGGATCATCGTGCCGTTCCAGCTCGGGATCTTGCCGCTGTTCGTGATGTTCAGGAAGCTCGGTCTGATCGGCACCTACCTCGGCATGGTCGTGTTGTGGGTCGGCATCCTCACCCCGCTCACCGTGTTCCTCTACACCGGCTTCGTGCGTGCGCTGCCGCGCGATTACGAGGAAGCCGCACGGATGGATGGCGCGAGCACATGGCGTACGTTCAGTCGTGTCGTGTTCCCGCTGCTGCGGCCGATCACGGGCACCGTCGCGATCCTGACGGGACTGTTCATCTGGAACGACTTCTTCGTGTCGTTGATCTTCCTCGGTGGGAGCGGTCGTGAGACGTTGCCGGTCGCCGTGTACTCCTTCGTGGGCGAGTACCTGACGCAGTGGAACCTCGTGTTCGCGACCGTGATCATCGCCCTGCTCCCGCTGCTGTTGTTCTTCCTCATCGCCCAGAAGCAGATGATCCGCGGATTCTCCGGCGGCATCAGGGGCTGACGATGGCCGCGATCGAGCTCGACGGTGTCGGCAAGGTCTACCGAGACGGCACACGCGCCGTCTCCGACCTCAACCTTTCGATCTCCGACGGTGAGTTCGTGGTCCTCGTCGGCCCGTCGGGATGCGGCAAGACCACGGCGCTGCGGATGGTCGCCGGCCTCGAGGAGATCAGCGAGGGAACCGTCAGGATCGATGGAACGGTGGTCAACCGGATCGACCCCGGGAAGCGCGACATCGCGATGGTCTTCCAGAACTACGCCTTGTACCCGCACATGTCGATCTTCGAGAACATCGCGTTTCCTCTCCGCAGTCAGCGGATCTCTCGAGTCGAGCGTCGCCAGCGCGTCGAGCGGACCGCCGCCATCCTCGGGCTCACCGAACTGCTCAAGAAGAAGCCGAGCACCCTCTCGGGAGGACAACGTCAGCGCGTCGCGATGGGACGGGCGATCGTACGGGAGCCGCGCCTTTTCCTCATGGACGAGCCGCTCTCGAACCTCGATGCCAAGCTGCGCGTGCAGATGCGTTCGGAGATCTCCCGCATCCAGTCCGAGCTCGGTGTCACGACGATCTACGTCACCCACGACCAGGTCGAGGCCATGACGATGGGCACCCGGATCGCGGTCATGCGCAAGGGTGTGCTGCAGCAGCTCGGCCCGCCGCAGGAGATCTACGAATCACCGCAGAACCTGTTCGTCGCCGCGTTCATCGGCTCGCCGGGGATGAACTTCGTGCGGGCGACGCTCGTGCCGGAGGGCGGCGAGCTGGCCTGCCTGCTGAAGGGGCAGCAGATCCTGTTGCCGAGAGGTGTCGTGGACGCACGGCCCGGTCTGATCGAGCACAAGGGCAGCGATGTCGCCATCGGCATCCGTCCCGAACATCTGTCGGTCAGCCCGGTCGAAGGGCCGACCCTCTCGGCAACGGTGCTGCGCAGCGAGATGCTGGGTGCCGAGCGGTTGGTCCATCTGTCGGTCGACGCCAGTCCGGTGATGACCGACGAGATGGTCGAGGCCGCCGAGGACGTGGATCCGACGGCGTTGTCCACGCTGCGGACCGAGTCGATCGAGCAACGGGTCACGTTGATCGCGCGAGTCGACCCATCCGTGACGGCCACCGTCGGGGAGGACGTCCTCCTCGGCGTCAACGCCGCACGACTGCACTTCTTCGACCTCGAGACCGGAGCGACGATCGCATGACGCAGACCACCACGGAAGGAACCGCAGCCATGGAAGAGCAACCACCCCAACGACACGTCTTCGTCGTCTTCACCAACTCGGAACCGGGGCGAGACGACGAGTTCAACGAGTGGTACGACTCGCACCACCTGCGAGAGATCCTCGAGGTCGACGGGTTCGTGTGGGGCCAGCGGTTCGCGCTGCATCCCGATCAGCGCCCGGCCCAGATGGCGCCGCCGTGGAAGTACCTCACGCTGTACGAAGCGACGGGTGACGTCAATGCTCTGCACGAGCGGATCGCCGAGACACGCTCGAACAGGCTGCAGACGTCCGCGCTGAAGCAGGACCACGTCGCCTGGGTCTTCTCGTACGTGGGCGAGCGCGCCGAGAGCGCATGACACGCGAATGACCGACGCACTCCGACCACCCGAAGGGAACACCGCATGGACGCCCAACACATCTTCATCGCATTGACCAACCCAGCCCCGGGACGCGAGAAGGAGTTCAACCAGTTCTACGACGAGGTCCACGTTCCGGACGTGCTCGGATCGGCCGGATGGGTGGCGGCCCAGCGGTACCGGCTGAGCTCCGAGCAGCGCCCCGACCAGTCGCCGCCGTGGATGTACCTCGCGGTCTACGAGGTGACGTGTCCGGAGGGTGAGATCCTCGCCCCGTTGAAGTTGCGCCCCGACGTCGGTCCGCACGGCCGGCCGGACCCACCGCTGTGGGCCGACGACCACCAGGCCTGGATCTACACCAAGCACGGCCCGCGCCACGTGCAGAAGCCGAACACGTAGGTCGTCGTCCAGCGGCGACGACGGTCTCGCTCAACCCCCAGTTGCTGCACCCGTATTTCGAGGAGGACTTGATGGACCACGGTCACGAGCGTGGATGGCACCGATACGGATTCGACAACCAAGACTTCGACGAGCGGCCCATCCACGGATCGGACGTGCCGATCGGCGTGCGCCGGGCGTTCTTCCGCGGCGTCGGCGAACCACACGTATCGTTCGGCATCATCCCTCCGAACACCGATGCCCCGGCGATCGGGATGCACATCCACCGCGACGTCCCCACCCGAACCGACGTCGAGGAGTGGTACATCATCGTCGATGGCCGAGGTGTCATGACCTTTTCCAGCGGCGACGACGTCGAGGTCGGGCCAGGCGACATGGTCGTCATCCACCCCGGTACTGGTCATTCGTTCCAGGCCGTGGGCGACGTGCCGGTGCGCCTCATCTCGATCACGCCCACGATGTACACGTCGGCGACGCAGCCGAACGAGGTTGACCGGAACTTCACCCCGCGCATCGACGTGACACGCGCGGACGACACGATGAACCCACTCGACGCCCGATGCACGGCATGCGGTGCGACGTGGACCCGGCCATCCGACGACCGCGGTGCCAACACGCTGGCACCGTGGGCGCGCGACCACGCCTGCAAGTCCGCCGACGATCGCAACCACGAGAGCAGCCCGGTATGAGACTCGGCGGGATGCTGTACAAGCCGGCGTCGATCGACGAGTTGGACGGCGTGCTCGAGGCGTTCGACGTCTACGGACTGTCCGCCGTCAGCGCCCCGGTGGACTTCGCCGACATGACCGACGACGGCGCCGCGCAGTTCGGTGAGCACGCGCGCGGACTGGGGTTGGTCGTCGGCGATGCGAACTTCCGACCGAACCTGATGGTGCGCGACGAGAGCCTGCGCGAAGCGAGGATCGCGCTGTTGCGAGCCGCCCTCGTCAAGGCCGACATCATGCAGGCCGAGGGTGTCGTCATCCTGGTCGGCACCGTCAGCCCTGAGGATCATCTCGCTGCGCCGCATCCATACATGTACACCGACGAATGCCGGCACGAGTTCCGGGAGATCATCCTGCGGGCCGTCGACGGTCTCGAACTACATCACACGCGGCTGCTCATCGAGCCGTGGACGACGTCGTTCTTCTACCAGCCGCTGGCGATCAGGGAGTTCCTCGACAGCGTCGGCCACCCGTCCGTCGGCGTTCACCTCGACCAGATGAACATGGTCGACCAACAGCACTACTACCGCACGACGGAGTTGATCAACGAGACGTTCGATCTGCTGTCGCCATACATCGGCGGCATCCACTTCAAGGACTTGCTGTGGGACTGGCGCCACATGTTGCTCAAGTTCGACGAGGTACCGGTGGGCGACGGTGTGATCGACTATCACACGTACCTGCGCCGGGTCGCGACCCTCGATTTCGACATCACGTGCTTCTGCGAGCACTACAAGACCGAGGGTGAGTACGCGGTGAGCTTTGCGCGACTGCATCGGATCGCGGCCGAGATCGGATCCTCGTTCGTGGTCAGGTCACCGTCGATGGCCATGACGACCAACCCGTCCGGGTGAACGCAGGGCCCTGCTGGACGATGCCATTCCCGCAACGCGCGCCGAGCTTACGATGGTCGACGGACGCGTCGTCAACGCTCGCGGGGCGTTCAACACACTCTCGATCGAGCGTCACCGAACCCGGGCGGCCGCGACCCGATGGTGACTGCTGGCGCTCGACCGTGAACACCAACTCTTGGAGGAACCATGCGCGATGAGGTGTTTCTGATCGGCAGGATCGTGTTCAGCCTGATGTTCCTGCTCTACGGCGTGCGGCACCTGACGCAGACCGAGGGCTCGGCGGGTTACGCCGCGTACAAGAAGGTTCCTTCGGCGAAGAACATGGTGCTGTTCACCGGCGCTGCCATGATCGCCGGCGGGCTGGCGATCATCTTCGGTGTCTGGATGGACCTGGCAGCGGTGGGGATCGCGATCTTCGTCATGGCGGCGGCGTTGTTCATGCATCGCTTCTGGGAGGAAACCGACGATCAGGCTCGACAAGCCGAGATGGCGCAATTCATGAAGAACGTGTCGGTCGCCGGTGCCGCTCTGATACTGGCCTCGGTCAGCAAGTACGCGCCGTACACGATCACCGACGGGGTTTTCTAAGCGCCGCATTGGGACCCGGTCGTGCGGCTATGCGTACGTCCGCACGAGCTCGAGCACGGCACGCGCGTCTGGTCCCTCACCCCGAAGCGATGTGTTGTCGGGCGCGACGCGACGCGCTGCGACGAGACACAACTCGGCGCCGGCGCCCTCGATGGTCGTTGCGGGCTGCGTGTCGGGCACGAACTGCCACCGCGCTCCGCTCGGCGCCCGCAGGTCGAACGCGACCGGACCCGCGAGCTCCCGGCCGTCGCGCGCGAACGCATACGGCAACGTGCGCCACGCGAGGCGCGCGATGTGCTCCAGGCGATCGGTCACTTCCTGCATCACGTCGAGCGCCTCGGCGACATCACCCGTGTGGATCCAGCACTCGGCGAGCCGCGTCGTCGCCAGCGTCTGCGTCGACAGCTGCCCGCTGACCCAGGCGACGCGCCGGTGCGGATCACTCGCCCTGAGCGCGTCGCGCAAGGTGGCGGCCCCGGTTCGCCAGCGTTCCAGAAGTGCACGATGCGGGACCCCGCGTTCCTTGGCGACGATCGCGGCCGCCCCGTCGTCGACGTTGCCCTTCCCCTCGAGGCCACCGGCGAGCACGTCGAGCCCCTCGGCGTATTGGCCCTGCGCGCTTGCCAGCGCGAGCACGTCGGTCTGGGCGAGATGGAGCACGACGTCGGCGACGTTCCAGCCCTCGCACCGCGTCGGCCGCTCCCATCCCGCGTCGTCGAGCGGGTCGAGCAACGCCGCCAGTTCCGTGTGCTGCTCCTCCAACGCGGTGAGGACTGCCTGCATGACCACCTCCGGCGGACGCGCCCGATGATAGGGAACGTCCGGAACGGCTCGACCAGCCGGAGCCCGATGACATTGGTCACCCGTGTCGTCAGCGCTGGTCACTGCATCGCGGGTTGGCCGTTCGACGCAGTCACGCCTCCATCGACCGGCAGGCAGACCCCGGTGATGAACGCGGCGTCGTCGCTCGCCAGGAACAGGATGGCCTTGGCGACGTCTGAAGGCTGGGCGATACGACCGAGCGGGATGCGCTCGCGCAGCTTGGCCATCAGCGCTTCGTTCTCACTGACGCCACTGCTCATCGGGGTCTCGGTGACGGTCGGACACACCGCGTTGACGCGGACCCCCTGGCGACCATGGTCGAGCGCCATGGCCCGGGTCAGGTTGACGACCGC
>DATMDV010000402.1:0-11878 GCA_035557475.1 Ilumatobacteraceae bacterium
CGGGAGCCCCCACGACCTCCACGAGTCCGTCGAGCCCGACGACCGCGCCGCCCACGACCGCGCCCGGTCCGGGATCGCCGACGACCGCGCCGCCGACGACCGCGCCGCCGACGACCGCGCCGCCGACGACGGCTCCCGCCCCGACGACCACGACGACGACCACCACCACGACCACCACGACCACGACGACGACGACCACGACCATTCCCCAGCCGGCCGCGATGCAGGACATGAACTTCTACCTCAAGTCGCCGAACGCGGGTGGAGGACCTTCGCCCGCGGCGCTGATGATGACGGATCAAGCTCCGAGCTCGCCGAGCGTCTACCGCACGACGCTCGAGGACGGCGGTGGGGTGCCTGACGGTCAGCAACGATTCCGATGGGACGCGACCTCGTGGGTGCGCTTCACGGGCACGGCTGGAGTGACGCTGTACGTCTCGGGTCCGAGCCTGCTCGGCCTCGCCGGTGAACTGGTCGTCGACGTCGAGCTCCGCCACTGCTTGGTCGACGACTGCGCCACCGTGGCCACCCGCCGCGCCACCTCACCGGGACCATTGCTCGGGCTCGGATACGCGGCGACGTCGGTGAACTTCGGCGCGATCGATGTTGTGCTGACGAGCGGCGAATCGTTGGAGCTCGTGCTGACGGCTCCTTCCGCCACCACCCGCGACGTGTGGTTGGGGCACGACGCGACGGGCGCCCGGAGCCGATTCGTCTTCGACCAGTCCTGATCCGGACCGGCGCGATCTTGAGCGTCCCCGAACTCAAGCGCTGAGGTGCCGCCACCGATCCAGTCGGCGAGGCTGGACATGGCAGGACGAACGACCGGACAGTGGACGGGCAGACCGTGGGTCGCGCTCGGCATCCGAGCCGCCGTGTACGTCGTGCCGTTCGCCGTCTCGGTGGTGTTCGCCTGGCAGCTCTCAGGAGTGCTCCCGACCGTCACCACCGTCCCGTTGGCGATCGTGCGGTGGCTGATGATCGCGATCGCGTCGACGGGCGTGATGATCGTCGCCGAGCGGTTCACCCGACGCCTGCTCCCGCTCGCTGCACTCTTCTCCCTGACGCTGGCATTCCCGGATCGGGCGCCCTCGCGGTTCCGGCTCGCCATTCGCACCGCGACGACGTTGCAGCTCCGCAAGGTGATCGCCGACGCCCGCGCCGGCCGGATCGGCGACACCCCGGCCGAGGCCGCGCAGAAGCTGCTCGAGCTCGTCGGCGCGCTGAGCCTGCACGATCGGCTGACCCGTGGCCACTGCGAGCGGGTTCGTGGTTACTGCCACGTGATCGGCGAGGAGCTCGGGCTCGATGCCGGCGAGCTGGACCGCCTGCGGTGGGCCGCGATGTTGCACGACATCGGCGAACTGCTCGTGTCGGCCGACGTGCTGAACAAGCCCGGTGCGCTGACGCCTGCCGAGTTCGAGATCGTCAAGCAGCACCCCGACTTCGGGCGGGAGTTGGTCGGTCCGTTGGCGGATTGGCTCGGCGACGCGGCACGAGCGGTGTGGGAGCACCACGAGCGGTGGGACGGTCAGGGCTATCCACGCCGGTTGGCGGGCCACGACATCAGCGTCGCGGCCCGCGTCGTTGCCGTCGCCGACGCGTTCGACGTGATGACGGCATCGCAGTCGTACAAGCAACCGGTGGCGGCGGCGGCGGCCCGGGCCGAGTTGGCGCGCTGTAGCAGCACCCAGTTCGATCCGACGGTCGTGCGGGCGTTCATGAACATCTCGATCGGTCGCCTGCGGATGGCGATCGGTCCCCTGTCGTGGCTGACGCAGCTGTCGTTCGTCCCCCAGTCACTCGTGACTGCGGGTGCGTCGGGTACATCGGCGGTGACCGCCGTGACCGCCGTGATCGGGCTCGGCGCGGGCACGCTCGGCGTCGGGCTCAGCGAGGAGGGCCCCCTCGCGGCCGCCGACGGCAGGCCGGCTGCGATCGGCACGGTCCACCACGACGACGCCATCGGGAGCCCGTTCGCCCCGACCTCGACGAGTGCGGTCGTCCCGCCATCGACGAGCGGGACCGTGCCAGCACCGACCGCCCCTGCGGCGACGGCCGTGATCACCGTGGCGACGGCGGCGCCGCCCACCGCCACGACGGTCGTCGCGATCGAGACTGCACCCGCCACGGAGGTGCCCGCTGTGGACGCGAACGTGCCGAGCAAGGAACCGCCGCCGACCGACCCGCCTGCGCCGGAGGAGCCGGAGACCACCGATCCCCCCGAGACGACCTCGACGACCACCATCGCGCCGGCGGACACCACTCCGGAGCCGGCATCCACCACGACGACCACGACGACCACGACGATCACGACCGTGCCCGGGGTGCCATTGGTCGGCGACACGACGATGTACCTCACATCGCCGGGGTCCGGCGACGCCGTGTCGCAGGCGGTGCTCCCACTCGCCCCCGGCGACGTCGTCGACCCCACCGTCGCCAACTACGACACCGACCGCAACGGCGACCCTGGGTTGACGCTGTTCCGCGGGTCGTCCCAGCGGTTCCGCTGGGAGGTCACCCAGGCTGGGCGGTTGCGGGGCGCAGCCGCGGCCGTGCTCCACGCGACCGGCAAGCACCACCATGGCGAGTTCCTGCTCGACGCCTGGCTACGCCTGTGCCGCGGCGACACCTGCGAGACGATTGGCTCTGCGCGAGCGGAGGGCGAGACACCGGCGGACGGCTGGGACGAGTTGACGTTCGAACTGGGCCTGATCGACGTGGAACTGGCGCCTGGCGATGCGCTCGAGCTGAAGGTCGAGGTGCCCGGCGAGTCCGAGCATCACGTCTGGTTGGCGTACGACTCGCTCCTGACACCGAGTCGGTTCGCCTTCGACTCCCCTGTGTGAACTGGCGGGAGATTGGGCGAGGAACCGCTGTGACACCCCTTCGATAGATTCGACGCATCAGCGATCATCCGGTGCTCGAGGCGTTCTCGCCGGCGGTTCGGGAGTGGTTCGCGGCGTCGTTTCCCGAGCCCACGACGGCCCAGGTCCAGGGCTGGCCGAACATCGTGGCCGGCGACCACACGCTGATCTGCGCCCCCACCGGCAGCGGCAAGACGCTCACCGCCTTTCTCGCCTCGATCGATCGTCTGGTCACGACGCCGCGGCCCGACGACCGCGGCCACCGCACACGGGTCCTGTACGTCTCACCCCTGCGGGCCCTCGCGTTCGACATCGAGAAGAACCTGCGGGCCCCACTCAAGGGCATCGAACTGGCGGCCGAGCGCATCGGGGTCGGGTTCGTCGTGCCCGAGGTGGCGATGCGAACCGGCGACACCGCGTCCAACGAGCGCCAGAAGCTCATCCGCCGGCCACCCGACCTGTTGATCACCACCCCCGAGTCGCTGTACCTGATGCTCACGTCATCAGCGCGCGACACGCTCGTCGGGGTCGAGACGGTGATCATCGACGAGATCCATGCGATGGCGGCCACCAAGCGCGGGGCCCATCTGGCGCTCACGCTCGAACGCCTCGAAGAGGTCACCGAGCGCCCACCGCAGCGGATCGGTCTGTCCGCCACGCAGCGTCCGCTCGACGAGGTCGCCCGCTTCCTCGGCGGCTACTCGGCGCCCGGCGAGCTTCGTCCGGTGAAGATCGTCGACGCCGGTATCCGCAAGGCGCTCGAGGTCGAGGTCGTGATCCCGATCGAGGACATGTCGACGCTCGGCCAGCCCGTCAACGAGTTGCGCAGTGGCCCGGCGGCCGTGGCGCTCGCCGAGCGGCGCACGAGCATCTGGCCGAGCATCTACCCGCGCATCCTCGAACAGGTACTGGCGCACCGGACGACGATCATCTTCTGCAACGCCCGGCGGGCCGCCGAGCGTCTCGCCGCCAAGCTCAACGAGCTGGCGCTCGAGGAGGGCGTCGTCGACGACGGCGACCCGGAGTTGGTGAAGGCGCACCACGGTTCGCTGGCTCGCGAGCAGCGGGTGGTGATCGAAGACCAACTCAAGCGCGGCGTGCTGCGTGCCATCGTCGCCACGTCGTCGCTCGAGCTGGGCATCGACATGGGTGCGGTCGATCTCGTCGTCCAGGTCGAGTCGCCGGGCGCCGTGAGCCGGGGGCTGCAGCGCATCGGTCGTGCCGGGCACCAGGTCGGCGAGCCGAGCCGCGGCACGATCTTCCCCAAGCACCGCGGCGACCTGCTCGAAACGGCGGTGGTGGTGCGCCGCATGATCGATGGCCTCATCGAGCACACCCACTACCTGCGCAACCCGCTCGACGTGCTCGCCCAGCAGATCGTCGCCCATGTCGCCATCACCGGCGACGTAGCGGTCACCGATCTGGCCGCGCTCGTTCGGCGCTGCGCCAACTTCGCCGAGCTGTCCGACGACCTGCTCGGCAACGTGCTCGACCTGCTCGCCGGCCGCTATCCGAGCGAGGAGTTCTCCGAATTGCGACCACGGCTCGTGTGGGACCGCGTGAACGACACCGTCCGAGCTCGCGACGGCTCGAAGCGGTTGGCGGTCACGAGCGGTGGCACGATCCCCGACCGCGGGCTGTTCGGTGTGTTCCTCCCCGACGGCACCCGGGTCGGCGAGCTCGACGAGGAGATGGTCTACGAGAGCCGTCCGGGCGAGACGTTCGTGCTCGGAGCGTCCACGTGGCGCATCGAGGACATCACGTTCGAGCGTGTCACGGTCACCCCGGCGCCGGGCGAGCCAGGCAAGATGCCGTTCTGGCACGGCGACCGTCCGGGGCGCCCGATCGAGCTCGGCCGGGCGCTCGGCGCGTTCGTACGCGAGATCCGCGACCTCCCCACCGAGGCGGCCGAGGCACGCCTGCGCGACCACTACTCGCTCGATGCGTTCGCCTCGGCGAACCTCGTCCAGTACCTCGACGAGCAGGGCGAGGCCACCGGCGCCGTGCCCGACGACCGCACGGTGGTGATCGAGCGCTTCCGCGACGAGATCGGCGACTGGCGGGTGTGCATCCTCTCGCCATACGGAACGCCCGTGCACGCGCCGTGGGCGATGGCTATCGAGCGCCGGTTGATGGATGCGTTCGATCTGCCTGTCGAGACGATGTGGGGCGACGACGGCATCGTCATCCGCTTGCCGGAGGCCGCTGACGAGCTGCCGCTCGATGCCTTGCTGATCGACCCCGACGACATCGACGAGCTCGTCGTGTCGACGTTGCCCCAGACCGCCCTGTTCTCCGCCCGGTTCCGTGAATGCGCTGGTCGAGCGCTGCTGTTGCCGCGTCGCCGGCCCGATCGGCGCACCCCGCTCTGGCAACAGCGCCAGCGTGCCGCCGACCTGCTGGCGGTGGCTGCGAAGTACCCGACGTTCCCGATCCTGCTCGAGACGTCCCGTGAATGTCTCCAAGACGTGTTCGACGTGCCGGCGTTGCGCGAGGTGCTGGGCCACTTGCGGTCGCGGGCCGTCCGCGTCGTCCAGGTCGACACCATGAAGGCCAGCCCGATGGCGTCGAGCCTGCTGTTCAACTGGATCGCCGCCTACATGTACGAGGGCGATGCGCCGCTGGCCGAACGGCGAGCGGCGGCGTTGGCGCTCGACCGCGATCTGTTGCGCGACCTGCTCGGCGCCGAAGAGCTCCGCGAGCTGCTCGATCCGGGTGTGCTGGCCGACGTCGAGCTCGAACTGCAGTGCCTCGCCGAGGGGCGCCGGGCGCGATCGGTCGACGAGCTGCACGACGTGTTCCGCAAGGTCGGTGACCTCACACCCGCCGAGGTCGACCTGCGGTGCGAAGGCCGCGACGGCCCGGCATGGCTTGCCGAGTTGCTCGACGCGCGTCGGGTGATCGAGCTCGCCGTCGGCGGCGAGACCCGGTATGCGGCGGCCGAGGACGCGGCGCGCTACCGCGACGGGTTGGGATGCGCACTTCCGCTCGGGCTCCCGATGGCGTTCACCGAGCCGGTCGCGCGGCCGCTCGAGGTGCTCGTCGGCAGGTTCGCGCGTACGCACGGGCCGTTCGTCGTCGACGATGTGGCACGTCGCCTCGGCACCACTGCCGAGCGGATCGTGGGCGCCATCAACGCGCTCGCCGCCGACGAGCGTGTCGTGCAGGGCGAGTTCCGCCCCGAAGGCGTGCAGCGCGAGTGGTGCGACGTCGACGTGTTGCGGCAGCTGCGGCGGCGGTCGTTGGCTTCCTTGCGCCGCGAGGTCGAGCCGGTCGAACGATCCGTGTACGCGCGCTTCCTCCCGGCGTGGCACGGCATTCCGGCCGAACGACGCGGTCAAGAAGCCCTCGTCGAAACGCTGGGGGTTCTCTCCGGTGGCGCAATCGTGGCGTCGACGCTCGAGTCCGACGTGCTGCCGGCGCGGGTCCGCGGTTACCGGTCGACGATGCTCGACGAGTTGTGCACGGCGGGCGAGGTCGTGTGGGTCGGCGCCGGGGCGATCGGGTCGAAGGACGGCCGGATCAGGCTGTGCTTCGCTGATCAGTTGCCGTTGCTCGCCCCCGGATGGGAGCCGCTCGAAGCGCCGACCGGTCCGGTGCACCACGCCATCCGTGAATTGCTGGCGGCTCGCGGCGCCAGCTTCTGGGGCGCGATGCGTGAGGCGACGCCCGACTCCACCGATGTCGAGGTCCTCGTCGCACTGTGGGATCTCGTGTGGGCGGGCGAAGTCACCAACGACTCGTTGGCCCCGTTGCGGGCGGTGATCGGTGGGGCGGCGGCGAAGCCCGGCGCACGTGCCGCGTCCCGCCCGCGTGGGCGACCACGCCCCGGTCGGCTGGTGCGCATCGGTCCGCCGGCGGGCGCTGGGCGATGGAGCCTCGTGGCGCCGCTGCGCGAGCCGGTGCCGACGTCCACCGAGGCGGCCCACGCCAGTGCGTTGCAGCTCATCGAGCGCTACGGCGTCGTCACCAGGGAGGCGGTGCTCGCCGAAGGCGTCGCCGGTGGGTTCGCCGGCGTGTACGGCGTGCTGAAGGTGCTCGAGGAGCGCGGCCAGGTCCGCCGTGGTTACTTCGTCGATGGTCTCGGAGCCGCCCAGTTCGCGTTGCCGGGCGCGGTCGATCGGCTCCGCGCTGCTCGCGACACGCCCGATCCGGCGATCCATCCGGAATCCGTGCCGGCGCCGTTCGTGCTCGCCTCCACCGATCCGGCCCAGCCGTACGGGGCCGCCCTCGCCTGGCCCGAGACCTCTGGCCGGCCGGCGCGCAGCGCCACGTCCATCGTCGTGCTGCGGGCCGGCACGCCGCTCGTGTGGTTCGATCGCCGCAGCCACCACGTCGTGACGTTCCCGGAAACGACCCGCGACCCGAGCTGGGCCGACGCGCTCGTCGAGCTCGTCAAGGATGGCCGGGCCCGCAGTGTCGAGGTCCGCAAGGTCGACGGTGGGCCGGTCGGCGACGAGATCGCGGCGATGCTGCGCACCGCCGGCTTCATCGACGGCTACCGCGGTCTCGTCGCCCGCGGCTGACGGCCGCGGGCCGAGATCATCGGTGGGGTCGCGAGGTCGAGTGCTCCGCGACGGAGGGTGTCGAGGTGCACGCTGATCTCCGCAGGTGTCGCGTGCCACTGACCGATGAGTGCATCACGAACTTGGTGCACGTTGGCCTCGTCGAGCGCGGCCGCGGCTGGCAGCGCAACCGGCATGTAAGCGTCGGCCGTGACGTCGGACAGCCCCACCTCGCGCAACAGTCGCGGGAGCTTGCGTCCGTACTCGAGGTCGACGCCGCGTTGCGCGAGCAGTGCCACGAACCCGGCGCGGATGCGGTTCGCCACGTAGTGGTCCGGCCGCGAGGCGTCGATCACCGCTCGCTGCTGGAGTGCGACGTCGAAGTCCTCGATGACGAGCCAACCGCCGGGGCGCAGCGCGGCGGCCATCTTCCGCAGCGCCTCGTCGCGTTCGCGCACGTGGACGAGAACCAAGCGGGCGTGCACCAAGTCGAACCCGTCGGCGGGGGGATCGTCGGCCGCCACATCGAGACGCCGGGCTTCGAACCGCACCGCCTCGGACTCGGGCAACCAACTCAGATCGATGTCGGTCGCCACGACGTAGCCGCTCGGCCCGACCCGCTCGGCGAGCCAGTTGGCGACCGACGGTCCTCCGGCGCCGACCTCCCAACACCGCCAGCCCGGACCGACGCCCACGGCGTCGAGGTGGCGGAACGTGTTCTGGTCGAAGAGCTCGGCGAGGGCGCCGAAGCGGTGCTCGGTCTCGTCGGCTCGGTTGTCGAGCAGGTAGTGGTGCAGATCGTCGACCGCCGTCGCTTGTTCCATCCGATCCAGTCGAACAGATCGCGGGCCCGAGCACTTGAAGACGGCTTGAAGATCGGTTGAAGAATCCTCGGAGTGGCGTCAATCGGCGGCGACGAAGCGATCGAGCTCGCTCAGGAACAGCGGCCAGGCCGGCTCGGTAGCGGTCAGGATGTGGTTGCGGCTGGGAAGCGTCACGAGCCGGCTGTGGGGGATCAAGGTGGCCATCTCGCGAGCCGCTGACCACGGCACCCGGTGGTCGTCGCGGGCGTGCAGGACGAGCGTGGGGCAGCGCACCCGCGGCGCGTCGTCCGTGACGTCGATGGTCGCGAACGTCTCGAGGAAGCGCACGGCGTTGTCGGCCGACGTCGTGCGGCGCTGCAACTCGTTGAACTCGTCCCAGTCGGCCCGTGTGCCGTCGGGGAGGAACTGCGACGTGAACACCTGACGGAACGACGGGTCGTCGCTGCCCCATCCGACGCGTGCCAGTTCGACGTCGATCGCCGCCTGGCCGCGCAGAGTTTCCGAGTCGGCTCGGGCCAGGCGTCCTCTGGCGTACGAGCCGTACAGCACCAGCCGCCTGACCCGCGCCGGGTGGCGCACGGCGAACGCCACGGCGACCGCGGCTCCCTGAGAGATCCCCAGCAGGGTGAACCGATCTGCGCCGGCGCTGTCGACCACCGCCGTCAGGTCGTCGACCCAGACGTCGAAGTCCCAACGGTCGACGTTCCAGTCGGAGAGTCCGCACCCGCGTTCGTCGTAGCGCAGCAACGATCGGCCACGCGCGAGTCCCTCGATCCAATGGCGCCAGGTCGGGCTCACCCGCTCGAACTCGAGGTGAGTCATCCAATTCGCGGCCTTCACCAGCGTCGGTCCTTCGCCGACTGTGGCGTATGCGATCCGAGCCCCGTCGCGGGTGCGGCAGAACCTGATCTCCTGGTCGACGTGCGGCGGCTGCTCACCCTCGGATCCTGCCGATGGCGGCGATGGCGTGGTCTCGGTCACCGACGCGACGAACTGGTAGCCGCGCCCGAAGACGGTGCGGATCGTTCGCTGGGTCGCGCCGTCGTCGTCGAGCGCGCGCCGGGCCGCCTTGATCCGGGTCGCGACGGCGGAGTCGCTGACGAACCGGTCGCCCCACACGTTGTCGAGCAGCTCGGTCTTGGACACGACCCGATCGCGATGAGCGATGAGGTACACGAGCACGTCGAACACCTGGCGTTCGACGTGAACCGGTTGCCCGCCGCGGCACACCTCGAAACGGTCGACGTCGACCTCGAAGTCATCGAAGACGTAGCTCGTGGACCGACGGTATCCCACGGCTGACTGCGACAAACCGACGAATCCCGCCGGCGGTGCCACGAGGCAAATCGCCGGAGCACAATGCCCCACGAGATGCGACGCGCGCGGTGGGCTCGCCTCGCGCGCCTCGCGTCACGTCGCGCTGGTCCCTCGGTCCCACCAGTCGAGCACGCGGAGCGCGCGGAGGGTGTTCCACCGACTGGGCGCTCCGATGCCATCCTCGAGGTCGAAGTGGACGCGACCAGGATGGATGCGGTCGAGCGGCCACCGGCCGTCGGGCAGCCGCTTGGACCGCACAACCTCGGCGGCCTCCGCCATCCGGGGATCCCGATCCGCGTCAGCGCGGCGGAAGTAATCGAGGGCGCGCAGCACGTCGTAACGCCAGTAGTAGGGGAACGCGAAGTCGAGATACGCCGGGTTGACGACCTCGCCCGTGCTCTTGCGACGGAACAGGTCTCGCTCGAGCAGGTATTGCTCACCGCCGCGACGGGCCTCGCTCACCGCGGTGGACCCACCGGTCGCGCGCTCGAACTCGAGCAACCCGTCGAGCACGTCGATCGTCGTGTCGAACGACGAGCGCACCGACCCGTTCTCGGCTTCACAGTTCCAGCCGCCGTCGGCGAGCCGCTCGCCGAGGATCCGCTCGACGATCGCCGTGACGTCCGCCCCGAAGTAGGCGCCTGTCTCGATCGTCCGGCCGTTGATGCACGGCTCGACCTCGCCGTCGAAGTACCGCTGGCCCTCGTGTTCCCAGCGCCCGTGCTCGGCCACGAGCGCGATCGCCCGGCGGGCGGCCTCGGACGCCGGATCGAGCCCGAGGATCTGCAGGGTCTGCAGGGTGTGCATCGTCGCGGTCCACGGTTGCCCGGGTTCGCCCCCGGTGTAGGCCGCCGGGAAACAGGCGCCACCGTCCCACAACCCGTCGGCATCCTCGAGCGCCAGGAGGCGGGCACCCCAACCCTCGCGCTCGACGCGTGCTCGCTCGGCAGCGACGTCGTCGGACGAGGCATCCGTCAGATCGGCCAGCACCTGCCAGCGGATGGCGGGATCCCCCTCGAGCAGCCAATCGATCACGTCCACGGCCGCACGCTAGACCGGACCGCCGACGGAGACGGCTCGGGTGGGGCGCTGACGAACGGGGCGGGGCGCTGCTCCGCACAGCTCCGGTTACGGTGATCCGATGCCCACTGTGAACGCCAATGAGGTCGCCCTGGGCATCGAGTCGTTCGGTGACGACGACGCACCACTCGTCCTGCTCGCGGGCGGGACGACGATGCTCTCCTGGCCAGACGCGCTCTGCGAGCGCCTCGCAGCCGGCGGGCGCCGCGTGGTGCGCTATGACCTGCGCGACAGCGGCGAGTCGACGACGGACGACCCGGAGGCGCCCGCCTACACGCTGCGCGACCTCGCCGCCGACGCGGCGGCCCTTGCCGAGACGCTCGGCGGCGGGCCGGCACACCTCGCGGGGATCGGCGTCGGCGGGATGGTCGCCCAGGTCGCCGCGCTCGACCATCCGGGCGCGTTCTCGGCACTCACCCTGGCCGGCACCCGCGCGGTCGCACCCGGCCCGCCCGACGATGACCTCCCCGACCACGACCAAGCGACGATGAGGCGGCTGTTCGCGCATCCGATGCCCGACTGGACCGACCGCGAGGCGGTCGCGGAGTTCGCCGCCGCCGGCGCGGAAATCCTCGGCGACGACCCCGTCACCGCGCGCGCGATCGCCGCGCGCATCTGGGACCGCACGCCCGGCACCGCACCCCCGGTCCAGATGGCTAACCAGATGGGCATGGTGTTCTCCAAGCTCAATTGCAAACCCCGCTGGCGCGAGCGTCTGCCGGAGATCGAGATCCCCACGCTCGTCGTCCACGGCCGCCGCGACCCGTTCTTCCCCGTCGGCAACGGCGAGGCGATCGCGCGCGAGATCCCCGGGTCGCGGTTGCTCGTCCTCGAGGAGGCCGCCACTGCGATCCCCGATGCGGCGGCCGGCGAAGTCGCCGAGGCGATGCTCGCGCTCGGGTAGAGGACGGCGCGCGCCGCGCGGGTATGGCATTCGCGCAGCAGTGGGCATTGCAACTGCAGCTGGGCGTCGGCCGCACCGATCACGCGTCCCATAACTCTCGGCCCCTCCGCCGCCTTGGGGTGCCCTTGAACGCCGGCTCCAGGTCGCTGATATGTGCGGGTGCGTCCGGACGATCCGCTAGCGCATCACGGCAGCTCGGCCGCGATCCGGGAGGCGATCGAAGCGGTGGGCAGGTCCGGCGGAGCGCCGAACGCCGACTACGGGCGCGTCGCGTCGGACGTCGACATGGTGCCTCGACACCCTGTGACGGCGTCGACGCTCGAACGGATGGCGTTGTTATGTCGCCGGCATATGCGCCGAAGTCGAGCAGCGGCACCGGGT
>DATMDV010000403.1:0-3808 GCA_035557475.1 Ilumatobacteraceae bacterium
GCCCCAGCGGTCACCGAGTTGGATCCGCCGCGACGTCAACGACGTTCCATCCCGCACAGCGGGGATCGGGCCGCCACGTGCGATGGCGTGCAGCGTCGCCCGCGGCTCGTCATAGTCACCGCACCGCGCCGTGACGACGACGGCGTCGCCGTCGACGACCGGGGTGCATGTCACGTCGTCGTGATCGAAGACCGGCGCGTCGAAGCGCACCTCGCCACCGCCGCCGGCGACCCAGTCGACTCCCCACTCGGCCACGATCGGATGCGTCAGGTACGCGTACGTCGTGACGCCGGCGACGAGCGCGCCCGGGAAACCCGCCGCCCGCGCGCCGGCGTCGGTGTGGATGCGGTTGTCGGCGTGCTCCGGCAGGTTGCGGGCCCGCACCGTCCACGTCTCCAGCACGCCGGGCATGCTCGCACACCCGCCGCCCCGATCGCTTGTGTCATCGCCTTCCGCGTCCCACGCGGAACACGGTGACGCAAGCGGCCGAATCAGGAAGCGCCGGGCGACGCCACGCCGGTCTCGTAGGCGATCATCACGAGCTGGGCGCGATCGCGGGCGTCGAGTTTCATCAGCAAGCGGCTGACGTGGGTCTTGACGGTGGCGTGGCTCACGAACAGCTCGGCCGCGATCTCGGCGTTCGAGTGCCCCTTCGCCACCAGCTCGAGGACCTCGCGCTCTCGATCGGTGAGCTGTCCGAGCGACGCCGCGGCCGCGGCTGCGGCGCTTGGCTCCGGGCGGCGGGCGAACTCCTCGATCAGGCGCCGGGTGATCTTCGGCGAGATCAGCGCGTCGCCGTCAGCGACGACTCGCACGGCGTTGAGCAGGTCGACCGGCAGCGTGTCCTTCAGCAAGAACCCGCTGGCGCCGGCGCGCAACGCCTCGTGGACGTACTCGTCGAGATCGAACGTGGTGAGGATGATGACCCGGGTCTCGGACAGCGATTCGTCGCCCGCGATCCGCCGGGTCGCCTCGAGGCCGTCCATCACGGGCATCCGAACGTCCATCAGCATCACGTCGGGCCGTTCGCTGGCTGCGAGCGCCACCGCCTCGGCGCCGTTGCCGGCCTCGCCGACGACCTCGATGTCGGCCTCGCCGGCGAGCAACATCGTGAACCCGCTGCGGACGAGCGCTTGGTCGTCGGCGACCACGACCCTGATCGTCATGCAGTATCACCGTACGGCAGCAGCGCCTTGACGCGGTAGCCACCGCCGGAGACGGGACCGGCCGAGAGCTCGCCGCCCCACAGTTCGACCCGCTCGCGCATCCCGACCAATCCGTGGCCGGATCCTGCCGAACCGTTGTCGGTCGAGCCGCCGTTGCCGGTTGCCGCCGCCGCGCCGCGCCCGTCGTCGACGATCTCGACCGCGAGCGAGCCCGGCAGATACTGGACCGTGACGTCGACGCGGGTCGTCGTTCCGGCGTGCTTCATCACGTTGGTGAGCGCCTCCTGCACGACCCGGTAGGCCGAGAGCTCGACGCCACCGTTGACGCAGACGCTCGATCCCTCGACGTTGAGCGTCACCGGGACACCGGCGTTGTGAACGTCGTCGACCAGACGTGGCACATCGGCGAGCCCAGGCGCCGGTGCGTGGGCGCGCTCGCCGTCGCTGTCGCGCAGCACGCCGAGCAGGCGGCGCATCTCGGTGAGCGTGCCGCGGGAGGTGGCGGAGATGGCGTCGAGCGCGGCACGGGCCTGGTCGGGCCGGTCGGCGAGCACGTGGGCGCCGACGCCGGCCTGCACGGCGATCACCGACATCGAGTGGGCGACGACGTCGTGCAGTTCCTGCGCGATCCGCAGCCGCTCCTCGGCGAGCACGCGGGCGGTGCTCTGGCGCTCGACATTGGCCCGCTCCTCGGCTTCGCTGAGCCGGAGCTCGAGCGTCTCGCGGCGGGCCCGCATGGCGATCCCGATCGCCCATGCGACGCCGAAGAACGCCAGGTTGCCGAGAACGCCGAGCGCATCGAGCCCCGGCGCGTCGGTGAGGAAGAGCAACAGGATCGCGGCGTAGACGGCACCCAAGCCGACCCACGCCCGCGTCATGCTGCTCAACACGGCGACGCTGTAGGTGAGGAACATGACCGTGAGCGGCAGCGAGCCCTCGGGGTAGTTGGCAGCGACGTGGATGAGGATCGCCAAGCTCGCGATCGACACGGCGAGCAGCGGTGTGCGTCGGCGAATCGCGACCGGCGCACACGTGAAGATGACCGACAGGATCGCGGGGACGCCGGGCTCGTCCAGCCCGTCCTTGATCTCCTGGTTGAACACGCTGGCGAGGCCGAGAATCGTGAACGCCAACGCGAGCACGCCGTTCACGAGGAACGGGTTCAGCGAACGTAGCCACTCCAGTCGTCGCTCGAACCAGTTCACGACTCGAACGTACCGAATCGGCGCTTCAGGCGCATCGGTCCGGCGACGGACCCGCGTGTCATCCGCCAGATGTACGCCGCGCGGTTAGCCACGAACCACCTGCAAGCCGACGTAACGACGGACCGAAAATCGGATCGTTGGGTCATCCCAAACCCCTTCGAAACAGGAGATCCAACGCCATGACCACCACGCTCACCCCCACCCCCACCATCGAATGGCAGACGCGGAGCTTCCCCAGCACCCCCGCGCCCGCCGCCCGCGTCTACGACGCCGTCAAGGTCTACGGCCGTGGCGAGAACGAAGTGCGCGCCCTCGACGGCGTGTCCGTCGAGTTCGCCACCGGCCGCTTCACCGCCATCATGGGCCCCTCGGGCTCGGGGAAGTCGACGCTGATGCACAGCGTCGCCGGGCTCGACAACCTGACGTCGGGCACCGTGCTGATCGGCGACACCGACATCTCGAAGCTCAACGACCGCAAGCTGACCCAGCTGCGCCGTGACCGCATCGGGTTCATCTTCCAGGCGTTCAACTTGGTACCGACGCTGACGGCAGCGGAGAACATCGCCCTCCCGTCCCGCCTCGCCGGCCGTACGCCCGATGCCGAGTGGTTCAACAACGTCGTCGAGACCGTCGGCCTCGCGAACCGTCTGAAGCATCGTCCGTCCGAGCTCTCGGGTGGTCAGCAGCAGCGTGTCGCCGTCGCCCGCGCCCTCGCCTCGCGTCCGGAGATCATCTTCGCCGACGAGCCGACCGGCAACCTCGACTCCCGCACCGGCGCCGAGATCCTGTCGTTCATGCGCACCGCGGTGCGTGAGTTCGGCCAGACCATCGTGATGGTCACCCACGACCCGATCGCCGCCTCGTACGCCGACCGGGCCGTCTTCCTCGCCGACGGGCGGATCGTCGATGACCTCGACAACCCGACCGCCGACTCCGTCATCGACCGCATTCGGAACCTCGGAGGCTGATCACGATGTTCAAGCTCACCATCAAGGAGCTCGTAGCGCACAAGCTGCGAATGCTCACCACCGCCTTCGCGGTCCTCCTGGGTGTGGCCTTCATGGCCGGCACCCTCGTCTTCACTGACACGATCAGTGCTACCTACGACTCCGCGTTGGCAGATGCCGACGAGGGAGTCGATGCCTACGTCCGTACGCCGTCGGAGATCGACCTCGGCTACGGCGAGCCCGGCCCGCGTCTCGACGCCTCACTCATCAGCATCGTCGCTTCGGTCGACGGCGTCGATGAGGTCGCCCTGCGGATCAACGGCTACGCCCAGCTGGTCGACCGTGACGGCGACACCGTCGGCGACCTCAGCAAGAACCCGGCGTTCGGCACGAACTGGGTGACGGTCGACGACCTGAACCCGTACCAGCTGTCGAGCGGTCATGCGCCCACCAACGATGACGAGATCGTCATCGACAAGGCGAGCGCCGA
>DATMDV010000404.1:0-3111 GCA_035557475.1 Ilumatobacteraceae bacterium
CCGGCCCGATCACGCCCGGCCGGATCGGGTGCCGGCGGTAGCGCTCGTGGTCGCCGTGGCAACGCTTGAGCTTGGCCCGGCTCCCGCACCAGCACGGCTCGTTGGCGCGCAGCCGGCTCATCGCGACGACCGGCCGGGACGCCGCTCGCGCCAGGCGACGATCTCGGGACGCAGCCACAACGCCGTGCGCCCGCGACCGAGACTGATCACCGGACGCGGGAGGTCGTGGTAACGGCGCAGGTAACCGAACACGCTGTTGGGGTGCGACAAGCCGAGCAGGCGGGCAACTTCGTGCGAGTCGCACAAGTCGTCGGTGTTGACCATCGGACACATCACGACTGACTCTAGTCGTAGACGTCAACAGATGTAGACGCGGCGAGCCATCGGGGCCGGCCATCCGTCACACCCATTCGTCATCGTGGTCGGCATGGCGAAGACCAGGGTCGTCCACGCGTGCATCGAGTGCGGAACGTCGCATCCCAAGTGGGCCGGCCAGTGTTCGGGATGCGGCGCGTGGAACACGCTCGTCGAGGAGCTCACGGCGCCGCCCGAGGCGACCACGGCTGACTCATCGTCCGCGCCATCGACGCCGGTCCTGATCGGCGACGTCGATACCCAGATCGGTCGGCCGCAACCGACGGGCATCGGCGAGCTCGACCGGGTGCTCGGGGGCGGCATCGTTCCCGGGTCCGTCACGCTGCTCGGTGGCGAACCTGGCATCGGCAAGAGCACGCTGCTGCTCCAGCTCCTCGCCTGGTGGCCGGCCACCACGCTCTACGTCAGTGCCGAGGAGAGCGCCCAACAGGTCCGACTCCGCGCCGAACGGCTCGGCGCAGTGCGCCCCGATCTGTGGCTGCTGGCTGCCACCGCGGTGCCCGACATCGTCGCCGCCATCGACGAGATCCGCCCCGCGCTCGTCGTGGTCGACAGCATCCAGGCCGTCGCCGACCCGACGCTCGGGTCCCCTCCCGGCAGTGTCGTGCAGGTGCGGGCGTGCGCCCACCGGTTGGTGGTCGAGGCCAAGCGGCGCGGCGTGCCGGTCGTGATCGTCGGCCACGTCACCAAGGACGGTGGCCTCGCCGGGCCACGGGTTCTCGAGCACGTGGTCGACACGGTGCTGTCGTTCGAAGGCGACCGGCACCATTCGTTGCGGATGCTCAGAGCCACGAAGCACCGCTTCGGTCCGACCGACGAGCTGGGCTTGTTCGAGATGGCCGCCGGTGGGCTGGTCGGCGTGCCCGATCCGAGCGCGCTGTTCCTGGCCGACCGTCGCGTCGGGATCGCGGGTTCCGCCGTTGCACCGACGATCGAGGGCAAGCGCCCGATGGTGGTGGAGGTCCAGGCGCTCACCGCCGCGGCCCCGTGCGACGCACCGGCTCGGCGCACATCGCAGGGCATCGACGGCGGGCGTTTGGCCCTGCTGCTGGCGGTGCTGCAGCAACGAGCGCGCCAACCAGTCGGCAACGTCGACGTGTACGTGTCGACGGTCGGCGGCGTGCGGCTCGTCGAACCCGGGCTCGATCTGGCGGTGTGCATGGCTGTCGTCAGTGCCCTGACGTTCCGACCGATGCCGGCCGACCTCGCCGTGTTCGGCGAGGTCGGGCTCGGGGGCGAGCTGCGCCAGGTCGGTCACACGCGGCGCCGTCTGACCGAAGCGGCGCGGCTCGGGTTCCGCCGCGCCATCGTGCCGGGCAACTCCCCGAACGGCGTCGAGGGCATCCAGATGCTCCGCGTCGCAACCCTCGCCGAGGCGCTGGCCGTCGCCGGACTGGCCAGCGACGACGAGCCGCCACGGGGCGTGCGCAGCCGCGCCCAGTAGTCTTCCGTCATGCCGGTCCGGTACAGCGGTGCCAACGAGCAGATGCGCAACGCGCTCGCTCGGGTGGCGCCGGGCACGCCGTTGCGCGACGGCATCGACCGCGTTGTGCGCGCCAAGGCCGGAGCACTGCTCGTGCTGTCCGACGAGCGCGAAGTGCTGGCCATCTGCTCGGGCGGCTTCCTCGTCGACGCGCCCTACAGCCCGCAACGATTGTCGGAGCTGGCGAAGATGGACGGCGCGATCATCATCTCGACCGACGGCGATCGCATCGCCAGGGCCAACGTCCACCTCGTCCCCGATCCGACCGTGCCCACCACCGAGACGGGCACCCGCCATCGCACCGCCGAGCGCGTCGCCCGGTCGCTCGACGTGCCGGTCATCAGCGCCAGCGAGGAGATGGGTTCGATCAACGTCTACGCCGGCGGCTCGAAGCATCAGCTGCAGGAGATCGGTCGCCTGCTCGACCGGGCGAACCAGGCGCTCCAGACGCTCGAGCGATACAAGATGCGCCTCGACGACTCGATCGCCAACCTGACGGCCGTCGAGGTCGAAGACGTCGTGACGCTGCGCGACGTGATCCTCGTCGTGCAGCGCGGCGAGATGGTGCACCGCATCGCCGACGAGATCGAGACGATGATCATCGAGCTCGGCGTCGACGCCCGATTGCTCCGGCTCCAACTCGACGAGCTCTACGGCGAGATCGACGACGAGCTCGACCTCGTCGTGGCCGACTACCTACAGCCGGGCGGCGATGTGCTGCAGACGCTCGAGGAGATGTCGCGGCTCACCGACGACGAGGTGCTCGACTTGCGAATCGCCGCCGCCACGTTGCACCGCGAGGGCGACTCCACCGACCTCGAGCAGGAGCTGGCGCCGAAGGGGCTGCGGCTGCTGCACCGGGTGCACCGCCTGCCCCATCAGACGGCGGCCGCGATCACCGATCACTTCGGCGGCCTGGCCAAGCTGCAGCGGGTCACGATCGACGATCTGATGGCGGTCGACGGCGTCGACGCGGCGACCGCGCTGCTCGTGAAGGAGACCCTCGAACGGGTCACCGAGAGCACGATCCTCGACCAGTACAGCTGAGCTCAAACACATCTCGTGAAGTTTCGGCGTTCCTACGGCGCCGAAACTTCATGAGATCGGGCTGGATTCAGTCGGCGCCGGTCATCCGGTGGAGGTCGAGGGCCTCGTCGAGCACGTCGTCCGCGACGCCGTGCGCCTTGGCCACCTCACGAAGCGGCCGGCCGGACACGGCGGCGTCCTTCACGATCGCGGCGGCCGCGTCGTAC
>DATMDV010000405.1:0-23052 GCA_035557475.1 Ilumatobacteraceae bacterium
CCATTGCGGGTAACGGGTCCGCAGCGTCGCCGCCGACTGGTAGTGCAGCTTCCCCCAGTGCGGCCGGCCCTCGTAGTCGTCCATGATCGCCTCGACGCCCTGGAAGTACGCCTCGTACGGGGCGCCTCGGTACTGGTGCACCGCGATCCATCCGTTGGCCCGGCCGTGACCGGTCGACAACGGGATGTCGTCGGCCGCCGACACCCGCACCTCGATCGGGAACAGCGGTGGGAACGAGAGCGTTGCCGTCAGGTCACGGACACGCCGGACCGCGTCCGGGATCGCCTCGACCGGGATGCCGTACTCCATCTCGACGAAGCGCACCCGGCGCGGGCTGCAGAAGATGTGATCGCTGCGGTCGATCAGGTCGCGCTCCGACGCGGCCGACGTGATCAGCTTGGCGAGCCGCGGCGCCTGCGCGGGGAACCGCCGGCCGATCCGGCACACCAGACCGAACGCCGCGTTCTCGGCGACGTACTTGTCGCGCACGTAGGCGAACCGCGACTGCGGCCGCGCCGGTTCGGTGGTGCGATGGTTGCGCTTCACCTGGCAACGGCGGGTTCCCGGCATCCAGTAGAACTCGACGTGCTCAGCGCTCGTGGTGAAGTCGGCGAAGTCCTCGAGCACGTCGTCGAGCGCCTCGATCGTCTCGCGGGCGTGGAGATCGAACGCCGGCACGCATTGGATCGTCACCTTGGTGACGATGCCGAGGGCACCGACACCGACGCGTGCGACACGAAGTAGATCGGGTCGGTTGGCGGCGTCGCACGTCACGACGTTGCCGCTCCCGTCGACGAGCTCCATGCCGACGATCGTCGTCGCCAGGTTGCCGAGGTCGGCGCCGGTGCCGTGCGTCGCCGTGCTGATCGCCCCGGCGATCGATTGGGCGTTGATGTCGCCGAGGTTGGGCATCGCCAGTCCCGCCGCGGCGAGTTGGTCACAGAGGTCGCTCAGGCGGATCCCCGCCTGGACCGTCACGCGGCCCGACGCCGCGTCGACCCATTCGACCGCGTTCATCGCGTCGAGCGCGACCAGCACCCCGTTCGTCATCGCCGCCCCCGTGAATGAGTGCCCGGCGCCGATGGCCTTGACGGCCTGACGCGATCGGCTGGCCTCGGCCACGATCGTCGCCACCTCGTCGGTGCTCGACGGGTTCCGGACGGCAGCCGGCACACAGGTCTGGTTCCTCGCCCAGTTGCGCACCGTCGCCCCACCCGAGACGATCTTCGAGATCACCGCGGCGACGGTAGTGCGGGCGGCCGTCGCACCATCCACCGCCGGGGTTCGTCCTCCACCGTCGAGTAACCCACGCGCGCATACACCCCGTGGGCGTCGGCGGTGCCGAGAAGTTGCAGCGGGAGGCCGCCCACGGCCGGGTGCTCGACGATCAGTCGGACCATCGCCGTGCCGACTCCACCGCCGCGATGCGCCTCGAGCACATACACGTCGGCCAGCCAGGCGAACGTCGCCAGGTCGGTCACCATGCGCGCGAACCCGACCTGTTCCCCACCGTCGGACTCGGCATCGAGATATGCACCGACCACGAGCAGGCTGTTGGCCACCGCCGTCGCCTGCACGTCGAACGGCCGGCCGCGCGCCCAGTACGACGACTCACTCAGGAACCGGTGCACGGCGTCGACGTCGATCCGCGCCCGATCGGTGCTGAGCAGGTATCGGTCGTGCTGCTGCTCGATCACGTCGGGTGCCACGGCGACATCGTGTGACGCCGGCCGGTCGCCGCGCAAACCGGTTGACGGCCGTCCGGATCCCGCCGGTGTTCGGGAGAGGACTCACGTACGATTGAGGGATGCGGACTGTGCACGGCACCTGTCACCACGACTGCCCCGACTCGTGCGGTTGGACGGTGACCGTCGACGACAGCGTGCCCGAGCCGGTCGCGGTCAAGTTTCGCGGCGACCCCGCCCACCCCTACAGCAAGGGTGAGCTGTGCCCCAAGGTCAACCGCTTCCTCGACCGCGTCTACAGCCCCGACCGCATCCTGCATCCGCTGCGGCGCACGGGGCCGAAGGGCAGCGGCGAGTTCGAGCAGATTTCGTGGGACGACGCACTCGGCGAGATCGCGACGCGATTGCACGACGTGATCGACACCCACGGCGCCGAGGCGATCCTGCCGTTCAGCGACGCCGGCAACCAGAGCGTCGTCGCCATGCAGGGCATCAGCGGCCGGTTCTTCAACCACCTCGGTGCGAGCCGGCTCGTGCGCGCGATCTGCGGGCCGACCGTCGGCGCCGGAATGGCGATGACGAACGGTTCCGGGCTCGGCATGGATCCGCTCGAGATCCGCCACGCCAAGCTGATCATCCTGTGGGCGACGAACACCAAGCTCACCAACCGTCACCTGTGGCCGACCATCGAGGAGGCCCGCGCCGATGGCGCGCGGGTCGTCGTGATCGACCCGATCCGCACCGCCACCGCCGACGCCGCCGACTGGTTCCTCCAGCCCCGCCCGGGCACCGACATCGCGATGATGCTGGCGATGATGCACGTCCTCGTCCGCGACGGTCTCGTCGACGACGCATGGGTGGCCGAGCACACGACCGGCTTCGACGAGCTCGCCGAATCCGTCGCCGATTGGACTCCCGCCCGAGCGGCGACGGCCACCGGCCTCGCCGCGGGTGACATCGAAGCCCTCGCTCGCGAGTACGGAACGACCCGCCCGGTCGCGATCCGCACGCTCATCGGCGGCGAGCACCACGAGAACGGGGCGATGTTCTACCGCACGCTCGCGTGCCTGCCGGCGCTCGTCGGCGCCTGGTCCGACCGCGGCGGTGGAATCGCACGGAGCGTCGGCAGCTGGCAGAGCCAGCTCGTCGACGATGACGCGCTCGACCGTCCCGACCTGCTCGGCGACCGCAACCCGCGATGGTTCAACATGAGCCGGCTCGGCGAGGTGCTCATCGAGTCCGACCCGCCCGTTCACGCGATGATCGTGTGGAACTGCAATCCGCTCGTGATCGTGCCGAACGCCCAGCTGACCCGGCGCGGCCTCGAGCGCGACGACCTGTTCACGATCGTCCACGAACAGTTCCTCACCGACACGGCCCGGTATGCCGACATCGTGCTGCCGGCGACCACGCAGATCGAGGCGACCGACGTCGTGACGGCGTGGGGGCACCTCTGGATGGGCTGGAACGAGGCGGCCATCGCCCCGCTCGGCGAGGCGGTCAGCAACAGCGAGCTGTTCCGACGAATCGCGCGAGCGATGGCGCTCGACGAGCCATCGCTCTTCGACGACGACGAGACCATCCTTCGCGAGTCACTCCCGACCGTCGATCTCGATGCGCTTCGCCGCGACGGATGGGTACGTGTGCCGTACCCCGCGGACGGCCGCCCGTGGGGGAACGGGGAGTTCCCCACTGCGTCCGGCAAGGTCGACCTGGCCAGCGACCGCCTCGAGCAAATCGGCCAACCACGCGTCCCCACCTACGTCCCACCGCGAGAGGGCCCCGACGGAGACCAGGCATTGGCAGCACGGTTCCCGCTCCAGCTGCTGACACCGAAGCAGCACACCCGCTTTCTCAACTCGAGCTACTCGCCGCTGCCGAAGCACGGCCCGCTCGAAGGTGCGCCGTTCGTCGAGCTCGATCCGATCGACGCCGCGTTGCGCGGTCTCGCCGACGGCGACTGCGCCCGAGTGTTCAACGACCGCGCCAGCGTCGAGGTGCCAGTGCGGATCAGCGACCGTCTGCGTCCGGGTGTGACGGCGATCCCGTTCGGTTGGTGGATGCGCCAGCATCCCGACGGCATGGTCGCCAACAGCCTGACCAACGACACCCTCACCGAGTGGGGCGGCGGCGTGGCGTACAGCGACACGCTGGTCCAGATCGAGCGTGCGCACGCCGGGTAGCGTCCGCCGGGATGGGCATCCGGCGTCTCGGGGTCGTGACCGCGATCGCCGTATTCGGGATCGCGAGCGCGGCCTGCACCGGCGACGACGACACCAGTGCCGACGACACCAGCCCCGATGCGACTGACGACGCTGCCGAGCCGTCGACGCCGGCGGCGCAGCAGGCAGCACCGCCGACAACGGCGGTGCCGGCGTCGACGGCCGCCGCTCCGCCGACCACCGAGCCGCCCTTCACGTACGAGGCGACGATCCGGCGCACCGCTCACAACATCCCCCACATCACCGCCGACGACCTCGGGAGCCTCGGCTACGGATACGGCTACGCGTTCGCCGAGGACCACCTGTGCTCGCTCGCCGACGTCGTCGTCCAGGCCAGGAGCGAGGCCGCCAGCTTCTTCGGTGCGGGGCCCGACGACATGTGGCTCGAGCAGGACCTCGTGTACGAGGTGCTCGACCTGTATGAGCGAGCGGCCGACGATCTCGATCGGGCCGAGCCCGAAGCGCGCGACGTGATCACGGGCTACGCGGCCGGCTTCAACCGCTATCTCGCCGACACCGGCGCCGACGCCGTCGACGGCTACTGCGCGGGCGAGCCGTGGGTCCGTCCGATCGACGAGTACGACCTGGCCGCGTACTACAAGTCGCTGTCGTGGCGGGCCAGCGTCGACCCGTTGCTCGGGTACATCGCGTCGGCGACTCCGCCCACCAGCCCCGACGCGACCACGGACACCGTCGAGATCGTCGAGACCGCCGCCGGTGCACCGGGCGGCGAGTTCGGGCCGGCGATCGCGTCGCTCGTCCCCGATGCCGGCGAGCTCGCCAGCAACGCCTGGGCGATCGGTCCCGATCGCACCGCGGACGGCACGACGATGCTCGTCGGCAACCCGCACTTCCCTTGGCAGGGTGCGCTCCGGTTCTACGAGGCCCACCTCACCGTGCCCGGCGAGCTCGACGTGTACGGCGTGTCACTGCTCGGCTCACCCGCGATCAACATCGGGTTCACCGACGGCGTCGCGTGGTCGGCCACGGTGTCGGCCGGACGCCGGTTCACGGCCTACACGCTCGATCTCGTGCCGGGCGATCCGACGCGGTACCGCTACGGCGACGACGAGCGGGCGATGACGAGCCGCACCGTCGGCGTCGACGTGCTCGCCGCGGACGGCACGACGAGCACCGTCGAGCGCACGTTCTGGTTCAGCCACTACGGCCCGATCATCGACTTCCCCGGCCTCGGCTGGACCGATGCGCAGACGCTCACGTTCCGCGACGCGAACGCCGACAACGACGAGTTGATCTCGCAGTTCCTGGCGATGAACCGGGCCCGGTCGATGGACGACATGATCGACGCGCACGCCACATGGCAGGGAATCCCGTGGGTCAACACGATCGCCGCTTCCGCCGACGGACGGATCTGGTACGCCGACACGTCCGCCACGCCGAAGCTGTCCGATCAGGCGATCGCCGCGTGGCGCGCCAACGTCGCCGCCGATCCGATCACGAAGGTCGCGCTCGACAACGGCGTGATCCTGCTCGACGGCAGCGACCCGCTGTACGAGTGGGTCGTCGACCCCGACGCACGCGACCCCGGCCTCGTGCCGTTCGACGAGATGCCGCAACTCGAACGCACCGACTTCCTGTTCAACGCCAACGACCCGTTCTGGTTCGTCAACCCCGACGAGCTGCTCAGCGGCTACTCGCCGGCGCACGGGCTCGAGGAGACGCCGGTGTCGAACCGGACGCGAATGAACGCTCGCCAATTGTCGGTCGAGGGTGGCGACGCCGGACCCGACGGCCTGTTCACACGCGAGGAGCTCCGCGACTCGTCGGTGAGCAACCGCGTCTTCACCGCCGAGATGCTCGTCGACGAGGTGGTGGCCGAGTGCAATGCCTACGCCGCGGTCGTCCGCGATCCGAACGGCATCTGGCAGCCGGCATGCGACACGCTGGCCGCCTGGGACCGCCGCGTCGATGTCGACTCGGTCGGCGCCGCGCTGTGGCGCGAGTTCATCGACACGTTCTCGGGCGCTGAGTTGATCGACGCCGGGCCGTTGTGGGACGTCGGCTTCGATCCCGCCGACCCGCTCGGCACACCGAACGGCCTCAGCAACGAAGCCGAGGTCCCGACTCGGATCGCGGCGGCAGTTCTGCGCCTGCGCGCGGCCGGTTTCGACCTCGACTCACCACTCGGCGACCTCCAGACGACCGACCGGAACAGGGAGCGCATCGCCGTGCACGGCGGCACGGGAGCCGAAGGCGTGACCAACGTCGTCGGGTTCGGGACCAACGACACGACGACCGAACCCAGTGTCGAGCGCGGCCAGCGGATCGAGGGATCGCGCTCGCTGACGACGCTCGGGTATCCGGTGAGCAACGGAACGAGCTTCATCTACGACGTCGAGTTCACCACCGACGGTCCGGTCGCCGAGGCGTTGCTCACGTACGGCGAGAGCGGCGATCCGACGAGCCCGTTCTTCGCCGATCAGACGGCGATGTTCGCCGCCAAAGAGTGGCGACCGATCCTGTTCACCCCCGACGCGATCGCCAACGACCCCGCTTTGCGCGTATACGAGATCAGCGAATAGTCAGCGCGCCCGAGAGAGCATTTTGCCGAGACGGTGCGAGGGCCGACTCAATCGGACCGAGTCGGCGACCAGACAATCATCGAGACGGCGTAGGGTGAGCCGACTCATCAAATAGGGTCCAGGGATAGCCTGCCGGCATGGCAAGCGAGCTGATCTACGCGTTCAGAGTGATGCGCTTGCCACTCCTCGACGCCGGTGGGGCGCCGATCGGCAAGATCGAGGATCTCGTCGTCGTGCCCGGCCGGCCGGGCGATGCCCCGCGGGTCCTCGGCTTCGTTGCCTCGAGCCAGCGGCGGCGGATCTTCGTCAACGCCGCCCGGGTCGCCGAGCTCGACAGCGATGGCGCGCGCCTGCGGAGCTGGGACGTCGACCTCAACCCGTTCAAGCCGCGACCGGGCGAGGTGCAGATCGGTGCCGAGCTGATCGACAAGCACGTCGGCGACGAGACCGTCAGCGATGTCGCCCTGCGTGCCGCCACCGACGGGCGTTCCAACTGGTGGGAGATCGCCAAGATCCGCCTCGCCAAGCGGAGCATGATCCGCCGTCGCCCGAGCTATCGCCTCGTCGATCACGACGAGTTGCCGGGCCTGTTCGAGGCGCCGAGCTCGATGGTCGCCGAGGCCGCCCGCCTGCGCGACATGCACCCCTCCGACGTCGCCGCCGTCGTGCGCGCCCTGCCCGTATCACAACGGCGACAGCTCGCCGAGGCGATGGACGATGAACGCCTCGCCGACGTGCTCGAGGAGCTTCCCGAGGCCGAGCAGCTGCGCCTCATCGAGGACCTCGACCTCGACCGACTCATCGGCGTGCTCGACGAGATGGAGTACGACGACCTGGCCGACCTGCTCGGCGAGATGCCGCCGCATCAGCGCAGCGCGATCCTCGCCGCGATGGACGAGGACGAGGCCGAGGTCGTGACCCGCCTGCTCTCGTACGAGGAGGCGACCGCGGGTGGACTCATGACGCCCGAGATCGTGATCCTCGGACCGACCGCAACGGTCGCCGACGCGCTCGCCGAGATCCGCAACCCCGACTGGACGCCGAGCATCGCCAGCCAGGTCTTCGTGTGCCAAGCGCCGTACAAGCCACCGACCGGCAAGTTCCTCGGTGTGGTGTTCATGCAGCGCCTGCTGCGCGAACCGCCGCGCATCGAGCTCAGCCGCTGCGTGCACACGGTGCCGACGGTCAGCCCCGATGTGACCGACATGGAGGTGTTCGAGCACTTCGCCAGCTACGACATGCTGACCCTCGGGGTCACCGACGAGGGCGGCCACCTGCTCGGCGCGGTCAGCGTCGACGACGTGGTCGACCGAATGCTCGGCGCCGGATGGCGGCAACGGCATCGGGGGGTGGCGACCGCGACTGGGGCAGCGTCGTGAAGCGCCGCAGCGACCTCACCTCGCCGCGCCACAAGTACCGGTTCGACGTCTCTTACGACGCCGAGGCGTTCGGTCAGTTCAGCGAGTCGATCGCCCGCTACCTCGGCACGGCCCGGTTCCTCGTCTGGCAGACCGGCGTGGTCGTCCTGTGGCTGGCGTTCAACCTGCTGCCACCCGAGCGCTACCAGTTCGACCCGTGGGACCGCGGTCTCGTGCTGCTCACGTTGGTGCTCTCGTTGCAGGCCTCGTACGCGGCGCCGTTGATCCTGCTCGCCCAGAACCGCCAGGAGCGGCGCGACCGATTGGCGTCCGACTACGACCGCCAGGTCGCCGAGCGCACGCAGGCCGACACCGAGTTCCTCGCCCGCGAGATCGCCGGCGTTCGACTGGCGTTGTCCGATGTCGTCACAGGTGAGGAGCTCAGCGACCAGATCGATCGCCTCACGGCGGTGATGGGCCGCATCGTCGAGCGGCTCGACAACATGGAGGCACGCGCCGACAAGGCGAACGAGATCGCCGGCCTCTGACCGAGCCGGCGGTGCGGCTCAGGTCCGCTGGGCAACCCCCGTGAACTCCTGGAGTCTGACGCCATGGCGCTCGACGGCGGCGAGCAGGCTCACGGTGTCGAGTGCTGCGTCACCGCTCAACACCACCCCCGGCGGAAGGCGTCCGCCAACCGCTTCGGCGGCGAACACGGCCGCCGTGGCCGCCGCCGCGGTACCTGCCCGCTCGGCGATCCCGGCGATCGACGTCTGGCGGCCACCGTCACGATCGGCGCCGCGAACCTCGACCCGCAGGGCCCCCTCCAACCCCTCCGGGTGCGGGGTCCGGAGCATCGGCAGGCTCGACGTCAGGCGATCCCGACGAGTGGCCGACACGCGAGCGCTGATGCGGGCGGCATCGGGGAACGATCGGTGGAGCAGCAGCGGATCGGTGAGCTCGGCGCGGTAGCAGTCGCGTGCGCCCACCGGTTCGGGGAACCAGCACAGCTCCCGACCACTGCCCGCCCGACGCTCGATCCACTCCCCGTCGTGCCACCCCGGCGCGAAGCCATCCAACGCCCGATGGTGCTGGCGGGCGCAGGCCGGGCCGGCCGTGCCGTGGACGGCGACGTGGATCTCATCGCAACACGCGAGCTGCTCGGCGAGATGTCGGGCGATCAGCCCCGACAGCCCGGGTGACATCGCGGCGCCGACGACGAGCGTCGAATCGGTCTCGCGGAACAGGTCGTCGAGCGCGAGCAGCTCATTGGTGTCGTCGAGCAGATCACCGACCGACACGACCGACGCGCCGAGCTCGGCCAGCTGCGCCGCGGGCGCGGCGTGCTCACCCGGAATCGCGAGGATCACGACGTCGCCGTGCGACACCGGCCACGTCGATGGATCGATCGCCGAGTCGCGCGGACCGCGTGCGACCACTCGGTGATCGTGCTCGGTCAACAGACGGGTGATTCGGAGGCCGACGATCCCCTCGCCGACGACGGTGATGCTCAAGGACCCTCCGGGGGGAGCTCGAGTTGCCGCCACCCACCGTGCTGGGGTGGTGTGCCGCCCTTACCTCGCACTCGCAGGGCACCGGCGACGGCGGCGGCGATCGTCAACGCCGCGAGCACCCTGCGAAGGACTCTCACGATTGGCTCAACGGTCGGCCGAACGGGAGTCGGGTCGCGACGTGTTCATCGTCGGCGAAGCATGTCATCGGCTCGCCTGACAGACAAGCGGCGATCGCGCACCGACTGGCCACAGTGGGGGGCGAGCCAAGATCCGTTAGCGTCCGCCACGGTCGGGCAGCGGTCGCTGAGTGTTCGCGCGCCGACGGATCGGCTCCTATGGTTGCACTGAAACGAATCCTGATCGGCCGGCCGATTTCGAGCGCCGACGAGCACGACCAGCGGTTGTCGAAGAAGATCGCCCTGCCGGTGTTCGCGTCGGATGCGATCTCGTCGACCGCCTACGCGACCGACGAGATCCTGGTCGTGCTGCTGCTTCAGGCCGGCATCGGGGCCGCGGCGTTCCGACCCATGGTGCCGATCGCGATCGTCGTGTGCGTGCTGCTGGCGATCGTGGTGACGTCGTACCGGCAGACGATCATGGCCTACCCGTCAGGTGGCGGCTCCTACATCGTGAGCCGGGAGAACCTGGGTGTCACACCGTCATTGGTCGCCGGTGCTGCGCTGATGGTCGACTACATCCTGACGGTGTCCGTCAGCGTCGCCGGCGGTGTGCTCGCGATCCGCACGGCGACCGGTTTCGACACCCGGTGGACGGTGCCGGTATGCCTGCTGTGTGTGTTCGTGATGACCGTGATGAACCTGCGCGGTGTCAAGGAATCCGGAGCCGCGTTCGCCGGACCGACGTACTTCTACATCGCAATGCTGGTCATCTTGATCGCGACCGGTCTGTACCGGATCTTCGTCGAACACGTCGGCCCGATCCCCGACTCCGTGCTCAGCGCGGATGCCCGCGAGGTTCGCGACGGGGCGAAGTCGCTCGGATTGCTGATGCTGCTGAGGGCGTTCTCGTCGGGCGCGGTCGCATTGTCAGGCGTCGAAGCGGTGTCCAACGGGGTCCCCGCGTTCCAGAAACCCGAGGCCAAGAACGCGGTGACCACACTGTTGTGGATGGGTGCCATCCTCGGGAGCTGCTTTCTCGGTGTGTCGGTGCTGGCCTCGCACTTGCGGCCCTATCGGGGTGAGAACGACGGCAACGGTCTCGGGCTGATGGCGGAATACCTCTACGGCGGCAAGGGGGTCATGTTCTGGCTCACGATGATCGCCACGTTCATGATCCTCGTGCTGGCGGCGAACACGGCGTACGCCGGCTTCCCGCGTCTCAGCTCGATGGTCGCCCGCGACGGCTTCCTTCCGCGGCAGTTCTTCAACAAGGGCGCCCGCCTCGTCTTCTCGAACGGCGTGTTGTTCCTCGCACTTGCCGCGAGCGCGCTGATCGTGGCGTTCGACGGCGACATCTCCAAGCTGATCCCGCTGTACGCCTTCGGCGTGTTCACCGGCTTCACCCTCAGCCAGACAGGCATGGTCCGCCACCATCGCCGCCTGCGCGAGCCTGGCTGGCAGGTCGGAATGGTGATCAACGGCATCGGCGCCATCACCACCGGGGTGATCGCCGCGATCGTCATGATCTCCAAGTTCACCGAAGGTGCGTGGATCCCCGTCATCCTCATCCCCCTCATGGTGGTGGGCTTCCGTGCGATCGGCCGCCACTATCGGAGGAGCCGAGCGGCCGTGGTCGCCGAGCCGGGTTACTGGCCGAGACGCGAGACGCACACGATGGTGGTGCTGGTCAGCGGCGTCAACAAGGGCGTGCTGCACGGGATCCAGTACGCCAAGTCGCTCAACCCCGACCGCATCATGGCCGTCACCGTCGCCAGCGACGACGAGGACCGGCAGCGCATCGAACGGCAATGGTCCGAATACGGGGTCCCCATCGAGCTCCACACCGTCTACTCGCCGTACCGTGAGCTGACGCGCCCGATCATGCGGTTCATCGACGAGCTCGACTCGCAACACGGTGACGACATCATCACCGTCGTGATTCCCGAGTTCGTCACGTCGTGGGGCACCCAGTGGCTCCACAACGGAAGCGCCTTCGCGCTCAAGGCGAGACTGCTGCACCGGCCCCACACCGCCGTCGTGTCGGTCCCGGTCCACCTGCACGACGGCGTCGTCGAAGAGGTCTAGAGGTCGAAGGAGCGGACACACATGCACGTCATCGTCGTCGGATGCGGTCGCGTCGGTTCTACGGTTGCCAACGAGCTCGTGGCGCGCGACCACGACGTCGTGGTCATCGATCGTCGCCGCGAAGCGTTTCGCCGCCTCGGATCACGATTCACCGGTACCACGATGACCGGGGTCGGGTTCGATCGCGACGTGTTGACAAGGGCCCGGATCACCGACCAGAGCGCCGTGATGGCGGTCACCAGCGGCGACAACTCGAACATCCTCATCGCCCGTGTCGCTCGCGAGACGTTCGGCGTCGAACGCGTCGTCGCTCGCATCTACGACCCCAAACGGGCGGTGATCTACGAGCGTCTCGGCATCCCTACCGTTGCCTCGGTCTCGTGGACGAGCGCCCGCGCCCTGCGCCACGTGCTCCCCGATCCCGGCCACAGCGATTGGATCGATCCCACCTCGACGTATGCGCTCGTCGAGCGCAAGGTGCAGGCTGCCACCGCCGGTGTGTCGGTCGGCCGACTCGACGAGGCGGGCCTGCGCGTCGTCCTCCTCACGCGGACCGGTGCGGCCCGCCTCCCGGACCGGGCCCTGCTCGTCCAGCAGGATGACCTCATCCACCTTCTCGTCCGCGCTGACGCGACCGCCGACGTCGATCGCGCCCTCGTCGAGGTCGGGGCCCACCGATGAAGGTGGTCATCGCCGGGGCGGGCAGCGTCGGCCGCTACATGGCCGACCAGTTGCACGCGTCCGGACACGAGGTGACGCTCGTCGATCAAACCCCTGCGGTCTTCGACCGCTTTGGATCCGAAGGGCCGGTGACGTGGTTCCTCGGTGATGCGTGCGAGGTGGCCACGCTCGATGCGGTGTCGGTGGCTGACGCCGATGTCCTCGCCGCGGTCACCGGCGATGACGAGGACAACCTCGTGATCGCGTTGCTCGCCAAGCAAGAGTTCGGGGTACCGCGCGTCGTGGCCAGGGTGAACAATCCCAAGAACGAGTGGATGTTCAACGAGATGTGGGGCGTCGATGTCGCGGTGTCGACGCCGCACCTGCTCACGGCGGTGGTGGAAGAAGCAGTCAACGTCGGTTCGTTCGTGCGCCTGCTCTCCCTCGAAGGCGGCGATGCGCGACTCGCCGAGGTGACCCTCACCGAGAAGTCGCCGGCAATCGGCTCCGCGATCGCGGACCTCGGCCTACCGCGCGAATCGACGGTCGTCGCCCTCATCCGCGATCGACACGTGGTCGTGCCGCGCGGCGACACCGTGTTGCGCCCGAACGACGAGGTCCTGGTGCTCGTCACCGGCGACGCCGAGGACGACGTGCGACGGGTCCTGGTGGGCTGACGATGGGAATTCTGCGCCGTCGACGCGCGACCTCTGACGGGCCCGTCCCCGCCGATCGATCGATCGTGACCATCGCCGACGCACCACCCCGCCGCAACGTGAGGGTCTGCGGTCAGGTCACCCGGATGCGCGCCCGCCCCACGAGCGGGCTCCCGGCACTCGCGGTGTCGATCTCCGACGACTCGGGGACTGCCATCGCCGTTTGGACAGGTCGCCGCGCGATCGGTGGTGTCGCGCTCGGCCGGCGACTCGTCATCGAGGGCGTGGCGACGCGACGGGGCGATCAACTCGAGTTCATGAACCCGGAGTACACGTTGCTCGTTCGGTGAGCGGTCACGGGTGGGTTGTCCGACCGAGTGCCGTTCTCGCGACATGTCATCGAACTGACATGTTGTAAGATGACCGCAACATTCCTTGAGCAGCGGGCACGAATCTCTCGTCTCAAGATCCCCACCTGCTCCGCCGATGGTTTTGAGTTTGGCGGGACAGGACAACGGTCGAGAGCTGTACCTACCAGGAGATCTTTTTCATGAGACGAGCCACCTCACTGCTGCTGACCTATGGGGCGTTGGTGGTGCCCGCAGTCTTCGCCGGTGCCGGCTTGATCCAGGCCGCGCCGCGACCGGCGGGGTCGACCCTGGAGTTGCAGGTCACCGGTCAGGCGGGCGTGCCGGCCGACGCCGAGGCGGTGGTGCTGAACATCACCTCCGCCGGCGCCCGCGGCACCGGCTACATCACCGCCTGGCCCTGCGGCACAACGCGTCCCAACGCTTCCAACCTCAACTACGGCGTCGGCGCACCGATCGCCAACAGCGCCATCGTCAGGGTCGGAACCGGCGGCAAGGTGTGCCTGTTCACGGCCGACAGCGAGACCGACCTGATCGTCGACATCAACGGCTGGTTCCCCGCCGGCTCCGACTACACGCCGACCTCCCCGGCGCGGCTGCTCGACACTCGCCCCGGCCTTTCCACCGTCGACGCCGTTGCCGCCGGCGTCGGTGTCCGTCGCGCCGGCGGGACGTTCGAGCTGCAGGTGACGGGACGCGCCGGCGTCGCGGGCAACGCCTCCGCAGCGGTGCTCAACATCACATCGGCCGAAGCGGGCGGCACCGGTTTCGTCACCGCCTGGCCCTGCGGCACGCCCCGCCCGACCGCGTCGAATCTCAACTACGGCGTCGGCGCACCCGTCGCCAACAACGCCATCGTCAAAGTCGGAACCGGCGGCAAGATCTGTCTGCTCACGGCCGACACCGACACGCAATTGATCGCCGACGTCAACGGCTGGTTCCCGGCCAGCTCCGATTACGTCTCGAGCCCCCCGGCGCGCCTGCTCGACACCCGCCCCGGACTCACCACCGTCGACGGCGTCAGCGCCGGTCAGGGGCTCCGCCGGGCCGGCGGGGTGTACGAGTTGCAGGTGACGGGGCGCGCCGGCGTGCCCGCCAACGCTTCGGCGGTGGTGCTCAACCTCACGTCGGCCGAAGCTCGCGGCATCGGCTTCCTCACCGCCTGGCCGTGCGGCACACCGCGTCCCAATGCATCCAACCTCAACTACGGCGTCGGCGCACCCGTCGCCAACAGCGCCATCGTCAAAGTCGGAACCGGCGGCAAGATCTGCCTGTTCACCGGCGACACCGACACCGAGCTGATCGCCGACATCAACGGATGGTTCGCGGCGGGCTCGGACTACTCGGCGATCACGCCGCAACGCCTCCTCGACACTCGGGACGTCACGTTCGGTACGCAGTTCGCCGAGACGTTCCCCGATGGCGAGGGCTGGCGGGCCCGCTGGGACATCGACGTCCATCACCGCGCCGACCGCGCCGGCGGGCAGATCGACACGCTCCTGCCGTGGCGCGCGGACCACGACATGAACTGCGGCGGCGCTGACACGATCCGGATGATCAATGCCGGCGGCGACCGCTCGCAACACTTCTGGGTGTGTGGCCCGCCAGGGGTCGGCAACGCCCACGTGATGACGTCGATGGGTGACGTCGACGGGTACTCGACGCTCTCGATGGCACCGAAGCAGACCTTTTCCGCGGTTCATCGCGTGTGTTGGGACCAGAACGTCACCGACCAAGGCGGCAGGCAGTGGACCGAGCTCCTCGTCGTCCCCGCCTCCAAGATCGCCGACGGCGACCTGACCCACGTCAACCCGGAGTTCGTCGGCGTCGACGAGTGGACGAAGCAGCACGACGCGACGACGTGGGGCATCATGGTCCACGGTCAGTATTGGGGGCTGAACGTCTTCGCCAACGGCGTCCGTCAGACCGACAGCACCTACCAGCTGGGCCGCGACCAGGCCGGCCGGGAGTCGCGATCGATCCGTCGTCAGCACTGCGTCACCGACAACGGCAACGGCACCGTGACGGTCCTCATCGATCAAGGTGCCAACGGGTTCTACCAGCGGACCTTCAGCGGCCGTTTCCCGGCCAACGCCAAGGTGATCCTCGAACAGCACGCCTATACCCCGGCGAAGGACGGTGAGGACTGCCGCGTGATCGGCATCCTCACCGGATGTCGGACGACCTGGCACTGGGACAACATCACGGTGCAGTGATCTGCGGGCTCTGCCCGCCTGTGGGCAGATGTGTCAGCGTCGAGGGTCGTGGCCCGCGGAGACAGCACCGCCGTCGACTTCGTGTCACGCAGTGGCTGACGCGATGTCAGCCGTCGTCGGTCAGCACCGAGATCACGACGCGCCGGTTCAGTGCCCGTCCCTCTGGGTTGTCGGTCCCATCGTCGAGCGTGTTGGGAGCGACCGGGGTGGTCTCACCGAACCCGAGCGTCGTGATCCGCTCCAGGGCGATCCCGCCCTCGGCCACCAGCCACTCGGCCACGCCCTCGGCGCGGGCGCGCGCCAAGGCGTCGTTGTAGGCAGTCTCGCCGAGGCTGTCGGTGTGCCCCTCGACGAGCAGCGCCGCGTCGGGCGGCGCAGACCGGATGGCGGCGATGATCGATTGCAACGACGGGATGGCATCGGGCCGCAGGCTTGCCTCACCGGGGTCGAACAACACGTCGGCGGAAGCGGTGTATGACGTGCGGCCGGGAGTCTCGACGACCGCCGTTCCCTGCTCGGCGTCCAACGTCGTCACGACCGAGACCAGCTCGGGCGCGACGGCGCGGCTGGAGATCCGCACCGGCACGGTGACGAGATCGATCGAGAGTCGGACGCTGCAGCCTGCGGGTACGCACACCGGGTCGCGGCCGATGAACGACCGCACCCCACCCTCCCGGCGGAACTCCGGACGGATGAGCTCGTCGCGGACGAGCGCCGGAACGCCCCCTGTCCGATCGGACGTCTCGATCGCGCAGGTCTGCTCGCGGCGTACGGCTGGCGTGCTCGCCCCGGCAAGCGTGACGGGCTGGATCTCGATGCCCGCCGCGAGCTCGACACCGTCGACGACAACCGGGTCGATCTCGACTCCGGGGATCGTGACGTCGGGGATGCTGACGCTGCTGATCTCGACGGCGCCGAGGCATCCGCCCGGCGCGTTGTACGAGATGAGGCAGCCGTTGTCGACGATGTGGGCGGGGATCGTAAAGCCCGGCACGCGCACGGCCGGAATCGTTACGTCGCCGAGGCGCTGCTCGGCGAGCGTGTAGTCGGGCACCACGACGGCCTCAACGGTGTCGTCGGCGAGCTCTGTGACGATGCGGTCGGGACCCGGAGCGCAGCTCGGGTCGGGGGGCGGGGGTTCGGCCGCGGCCGGTGCCGTCGTCGGGGACGCCACCACGCTGGGAGGAACGCCCGTCGTCCCCGATGCTCCATCGGTTGCCTCCTCTGGTTTGGCAGTCGATTCGCTGCCGGAGCCGGGCCGGGGGATCATCGTGGCGACGGTCGGACCGCCGGACTCGGGGTCTTCACTCGCACACGCGGCGACGACGAGTGCCGCCAACGCCACTACGAGAACCCGAGCGAGGCCCATGGCCGCAGTCTCGCGGACGCCGACCCTGAGGCTGCGGCAGTCCGCTCCCGTTCGACTGAGCCCGCGCGCTGACCACCCGGGTGGGGCCGCGGCGTTGGTAAAGGCTTCCTCAAGTCGACGTCGCACACCGCCGATGACCTGGGGTGACGATGTCGCGGTTCCTCCACCGGGGACCCGACCGCGCGACCAGAGCTCCGGGTCGTCGGCGGCGTCGCGGCCGAGTCGGCATCGTCATCGGAGCGTTGTTGATGATCTTGCTGCTCGCGGTGTTCGCCAAGTCGATCACGCACGATACGGCGCTGAGCCGGGAGGCGCTCGACGAGCGGTTTCAGTCCCGCGCGCACCTGAGTGCGGCATTCGTTACCGGGTACGTCGACGATCTCGCGACGCGCGAACGCGACCAGGCCATTCGGCTGCTGTCGGGAACCGACGTGAGCGCGACGGACTTCGAAACGATAGTGCAGGCGTTCGACCTCGATGTCGCCGGCTTGTTCGACGCGCAGGGGCGCATGCTGGCGGCGTGGCCAGCCAGTCCCGACCTGCTCGGCGAACAGTTCGGCGACCGATCCCAACACATCGCGACCGCCCTCACCGGCAGCACGGGCGTGTCTGGCGTCGTGGCGTCCGCAGTGTCGTCACAGGCGGTCGTCGCCCTGGCGGTCCCGTTCGACACCCCGAGCGGGCGTCGCGTGTTCAACGGCGCGATCCGTCCCTCCACCGGTTCACTCCGCGTCTACTTCGACACCGTCATCCCGCTCGCCGGTCGCACGTACCTGATCGACCGCATGGGCAACACCGTCGTGTCCGGCAAGTCGGGTGAGCGGGCCGACCTCACTCCGACGCTGACGCCCGGACAGCTCCTGCAGCTCGACGAGTCGATCGGTGCTCTCGAGTCCGACGGTACCTCCCTCACCTACGTCCGCGAGCCTGTGGCCGGAACCGCGTGGCACGTCATCCTCACGACCCCGAGCTCGATCCTGTACGCGCCGATCGAAGGTGGGTCGCATGTGTCGTGGCTGCTCTTCGTCGCGTTCGCGTTCACGGGGCTGGTCGGGCTCGTCCTGTACTTCCGACTTGCACGCCTCCACTCCGCGGCGTCCACCACGGCTCGGTTCGACGAGTTGACGCAACTGCCGAACCGGCGGGCCGCCGAGGAGCACCTGCAACGCACGGCCTCGGCCGCCTCGCGCCACTCGCAGCCCTACGGCGTCCTGATGATCGACATCGACCGATTCAAGGACATCAACGACACCTACGGACACGAAACCGGTGACCGGGTGCTCGGCCTCGTCGCCCGGACATTGCGCGCCGCCGCCAGGGTTGAGGACGTCGTGTGCCGCTGGGGCGGCGAGGAGTTCCTCGTCATCCTCCCCGCCACCTCAGAACGCAGCATCGCGGCCGTCGCCGAGCGGTACCGCGCCGCAGTCGCGCTGGTGACGATACGCGTCGGTGCCGACCAGGTGAACGCCACGATCAGCATCGGCGGCGTCGTCAGCACCGACGGCACGATCCGGGCAGGCCTCAATGCCGCTGACGCCGCGCTGTACGCCGCCAAGCTCGCTGGCCGGAACCGGGTCGTGATCAACCGCGATGGTGCCGTTCATTTCGTTCCAGCCGAGGAGAGCGACACGACCCGTTGGCTCGCCGAGGTGGGACTGTGATCGTGACGCGACCGTGGGGCTAGCAAGAATCGAACTTGCGACCTCATCCTTATCAGGGATGCGCTCTAACCGACTGAGCTATAGCCCCGGCAAGTAGGCGAGGCTACCGGTCACCTCGGCGGTTCCTCAACCGGGTGGCGTGCGCTCGACGCACGTGCAGAGCCCGTGCGTGCGCCGTTCGGCGGTAGGTCGAGATCGCCGCCGAGATCGAACTCGGCGACGGGTGGTGGACCGTCGGGCGGACGCCGGATGACGAACCGGTCGCTGCGCGACGTCGTGTGCTCGATCACCTCTTCCTCGAGCACCGTGACCCGCACGCCGCCGACCATGTCGCTGATGAGGTTGAACAGCGTCGCGCTGAGGACCCCGAGGCCAGTGAGCCCGACCACCCCGAACAGGCCGGCGATCCAGGCGTTGTGGAAGATCTCGCCACCCTTGAGCTCGTAGCTCTCCCACCCGAACTGCGTGAACCATCGCTCGACGTTGTCGACGGTGCCGGTGTTCACCGCCACGTTCCACAGCAGCACCCCGGCGGTCAGCAACACCCCGTACAGCACGATGCTGAACACCAGGGACACCTTGAACGTGCTCCACGGGTCGATGTGGCGCACCACCCGCGTGACCTTGCGGACCCGAGGACGTCGGCCCACGGCACGAAAGGCGGACGATCGGCCGCCACCGACCACCGGGATGGGGACGACGACGGGGGTGTTGGTGGCGCCGTGCCACGCGTCGATCGCCTCGTGACGCGGACTCGTGACCTGGCGGGATCGCGGATCCGGTTCGACGGCGACCGCGCGGGTGGTCACACGGGTCCGACGCGGCTCGGGCTCGGACGGGGGGTCGACCGTGGCCGGCACGATCTCGGGGATGTCGACCGGGCGGCTCGTTCCCGGCGCCGCGTCCGATGTCGACCCGACGGCGGCCCGGGACGTGCGGTCGAGCGTCGAGTCGAGCGCCGCTTGGAACGCGGACCCCCGTTCGTCAGACGCCGAAGCCGCGTCGTCCTCACCCACCTCCGCCGCCCGGCGTTCGCTCGGACTCACCGGATCGAGTGTAGGCACCTGTCATGGGACATTCGTCGCGCGTGCTCTGGCGATGGCATCGCCGACGCGAACCACGACCACGACGTCCGAGCCGATCTGCGCCCAACTCACGAGCGTCGCGCCGTTGGCCGCGGCCAGTTCGGTCGCCGCCGCCGGCCCACCTTCGACCGCGGCCAAGGCGGCCGCGTCGGCCGCCGATCGGGCCCGACTGGCATCGATCAGATCGCGCGACAACACCGCCAGCGCGGCTCCGGCAGCGCCGGTGAATCCCACCGTGACGATGACGACGAACACCAACGCCGACCCGCGATCGCGTCGCGCCATGTTCTCCTCCGATCTCGTCGACCCGTGACAGCGCGAGCTGCGAAGCGGGCCACACGGCCGAGGCGTGGGCGATCAGTCGTCGCCGGACAGGATGGGCGCGACCGACGCGACGGTCTGGCCGTCGTCGAGATTCATCACTCGCACACCGGTGGCGTCGCGGCCCTGCGAGGAGATCTGACGCACCTCCATGCGAATCGTGACGCCACCCGACGACACGGCGACGATCTCGTCGTCGAGTCCGACCATGAACGCCGCCACGACTTCGCCCTTCTTCCCGGTGAGGCGGATGCCGATCACACCTTGACCACCGCGCGTCTGGCGATTGAAGCGATCGAGTTGGGTGCGCTTGCCGTACCCCTCCTCGGTGATCAGGAGGATCGCGGTGTCGTCGCGGGCGACGTCGACGGACACGACCTCGTCTCCGGCGCGCAGCTTCATGCCGCGTACACCCGCTGCTGCACGACCCATCGGGCGGACATCGGTCTCGGCGAACCTGATGGTCGTCCCCTTGCGGCTGACCATGAAGATGTCGTCCTCGCCCGATGTCTCGATGACCCGCACCAGCTCATCGCCATCGTTGAGGTTGATGGCGATCAGCCCGTCGCGCCGGCTCGAGTCGTAGGCGTCGAACGAGGTCTTCTTCACGGTGCCCTTGCGGGTGGCGAAGAACAGGTAGCGCTCGGTGGCGAAGTCGCGGGTGTCGATGATCGCCTGGATCGTCTCACCCGCCTGCATCGGGAGCAGGTTGACGATCGGCATCCCTTTGGCCGTGCGCTCGCGCTCGGGGATGTCCATCGCCCGCAGCCGGTAGACCCGCCCCCGGTTCGAGAAGAACAGCAGGTGGGCGTGGGCGGTGGTGAAGATCACGTGGCGCACGATGTCGTCGGTCTTCAGCCTGGCGCCGCTGACACCACGCCCACCACGACCCTGGGTCTTGAACGAATCGGCCTGCACCGACTTCACGTATTGCGCCTCGGTCATCACCACGACGAGCTCTTTGTCGTCGACGAGATCCTCGATCGACATCTCGCCCTCGTCGAGGCTGATCGTGCACACCCGCGGTGTCGCGAACTCTTCACGGATCGCGCTCAGCTCGTCCTTGATCACGGTGCGCAGGCGCTTGTCGTCGGCGAGGATCGCCATCAGCTCCTCGATGCGCGCCCGCACGTCGGTGAGCTCGGTCTCGAGATCGATCCGAGACAGCCGGGTGAGCTGGCGCAACTGCAGGTCGAGGATGTCGACGGCCTGGGCCTCACTGAACTCGAACGGCTCGGCCATCAGTGCCGTCTTGGCGGCGCCGGCGTCGTCGCTGGCCCGGATCAGGGCGATGATCTGGTCGATGACGTCGAGCGCCTTGAGGCGCCCCTCGAGGATGTGCTCGCGGCGGCGGGCCTTGTCGAGGCGGAAGTTGGACCGACGGGTGATGACCTCGATCTGGTGTTTCACGTAGCCGACGAGCGCCTCGCGCAGCCCCAACGTGCGCGGCACACCGTCGACGAGGGCGACCATGTTGATCGAGAACGACGACTGCAACTGGGTGAGCTTGAACAGGTTGTTCATCACCACGTTGGCGTTGGCATCGCGCTTGAGCGACACCACGAGATGGGTCTTGCCGCCGGCCGAGCCGTCGTTGACGTCGGCGATGCCGTCGAGGTCTCCCCCGTCGACGAGCTCTTGGATGCGCGCCGCGATCGCCGAGCAGCTCGTCTGGTACGGCAGCGCCGTGACGACGATCTCGTAGCGGCCGTTGCGACCTTCCTCGATGGTGGCCGTCGCCCGCATCTTCACGCTGCCGCGGCCGGTGCGGTAGGCGTCGATGATGCCCGCCCGGCCGAGGATGCTCGCACCGGTCGGGAAGTCGGGCCCCTTCACCCAGTGCATCAGCTCGTCGGACGTGGCGTCGGGGTTGTCGATCAGGTGGATCGTGGCGTCGATGACCTCGCCGAGGTTGTGGGGCGGGATGTTGGTCGCCATGCCCACGGCGATGCCCTGACTGCCGTTGACGAGCAGGTTCGGGAACCGCGCCGGCAGCGTCACCGGTTCCTCGGTCTGGCCGTCGTAGTTGGGCACCATGTCGACGGTGTCCTCGTCGATGTCGGCGAGCAGCTGCATCGCCAACGGGTGGAGCCGGCATTCGGTGTATCGCGAGGCGGCGGGTCCGAAATCTGGACTGCCGTAGTTGCCGTGGAACTCGATGAGCGGGTGACGGAGTGAGAACGGCTGCGCCATCCGGACGAGGGCGTCGTAGATCGCGCTGTCGCCGTGGGGGTGGTAGTTCGCCATCGTGTCGCCCGACACGCGGGCGCATTTCACGAATGGGCGATCAGGGCGGAACCCCTGCTGCTCCATGTCCCAGATGATCCTGCGGTGCACCGGCTTGAGGCCGTCGCGCACGTCGGGGAGCGCCCGCGACATGATGACCGACATCGCGTACTCGAGGAACGAGTTCTCCATCTCGTCCTGGAGCTGGATCGGCTGGATCGGATCGTCGGCGGTCCCGACGAGATCGTCGTCGGTGGGGGGAATCGGGGTGTCAGACATGTCAGGGTTCCCGTGATCTAGAAGTCGAGGTGACGCACGTCGCGGGCGTTGGTGGTGATGAAGTTGCGGCGGCTCTCGACGTCGTCACCCATGAGCGTGCTCACGATGTGGTCGGCCTCGGCGGCCTCCTCGACGTTGACCTGCAGGAGTGTGCGCGTGGAGGGATCCATCGTGGTCCCCTTCAGCTCCTCCCAGTCCATCTCGCCGAGACCCTTGAGGCGCTGGAAGTCCTTCTTGTGGTTCGGCCGTTCGGCCAGGAAGCGGGCCTTGGCGACGTCGTCTTTGAGGTAGACCTTCTCCTTGCCGACGGTGGTGGAGTACAGCGGCGGCTGGGCGATGTAGACGTAGCCCGACTCGACCATGTCGCGCATCTGGCGGAAGAAGAACGTCAGCAGCAGGGTGCGGATGTGGCTGCCGTCGACATCGGCGTCGCACAAGGCGATCACCTTGTGGTAACGGGCCTTGGTGACGTCGTACTCCTCGCCGACGCCGGCACCGATGGCCGTGATGAGGGCCTGGATCTCGTTGTTCTTGAGCATCTTGTCGATGCGGGCCCGCTCGACGTTGAGGATCTTGCCGCGGATCGGCAGGATCGCCTGGTTGAACGGGTTGCGGGCGTCGAGCGCGGTGCCACCCGCCGAGTCGCCTTCGACGATGAACAGCTCACTCTCGTCGGCGTTCTTGC
>DATMDV010000406.1:0-8385 GCA_035557475.1 Ilumatobacteraceae bacterium
CTGATCTACACGATTCCGAACTTCCAGAATCCCACCGGCGCAAGCCTCAGCGGCGGCCGACGTCGCCGACTGTTGACGCTCGCGGCGCGATACAACGTCCCGATCCTTGAAGACGACTTCGTCGGTGACCTCCGCTACGAGGGACGCGCCCAGCCGGCAATCAAGGCACTCGACCACGTCGGCCAGGTCATCTACGTCGGTACCTTCTCCAAGCTGTTGATGCCGGGCCTGCGGGTCGGGTTCCTCGTCGCCGACGGACCGATTCTCGATCGACTCGGTAACCACAAGCGGGTCCACGACCTGACGACGCCGCCGCTCATGCAACGCGTCGTCGATCGCTACGTCACCGTCGGCCGTTACCAAGCGCACCTCCGTCGAACGACCCGCGCCTACCGGGCCCGTCGCGACGCCATGCACACGGCGGTTCGCGAATTCCTCCCGGGCACATCCGTTGCCCCGTCACACGGCGGACTGTTCGCCTGGCTTCGCCTGCCTGGCCCGGTGTCGGCGGAGACGCTCGTTTCCTATGCGCTCGACGAAGGCGTCGCGTTCGCTCCGGGTCACCGCTTCTTCGCCATCCCGACCGACGGCGAGCGCTTCCTTCGGCTCAACTTCGCGACCCGCACACCCGACGAGATCATCCAAGGAACGCGACGCCTCGCCACCGCCATGCAACGCGCCAACCGCGAGGGCCGAATCGGGCACGAGGACGCGGAATCACGTCCACCCCATGACGTTCCCTGAAAGTCGTCGGTCGCGGCGGCGCGCTACGCGTCGGCGGCGGCCGTGGCCTTGCGTTCGAGCACGGCGCGCTCGGCGGCGTTCGCGCACATTGCCGCGGCACGAAGGAACTCGCCGCGGGCGTCGGCGCGACGACCGAGACGAGCCATGAGCTCGCCGCGTACCGCGTAGAGCGGGTGGTAGTCGGCGAGCGCTCCGTCGGCCGCGAGCGCGTCGACCAGCGCGAGGCCCTCCGCCGGTCCCGTTGCCATCGCCACCGCGACGGCGTGGTTGAGGTCGATGACGGGCGACGGTGCCAGCAGCCGCAACGCGTCGTACAGCAGCACGATCCGCTCCCAGTCGGTGTCGGCGACCGAAGGTGCCACGTCGTGGCATTCGGCGATCGAGGCTTGCAGCCCGTACGAACCAAGCCCGTTCGGACCGGCGGCACGCTCGAGTGCGGCTCGGCCGCGGGAGATGGCCGAGCGATCCCAGAGTCGCCGGTCCTGATCCTCGAGCAGCATCGGACGGCCGTCGGCGTCGAGCCTGGCCGGGAAGCGGGCCGACGTGAGCTCGAGCAGCGCGACCAGCCCGTACGCCTCCGGCACTGGTTGCAGGCGCACGAGCACTCGGGCCAACCGGAGCGCTTCGCGGGCGAGGTCGTGGCGGATCCAGTCGTCGCCGCTGGTGGCCGACGAGCCCTCCGTGAAGATCACGTACAGCACGTTGAGCACCGAGCCGAGCCGCTCGCCACGCTCCTCGGGGACCGGCACGGCAAACGGCACGCGCGCCGCCGCGAGGCTCTTCTTGGCGCGCGTGATCCGGGCCTGGACGGTCGCCACCGGGATCAGGAACGCGCGGGCGATCTCGTCGCTCGTGAGGCCGCCCACCGTGCGCAGCGTCAGCGCGATGCGCGCCTCCCGGGACAGCACCGGATGGCAGCTGATGAACATCAGCGCCAGGAAGTCGTCGTCGATCGTGTCCGGGTCCCACAGCGCGTCGTGATCCGTTCCGGGCGCCTCGGACAGGTCGCGGGAGAGTGCGGAATAGCGCTCATCACGGCCAGCGCGGCGGCGGAATGCGTCGATCGCCCGCCGCCGCGCCGTAGTGAGCAGCCACGCGCCGGGCTTCTCCGGCACGCCGGTCTGTGGCCATCTGGCGAGCGCCTCGGCGAGCGCCTCCTGAGCCACGTCCTCTGCCAGCCCGAAGTCGCCGGTGTACCGGGTGAGGGCACCGACGATCCGGGCCGCCTCGATGCGCCACACGGCCTCGACCGCCCGTTGGGCCGCCTCGGCACCGCCCATCAGAGCTGGCCGGTCGCCTCGCGCCACGCACGCTCCTTCTGGATCCACTCGTTGTCCTGCGGCATCTCGTCGATCGTGGTGACCCGACGGATCTCGATCTTGGAGCCACCGGTGAATGGCATGCGCTTCACCCACGCGATGGCGTCGTCGATCGACGCGACATCGAGCAGGTAGAACCCGGCGAACAGCTCCTTCGTCTCGCCGTAGGGACCATCACTGACGACCGGTGCTTCGCCCGTGAAGTCGACCACCACACCCTGCGAGGCGTCGGGGTCGAGGCCCTCGGCGGCCAGGAGCACTCCCGACCGGACCAGTTCGTCGTTGAACTGGCCGATCGTGTTCACGATCTCGGTGAAGTCGACGTCGGCGAATGCCGCGCCGGCCTCGTCGGTGGGCCGCATGATCAGCATGTACTTCATCTCGTTCTCCCGTTTGTCCGGAAGGCCACGGTGGCCCTCTCACGTACACGTCGAACGAGGCGATCCCAAAATCGACACGCCGTGCAGAAAATCCTAGATCGCTTCGTCCGGGGCTTACCGCTGACGTGCCGCGCGGGGGATGCATTGGCTCGTGCCATGCTGTCGGCGTGGGTCGTCTGGCCCGGGAGGGGCGCTCAATGCCCAATCAAGCCGTTCCGGACACCCGGTTTGCCATCACGCCGAATGGGTCGTCGATCGCCTACCAGTCCATCGGCGACGGCGACGTGACGATCGTTTCAGTGCCGCCGCTGGCGCAGAACATCGAGATGGCGTGGGAGTGGCCCGCGATCCGCAGGATGTTCGAAGGGTTCGCGACGTTCTGTCGGTTCGTGGCGTTCGACAAGCGGGGCACCGGCATGTCGAATCGCAGTCCCGACATCCCGCGGCTCGACGAACGCGTCGACGAACTGTCGGCGGTGATGGACCACGCGGGCATCGATCGCTCGTATCTGATGGGCACGTCCGAGGGCGGCCCGATGACCTTGATGTTCGCCGCGACCTATCCCGATCGTGTGCAGGGCGTGATCCTCGAGTCGTCGTCGGCGTCGCTGACGCCGCGCCCGGACGACGAGCGCGATCGGACCACAGGCGGCACTGCAGCGATGTGGCAACGCGTCGTGGCGGGCTGGGGGACGTCGGAGTCGATCATCGTCGACTTGTTCGCGCCATCACTGGCGGGTGACGGCGAGTTCCGGCGCTGGCACGAACGGTATGAGCGAAACGCGGCCGGTCGAGACGCGATCGGCATCTTGGTGGATCTTGCCCGCGAGATGGATGCGCGCGGAGTTCTGCACCGGATCGAGTGCCCGGTGCTGATCCTCAATCGTGTCGGCGATCGCGTCGTGCACATCGAGCGCGCGCGCGAGACGTGTGGCTTGCTCCAGTCCCACGGTGTCGACGTCGAGTTGGTCGAGATGCCGGGTGAGGATCACTTCCTCTACGCGACCGATCTCTCGCTCGCGCTGGGAGCGATCGAACGCTTCACCACGGGCGCGGTGTCCGACCGGACGCTCACGTGGACGAAGCACCGCACCGAGATCGTCACACTGGGCCGCTTCGACGTCATCGTCGACGGGACGCCGGTCCCGACTTCAGCGTGGGGCTCGAAGCGGGCTCGAACACTCCTGAAGCGTCTGGTGGTCGCCCGCGGCTGGCCGGTGACACGCGACGAGCTGATCGAGGTGCTGTGGCCCGAGGACGATGGAATCGACCGCTTGGGCGCCCGGCTCTCGGTTCAACTCTCCGCGGTACGGCGCATCCTGGGCGGTGGCGTCATCGCCGACCGATCGTCGATCCGGCTCGACCTCGACCATGTCGATGTCGACATCGAACGATGGTTCGCGCAGACCGACGACACCGCGATCGTCGCCGGCCACGACGGGGAGTTCCTGCCCGACGATCGTTACGAGGACTGGTCAACACCGCTCCGTGACGAGATCCGGGCTCGATTCGGCGTCGCCGCCCGCGGGTTGGCGGACGTCAGCGACGCGAACGACGCGATCGAGCTCTGGCGACGCGTCCTCATCCACGCACCGTACGACGAGGACGCCCATCGCTCGCTCGTCGCGACGCTCCGCGCCGAGGGCCGTCTCAGTGAGGCGCGCACCGCATACCAGGCGTACGTCGCGGCGGTGGACGACCTCGGGGTGAGCGCGACGAGCTGGGACGAGATCGCTCGCTGACCGTTGCGGCGACATCCGAAAGGATTTCATAAGGGTGCGGGATCACGCTCGACCCATGACCAACACCACCGCTGCCACCATCGATTCGCTCCAGTCGGTCCCCGCCGACGAGGGTGACCACCACTTCTTCCTGAACCACCTCGCGACCGTCAAGGTCGGCGCCGGTGGCTCCGACTCCGGACTGGCGCTCGTCGAATTCGTCGCCCCGCGCGGGTTCGGACCGCCGCTGCACCGGCACATCGAAGAGGACGAGATGATGTACGTCCTCGAAGGTGAGATCCGCATCGACCTCGGCGGCGGCGACTCGACCGTCGCGACGGCCGGGGCGGCCGTCACCCTGCCGCACGGCATCCCGCACACGTGGCAAGTAGTGAGCGACGAGGCCCGGTTCCTCACCATCAACGCAGGTCGCCGCAACGGCCCGAGCTTCGACCGCTTCGTGGGCGCGCTGGGCACGCCGACCGATCCGAACGCGTTGCCGGACCCGATCGAGATCGATCCCGGACACGTGGCCAGGGTCTGTGCCGCGCACGGCATCGAGGTCCTCGGTCCACCGCCCCCACCGCTCGACTGAGGCGCCCGCTTTTCGTCGGACTGACCGGTGCCGCTCACGACCCGTCGCGCAGGTCGTCGAGACGCTGAGCGGCGAAGCGAATGTCGTCGAAGGTCACAACGCAGCCGTCACCGGTGGGCGATTGAACCTCGAACCCGACCGTGTGCCCGTCCACCAGCTCACCGAGCGTGAAGACCCGGATCAGGCGCCACGCCTGTCCGTCGGTCGACGCGTGGAACGCGTAGACGTGGTCGACGCGGGACACTCGGAGCCACACGGACCGGTCGGGCACGACGAAGGCATTGGCGTCGTCGGAGACGTCGCGGGTCACGACCGAGACCACCATCGGTTCGGTGGCGGGAGAGAGCTCGAAGCAGAACTTGGCCCAGTGCCGCTCGTCGATCCAGACCATGAGCACCCCGGCGTCGTACTGGGCCACGAAGTCGACCGTGACCCGGGCGCTGAGCTGGAAGTCGCCGGCCGGTGGCGCGCCGAGCAGCGTCGCCGCGTTGAGCATCGATTCAGCGTCGCCGGAGTCCTCACCAGCGGGGTTGATGTAGAAGTCGGTGTGGGCCGGCGCATCGGCGACCACCGCACCCGTTTGCTCGTCGACACTCCACACACCCTCATGCGAGGGGACGAGGGCGAATGGAACCTGGCTGACGAGCACCACGTCGATCATGCCATCAACTCCTGGCGTCGATGAGGTGGCGAGCGCCCCAGATTGCTCTAGGCGGGTGAATCGCCTTCGGAGCTGGCGAGCGAGTCGGCGATCACGCGGAGCTGGTCTCGGAGCTCGGGGACGTCGCGGTCGACCACACTGCCGACGATGTCCTGGTCGATGTGGAAGTAGCCACGGGCCATCATCACCCGCAGGCCGAGGATCTCGCGCCAGGCGACTTCGGGGTGGCCCTGCCTGATCTCTTCGGACACGCGTGACGCCGCCTCACCGAGCACCTCGATCCAACGCTGTGCGGCGGCCTGGATGACCGGATCATCAGCGAGCTCACTCTGGCCCGACACGTGCTCGATGAGCAGGTCGCACATCTCGAGCATGTCGAGGAGGCGATCGCGGTCGCCCCTCACAATTCGACGGCGTCGGCGAGCACGCGTTGAGCAACTCTCGGGCGGAGCCCGCGCTCGGTGACCACATCGACGTCGCGCTGCAGGAGGTCCTGCAGGTCCATCAGGAGACCGCCGAGGTCGAGCAGGTTTCGGTCAGGTTCGAGGTCGACAAGGAAGTCGATGTCGCTGGCGTCAGTGGCGTCGCCGCGCGCCACGGAACCGAACACCCGCACCCGCGACGCACCGCGGGCGAGGGCCACCTCGATGATCTCATCGCGCCGCGAGCGCAACTCGGTCAACGTCGTTGCGGCCATCACGCTCAGGATATGTCGAACGGCGGCCCGATCCGCTGGGTGGCCGTCGGGCCGGGTCAGCGGGCGCGGTGCTCGCCGCTGTGATGGTCGAAGCGCTCGTGGTGCAGACGAAGCAGATCGGCGCCGTAGTCACCGCCATTCGGTGTCCGTACGACGGTGTGCACGTGGTGCCGGGTCGGCATCACGTTGTCGAGGGCGACACCCGGGTGGTGGTCGAACTCGATCAGGAGCACCGGGCTGTGCACCCGGTAGTAGAACGGCGCCTCGTCGTCGTAGCCGCCGTACCACGAGAACCACGTCTCGTCGAGCTGTGCCTCGACCTCGGCGAGTTGCACCTTGGCGTGATCGGGAGCGTTCCACTCGACGTACGTGGCAGCCAGCTCGCGCAGCACACGGCGCTGGGCATCGGTCATGTCGGCCCCGGCGACCCCCTGGTACCGCGCGACGAGATTGTCGTGGAACGCGCCGGCCTGCATCCGCCCGTCGAACAGGTTCTGGAGATGCACCGGGATGTCGTCGGGCTGGATGGAGGGATGGATGATTGCCCGTTCGCGTTGGGCGCCGTCGAAGGCGCGGATCAGGTCGAGCCCGAGGCGCTCCTCCGGGTCGAACAAGGAGATGCCGGCGTACGGTCCGGATCTGACCCGGCGCGGCTCGGCGCCCATGAACGTGGGCGTCGTCACGATCCGGCCGTCGACCACCATCGTGTTGATGCACAGGTGGTGGCCGTCGATCTGCCATCCCCACGGCTCGCCCTCGCCCGGGTGGCCGAAGATCGAAACGAAGTACGGCCATTCACCGAACGCCTCGTAGTCGCCCGTGAGCTCGGCGAGGAGTTGGTTGACCCGCATGATCGTGCGCGCCTGGTCGTATCCGCGCGCCGAGAGCGTGGCGCGCACGACGTCGAGCGCCAGGTCGCGCACGGGCTGGGCGAGATCCTCCAACATGACACCGTGGCGGAAGTGGTTCATGTGGACGTTGATCCATGTGCGCCATTCGGTTGCGTCGATCGCGAAGCTGGCGCGTTGGCGCTGGTCGGGAGTCAGTGCCTGCAGGAACGCGAGGGCGGCGTCCTCGATCGGTCGAGCGTCGCCGCGTGGTGCGGCCAGATCGCGCCATCCGGTTTGCACGACACCGTCGGTCGTGACGCCCAGGTGCGGCCGTGCCAGCTCCGCCGCTCGCTCGTCGACAATGTTGAAGATCTCGGGCGCGGCCGACTCGACGTGGGTGCGTGCGGACATCGTCTGCATCGGCCGGATGCCGAACGCCCGCCATGGATCGAGGGCGATCTCCTCGGGCGTCCCGATCGGCGTGCTGACCGTGCGCGCGAGTCGCGCCCGGTCAGGTTCCGGCGGTCGCAACTCGGCGAGCGCCGACAGCACGTCGTCGACGAGCGCCGGGTTCGTGAACACTCCCGAATGAGTGTCGAATCGCTCGCCGCCCCACGCGTCGCGGAAGACGCCGCCCGCCTCGCCGACGATCAGGCTCGGGCCGGCGAAGTCCCACAGCGATCCGAACGTCAGGACCGCTGCGTCGAGCTCGCCCGCCGCGACCATCACGGCGTCGAGCACCAAGCTCTGACTCCGCGGTGAGGTCGGCATCGGGAATCGCCGCGTCACCTCGTCGCGCCAACCGACGACGAACCCCTCCGACGGGATCACCATGACGCTCGCCGACGCCAGCGATGTCGCTCCACCGACGTGGATCGGCTCGGCGGACGCGGCATCGAACACGGTGCCGGACGAAACGCCGGCGGACCACGCCCCACCGTCCTTGACCGCCCACCAGCGACGGCCGAGCCCCGGCGCCGACAGGAGGGCGACCACGATCTCGCCGTCGACCTCCAGGGCGATCGCCGTCGCCCACCCGGGCCGCCCGAACGCGAAGTTGTGCGTGCCGTCGATGCCGTCGAGGATCCACCGCCTCGCCGCATTTCCGGGCTGCGGGCCGACCTCCTCACCGACGACCGCGTCGGCGGGGCGCTCGCGACGAAGTACGTCGAGGATCGCCTGCTCGGTCTCGAAATCGACCTGCGCGACCGGGGTTCCGTCCGCCTTGTGGACCGTCGTCAGGTCCTCGCTGGCGAAGTGCGACATCGACACGGTGTCGGCACTGTCGGCGAGTGAGAGCGCCAACGCGAGCTCGTCCGACCAAGCCGACATCACATTCACCGAACGGCTCAACCGTCACTCACGTCGACGCGCGCTGGCTCGGCCGTGATGGCGACCCATATCGAACCCATGTCCCGCAGACTACGAGAGGTCGGTG
>DATMDV010000407.1:0-2694 GCA_035557475.1 Ilumatobacteraceae bacterium
CAGGTCCGCCTCCGGCTCGACGCCGCCGTCCTTGTCACGGAGTTGACCGACCATGGTCAGCGCGCCCTGGTGGTGGCGGATCATGTACTCGAGGAACATGCGGTCGAACGTCCGGCCGTCGGCCTCCGCGAGCTTGACGAGCTCCTTGTGTCCGACCATGCCCGGCATCAGGCCCTGGCCGCCGTGGCCGTTCTTGTGGTCCTCCGCGTCCGGAACCTCCTCGTCCCGGGTGGTCAGCCAGCGCTCCATGATCTCGATCTCCTGCTCCTGCGCGAACTCGATTCGCCTGGCCAGGATCGTGAGGTCCTTGCTGGCGGCGCGGTCGCGCACCATGCTCGTCATCACCAGCGCCTGCGCGTGGTGGTGGATCATGCCCTGCATGAAGGCCACGTCCGCCTCGGTGTGGGCCGGGTTCTCGATCTCCTCAGCCTCTTCGGGAGAGAGGCTCTGCGACGGCTCTCCCGGCGCTCCGGGCTGGACGATGTTGACCTGCTGGCCGCCGCTCTGTTGAGCGTCATCCTCGGAGTCACCGGAGCAGGCGGCCAGCACCACCGCCGCCGTGAGCGCGAGTGCAATCGATTGGGCTCGCTGCGACGTGAACGCGTTTCGCATCGGCAATGGGTAGCATCGCACACCGTCCGCGGTCAGCTTTCTTTACCCCAGGGAGGGCATCGATGAGGGAGAGGTTGGTACGACGCGTTCGCCACCGGAAGGCGGGACGGCGTCTCAGTGCGATTGTCGGCGGGATTCTGATGGCCATGGTGCTGCTGCCCTCCGTGGCGGCCGCCCAGCTTCCGACCACGGACGATCCGCGCGTCGGGCTCGGCGCCGGGCTGGACAACGCCGAGACCGCCGAGCTGGGAATGGAACTGAACGCGCACCTGAACAAGGCGCCCGGCTTCTTCGACCCGGCCAACCCCGGCAACTTCGGGTTCGTGAACTCCGACATGGCGTTCCAGGGCGACTTCGCGTTCGTCGGGAACTTCAACGGCTTCCAGGTCTACAACATCTCCAATCCGTCAGCTCCGACTCTGGTGACGCAGGTCGTGTGTCCGGGCGGGCAGGGCGACGTCTCCGTCTACAAGAACCTGCTGTTCATGTCGGTCGAGGAGACGCGCGGCAGGGTCGACTGCGGGACGAACCCGTCGGTCGGCGAGCGGTTCCAGGGCGTCCGCATCTTCGACATCAGCAACGTCGCGAACCCGGTCCAGGTGGGCAACGTCCAGACGTGCCGCGGGTCGCACACCCACACGCTGGTGACCGACAAGCGGGACCGCAGGAACGTCTACATCTACGTGCAGGGGACGGCCGGGGTGCGGCCGGCGGCCACGCTCGCGGGCTGCAACAACAACCCGGCGAACGGCGAGAACCCGTCGCTGTGGCGGATCGAGGTCATCAAGGTGCCGGTCGCGGCGCCGCAGACCGCCGCCATCGTAAGCGGGCCGCGGCTGTTCGCCGACCCCGCCACCGGGGCGGTCAACGGCCTCCAGAACGCGCCGCAGACGCCCCTGCACCCTTCCGGGATGACCTGGGGGCCCACGCCGATCACCGACGCGTGCCACGACATCACCGTGTACCCGGAGTTCAGGATCGCGGCCGGGGCGTGTGAGGGCAACGGCATCCTGATCGACATCAAGGACCCGGCCAACCCGAAGCGGATCGACGCCGTCGCCGATCCGCTGTACGCGTACTGGCACGGGGCCACGTTCAGCAACGACGGCAAGACCGTCGTGTTCACCGACGAGTGGGGCGGCGGCACGGCCGCTCGCTGCCGCGCGACCGACGACCTCAAGTGGGGCGGCAACTCGATCTACGACATCGTCAAGGGGAAGCTGGTCTTCCGCAGCTATTACAAGCTCCCGGTGGTTCAGACCAACCAGGAGAACTGCGTCAGCCACATCCCGTCGCTGGTTCCCGTTCCGGGCCGCGACATCTTCGTCCAGGCCTGGTACCAGGGCGGTGCGTCGCTGGTCGACTTCAGCGACTCGTCCAACCCGGTCGAAATCGGCTACTACGACCGTGGCCCGATCAGCGCGACGACGCTGGTGCTCGGCGGCCTGTGGTCGACGTACTGGTACAACGGCGAGACGTACGGCTCGGAGATCGCCCGCGGGTTCGACGTGTTCGGCCTGACGGCGACCGACGACCTGACCGAGAACGAGATCGCGGCGGCACGTGAGGTCCAGGTTGACCGCCTGAACGTGCAGCACCAGGACGAGCTCGACTGGGACCCGAGCTTCGCCGTCGTGCGGGCCCTGCTAGACCAGCTGGTCCGCGCCGGGGACATCGACTCGAGGACGCTCGCGAAGGTCAACTTCTATCTCGACAAGGCCGAGGACTACCTCGACCGCGGGAAGAAGGAGTCGGCCCGCGACGCCCTCAAGGACGCCGCGAAGCAGCTGAAGAGCAAGAAGCACGACGCCGTCGAGGACGCCATCGACGACCTCCGCGACTCCCTGAAGAAGGGTCACGGGGACGACGACGACGACGACGACGACGACGATGACGATGACGATGACGACTAGGGGCGCCGCCTAGCGTCCGGCAGCGAAGCCCGGCACGTTGGTCAACGATGGGTTGGCCTCCGTGCCGGGCTTCGCGCTTCTCCCGCTGCTACACCTACTACGCTCAGTCGCCCGATGAGCCTGAGGGACCTGGACCAGCTGGTCGGCGAATGGACGCTCGAGGCGACGC